>NZ_RCDI01000001.1:344118-688236 GCF_003675875.1 Halostella limicola | reverse complement strand
GAAGTCGAGTCAGAAGCATACACGACGGCGGAGTGTCCAGAGTGTGGCGAACACGACGATACAGAGCGGGACGGCGACGTGTTCTACTGCCCATGTGGCTACGAAGGACACGCCGACCTTGATGCTTCGCGGACGTTCCTCGAACGACAGGCTGGCGAACACGCAGTTGGGTCGATGGCACGGCCCGTGCGCCTCAAGTGGGACGACCACAACTGGTCGGAGATACCACACTCTCCCGAGAGGGCAAGTCCCAACGAGGAGCGCACAAACCAGAGTACCGGCGACGGGAAACTTGCCTCCGTGGGGACAGTATAGCCAACATCCCTACCGGAGGAATCCCACCCCTTCAGGGGTGGGAGGATGTCAAGAAGTCCGGCGAGAGCGCGCCGAGCATCGCGAGCGTGACGTGGGCCGGCCCGAGGCGGTCGTCGTACGCCGCCGCCAGCGTGCCGACGCAGTACCCGACGAGGACGTGCGCGAGCACGTCAGGCATCGCGATCACCGTCCGGGCCGCGGCGCTCCCCGCGCGGGACCACCGCCAGTTGCTCGCGGTCGAACCGCCACTGTCGAGCGATCCGGGCGAACACCCACAGGCCCCCGAGGAAGGAGACGACGTACATATACTGCATCTCCCAGGGCTCGCTGACGACGACGCCCTCGACGGCGAGCGTGCGCTCGCCGCGGAGCGTCCCGAAGGCAGTGACGCTGTCGCCCCGCTCGACCGTTCGGTCGAGGGACTGGAGCGCGACGTCCATCGACTCGTCGCCGTAGGGAACGCGGACGACGACGGGGTCCGTTCCGACCACGGTGCCGCCGAGCTTCACCCGTTCGCCGACGTACTCCCCCGGGGCGGGACCGACCTCGTCCTCGTCGGGGAAGTCGTTCACCGAGGGATCGGGCGCGACGGTGCCGCCCCAGACGAGCAGGCCGGCGAGCGCGGCGAGGAGGGCGGCGACCGCGGCGACGCGGCGACGGCGTCCGGACGAGTCTGCGTCGGGCATCGCGGCAGGGTTGCACGGCCGGTCTGGTAGTCCTTTCGCGACCGGCCCGTCCCCTTTCAGTCCCCGGCCTCGACCGACGCGCCGAGCGCGAAGTCCCCGCGGAAGCGCGCGACGATACCGACGGTCGCGGCCGCGGCGAGCAGCGCGACCCCTCCGATCAGCGCGAACGTCGTCCGGTACCCGGCCGACTCGATCAGCGCGCCGAAAAGCGGCGGCGCGACAGTGTTGCCGACCATGATCCCGATCGTGATGACGGCGAAGTTGCGCCCGATGTCGGCCCGGGTCGACAGCACGTCCGCGAGCTTGTCGCGGGCCGGCGTCCCTAGACTGCCGAGACTGCCGGCGAGCACCGCCATCCCGACCGCGGCCAGCGGCGGGAGCACCATCGCGGCCAGCGCCAGCGCGGCGAGCCCAGCAAGCACGTAGGCGCTCGCCAGCACCGGCCCCGGACGGACCCGGTCGGCGAGCGACCCGCCGACGAGGATCAGCGCCGCGCCGGCGACGAACATCGCCGTCAGCGTGAGGCTCGCCGTCCCCGACGCGACGCCGTAGCCGTCCTCCAGGAGGACCGCGACGAACGAGGTGACCCCCCAGAACGCCGTCGAGGCGATCATCGCGACGACGCCGAGCGCCAGGATCGAGGGGGCGCGGCCGAGCGCGCGGACCTCGGCCACTGTCCGTCCGAGTCGGGTGGTAGCGGCGTCACGGTCGTCGTCCTCCCCCGGGTTCGGCCGCGTCACGTCGTCGCTCACGCTGCGCGCGAGGACGGAGACGGCCGCGACGCCGTACAGCGCGCCGACGGCGGCGATCAGTCCGAAGGCGTGACGCCAGGTCGCCCCGGGCAGGGCGGTGATGCCGACGATCACGACCGGCGGCGCGGCGAACCCCAGATTGCCGGCGAACCCGTGGACGCTGTACGCGCGGCCGCGGGAGTCCTCGTCGGTTGCGTCCGACAGCAGCGGGAAGTGCGCCGGGTGATGACCGGCGATCCCGGCCCCGAGGACCGCCTGTCCCGCGAGCAGCCACTCGAACGTCGGCGCGACGGCGAGGACCCCCGCCCCGACCGCTCCCAGACCGAGACACAGCCCCAGCGTCAGCGTCCGGTCGTAGTTGTCCGAGAGGTAGCCGTAGGGCAGCTGCAGCGCCGTGTTGACGAAGGCCTGCACGCCCATCGCGACCCCCAGGGCGGCCAGCCCCACGTCGAACTCCGCGGCGAGCGTCGCGAGGATCGGTGGGAACAGGACCAGATAGAGGTGGTTGACGACGTGCGAACCGCTCACGAGCGCGACGACGATGGCGGTCTCGCGGGACGCGCTCCCTGACCCGACGGGTGTCCACATTCACTCGTTCGTAGTCGGGCCCGCACCTAATGTCTGAGTGAACCGAACGGTGTTGCCGACCGATCCGGCGCGGCCGTGCGACACCCGTCCCGAACGTGTCCGAAACCGTACGATACGTTAACGTGTGACGACCCCGAAAGTTGCGGACGCGCGGCATCGACCGAGCGGCGCGACCGAGCGAACTCAGACACCAACCATGGCCGACGACTACACGCCGATCACGACCGCGTTCGAGCTCCAGCGAACGACGATCGAACAGAGCCGCGAGGCGTTCGAGCAGATGGTCGAGTTCCAGCGGCAGTTCAGCGAGGCGGTCGTCTCCGGCGCGGCGGCGACCGGCGAGATCCAGTCGCGGGGGATCGAGACGAGCCGCCGGGCGCTGCACACCTACCTCGACGCCGTCGAGGCGACGCTCCCGGGGGCCGACGACGCCGTCGAGCAGATGCGCGAGACGATCGACGAGCAGTTCGACCGGCTCGAAGAACAACAGGAGGAGGCGCTCTCGTCCATCGAGGAGGGACTCGACGACGTCGAGGAAGTCCCGGCGGAGTACCTCGACGCGATGGACGACCAGCTCGACGTCCTGATCGACGCACACCAGCAAGTCGAGGAGCGGACGGTCGACGCGCTCGACCAGATGGAGACGCAGGTCGAGCAGCTACAGGAGACGGGACAGGAGCAGGCAAAGCGCCAGGCCGAGGCGCTGCAGGACCACATCGACGAGCTCCAGGACCAGATGCAGCCGACCGGCGCGGAGGACTGAGCTGCCGCCCTCAGAGGACGTCCTCGTAGAGGGCGAGGTAGTCGGCGAGATGCCGCGGCAGGAGGAACCCCTCGCGGACGGTCTTCCGGCCGCGTCGTCCGAACCGCCGCCGACGGTCCGTATCGGAGAGCAGGCGTTCGAGTCGGTCGGCGACGGCCGCCGTGTCGCGGGGACCGACGAGGTAACCGTTCTCGCCGTCCTTGATCTGTAACGGGATGCCGCCCACGCCCGTGCCGACGACCGGCGTCTCTTTCCAGAGCGCCTCGGAGACGACGAGGCCGAACCCCTCCCGCAGCGACTTCTGCACTACGACGTCGGACTCGCGCTGCAGGAGATTGATCGTCTCGTCAGGCTCGTTCGTCAGGAGGTGGACGTCGGGGTCGTCCGCCGTCTCCTCGGCGACACGGTCGTATATCGCCGGTCCCTCGGGGTCGTCATCGGCCATCCCGCCAGCGAGTACCAGATGGGCGTCCGGGAACGACGACCTCACCTCGCGGAACGCCTCGACGACGCCGAGCTGGTCCTTCCAGGGGTCGAAGCGGGACACCTGCGTCACTACCGGCGCCTCGGCGTCGAAGGGGATCGAGGACAGGCGATCGCGCTCTGCCGCCGCTTCGCTGTCGTCGAGTGGTCGATTCTTCGGGGTCAGGGGATCGATCGACGGGTGGATAACCGTCGTCGGAACGTCGAGCCCGCGACCGTAGTCGATCTGGCTCACCACCGCACGGTCGACTCGGTCCACGTAGTCGGTGACGAACGAGAGGTGCGCCGGCGACGCCGCCGTGAGGTCGATGTGACAGCGCCAGACGAACCGCGTGTCGGGAAATTGGCGCGCGAGCGAGTCGACCATTCCCAGAGCCTGCGGGTCGTGGAGGACGACGAGGTCGTACTCGTCCGCCACCAGTCCCGCGTTTCGCTCGGTGACCGCGCGAAACGTCGCCCGCATGTCCTTGGTGATCGCCGCGTCCTGACCCTGCAGGCCGTTGTGCAGGGCCTTCGTCACCTCGAAGAACGCGTCGTCGGCGTCCATGACGGCCCATTCGGTGTCGATGCCGAGGTCGTTCGATAGCGGGACGAGCGAGCGAAGCAGTTCGGCGACGCCGCCGCCGGACGCCGTCGAGTTGACGTGTAGGATTCGCGCGTCCTCGAGGTTGTCGGCGAGCGCGTGGAGCCGATCTCGCCGCTCGGAACTCAGCACGTCCGCGTAGTCCGAAAGCGACCGAGTCGCCTCCGCCGCGGCAACGGGTCGCTCGAGCGAGCGACCTGTATCGTCGAGGTCGGGATCGGGGTCCTGGTTCTCTGCCATGAGTGAGACTCCGCCGGCGGGCCGCGTCCGCCAACGACCGCGCCGACGGACGCACTTCTCTGTCGTCACTGTTTGTTATACACTAACATATCTAGTGCGCCGGACGGTCAGTCGACGTTACCGATCGCGGAGCGGTCTATACACTGACCGTAACACCCGATAAGGGAGACAGGTCTCTAACTGGTAGGCGGGCGGTGTCCGCGAGCGCAGACCGCGGCAGCCGGTTCGCTCAGTCCGTCGGCGCGACCGACCGCTCCGGCGTGACGGTCTCCTCGACCTGCGTCCAGACCAGCACGACGCCGACCGCGGCCAGCGCCGCGCCGAACGCGAACGGGACGACGAAGCCGAGTTCGACGAGAAAGCCCGACGCGAGCGGGCCGAACGCCACGCCGAAGCCGAACGCCATCGTCAGGACCGACAGGGTCGACCCGGACTTCCCGGCGGGCGCGATGTCGCCGGCCAGCGCGAGCGCGGGGGCGAACACCAGCGCCCCGGCGATCCCCTGGGCGAACCTGGCGGCGACCATCAGCCACGGGTCGAAGATGATCCCCTGCACGAACGTCGTCGGCACGAGCAGAACCATCCCGATCAGGATGAAGTTCTTCCGGCCGTAGACGTCCGTCGCTCGCCCGATCGGCGTCTGTAGCAGTATCTGCGAGAGGATGAACGCCG
The DNA here is from genome assembly GCF_003675875.1 of Halostella limicola. Lineage (NCBI taxonomy): Archaea > Methanobacteriati > Methanobacteriota > Halobacteria > Halobacteriales > Natronoarchaeaceae > Halostella > Halostella limicola. The sequence goes on along the minus strand of NZ_RCDI01000001.1, from coordinate 683,154 downwards.
CGAACTGGAACCCGAACATCGTCGGCCCCTGGTCGAGGCGCGCGTTGATGATGTCGCCCAGCGTGGCGAACAGCGCGATCCCGACGGCCATGAAAAACGAGACGACACCGAGGGTGAACACGGGGTCGAGGACCCCCGGGCCGGACCGGTCGACGATCGCGACCGCGTCCAGCGCGTTCTCCTTCGCGTCCGCCACGTCGTCCGGGTCGCGGATCAGGGTCGCGACGAGGACGAAACTGATAGTCGCCGTCAGCGTCGCGAAGTAAAATGCCGCGTCGAACCCGCTGAACGCGACCGCGACCCCGCCGAGCGAGAACGCGTACGGGCCGGCCGACACGACCGCGCCGGCCGCGATCGGTCCCGCGCCGAACCCGAGCAGGCGGAAGGTGTTGTACGTCCCCATGTTGCCGCCGCGGTTCGCGTCGGACGCGAGGTCGTTCACCAGGGCGACGGTCGTCGGGATGATCAGCGCGCCGGCGACGCCCTGCAGCGTCCGCAGGCCGAGGAGGTGCCAGTACGCCGTCGCGAACGAGTAGGCGAAGCTGGCGACCCCGATCAGGACGAGGCCGACGAGAACGAAGATCTTCCGGCGACCGGTCCGGTCCGAGAGACGCCCCGTGAACGGCTGGAGCGGGCTGTTGACGAACCCGAACAGCGAGAGGACGATCCCCGTGATGGCGACCTCCGTGAGCCCGAAGGTGTCGCCCTGCACCACTTCGCTCCCGATGAACAGCGGGAGCACGACGATGAGAAAGGAGTTCCCGATAGACTCCGTCATGCGGGCGATAGCGAGGGCGAGAACCTGACGGTCGATACCGAGACGGTCGGCTACGCCCATCGGGTCACCGGCATCGTCTGCGCCATACGGAAACGTCCGTTTCGCCGGTGAAGATTGTTGGGGGGAACAGGATCGGGGTGTACCGGACGACGCGATCCCGTCTCGGAACCAGCGCCTGCTCCGCGTGCGCAGACAGCACTTACCGGTTACCGACGATCGCCGCCGGCGTGAACAGCGAAACGTCGTCCCGTTCGCCCGCGACCGACCGGAGCCCCTCCGAGAACCCGGAGCGGCAGAAACAGCAGTAGTGATACTCCGGATCGCCGCCGTTCGGGGGTGTCCACTCGATCACTCCCGCGCTGCGTTCGAGGTCGGCCAAGTCTCCTTCCGTCATCTCCCTGGTCGTGTACGTGCACTCACCGGCGACGATCGTTCCGTCGCTCGCGAGGCCGACGACGTCGAGTTCGTGGTGGTCGTGCCACCAGTACCCGATCCCACGGTACGTCTTCGGGATCAGCGACGGGAGTGCGTTCTGACAGACGAGCTCGAACATCGACCCCATGTACTCCTGGAACGTCGGTTCGACCAACTGTTCGTAGGCGTCGTCACCGAGTTGTGTGAGCTCGCTCTGCTGACCGTACACGTACCTGAACCAGAAACGAAACAGCGGCTCCTTCAGTCGATACCGGCTTTTCCGCGTGGCGTTCGGGTTGGCAGTCACGGGGATATCTCGTTCGACCAATCGAAGGCGACGGAGCTTCGAGAGGTACGACCCGAGAGAGTTCGAGTCGACGCCGGCGAAGTCGGCGATCTCGTTTGCCTCACGCTTTCCCGTCGCGATCGCTCGGAGAATGGTGTAGTACGTCTGGGGTTGCCGGATCCCGAACTCAGTGCGCAGCAGGAACTCCGGTTCGTTATGGAGGACGCCGTGTTCCGAGAGCACGTGTGTCTGAATGTTCGCGGGGAGCGACTCAGAGGGCGTAAGCGCCCGAAGGTAGTACGGCGTCCCGCCGAAGACGCCCCACGTCCGGATGACCGCCTCGGGGTCGTCGTCCGGATAGAACGCGGCGGCGTCCGATAGTTCGAGTGGCGGCAGATCGATCGTTCCGGTCCGACGGCCGTAGAGCGGGCTCCCCCCGCTGAGGACTTTCTCCTCCATGATGCTGATGGACGACCCGACGAGAACCAGCGTCGACGCCGTTTCTGCGAGATGCATGTCCCAGACGCGCTGGATCTTGGAGGGCAAGGCGTCGTTCGATTCGATAAGGTAGGGGACCTCGTCCAGAATGACGATCGCGTCCTCTCGGCCGATCGCCCGGAGAAGGGCCTCCCAGTCGCGCTTGATATCTTCGACCACGGGAAACGTCTCGATGGCCGTTTCGACGAAATCCTCCAGCTGTACGTCCGGCGTTTCCTCAGTCGCCTGCCAGTAGACGGCGTCCTCTCGGCCCTCGATCGCTTCGCGGACGAGCGCACTCTTTCCCAGCCGTCGCCGACCGTAGACGACCAGCAGGTCGGCGTCGTCGCCCTCGAAGCGTGACTCCAACAACTCGAGTTCGTCCTCGCGGTCGACGAAGCGGGGACTGACCATAGGGACACTTCGTGACCCGTGACGATAATTGTGGCAATTATCTAAATCACGATTTTACTAATCGCGATTTTACTAATCGTGTATCGAGAGCGTGGACCAGCGACCAAACGAGCCGACAGCTTCCCGGCACCGTCTCGCTCGTTTCACAATCAGAATCACGGCACAAGAGCGGGTCGTGAAGGATATCGCCCCCTGTTCGGCCCTCAAACGGGGGTCACGATCAGACTGAGAGCCGCTAATACATCTCCTTTCACAGGGGATATCGGAGCTAGGAACACCACTCTTGGCGCACGCTCAGACGGTACACGACCGACATCGGCACATAGAGGCACTGTAGTGGTCGTTTAACTCTCGCGCGCGCCGCATCCATCGCGTCGAAAGAGCCCCACAGATCTTCACAATCGGTCGCCGTCACGCGATTCCCGGATTCGGATCCGTACGCGAAGACCGATGCCGTCGTCGGCTATCGACCCGTCAGCGGCCCTCGCGTCGGCGTTCGCCGATTCCGCGTCTTCGTCGCCGTCGCCGCGCCCCCGTCTGTTTCCTAGTTCGGATCCGGAGAGCGGTTCTGTACCGTTCCTTGCGGCCCACGAGACCGATTGTGAAACATCGGTGACGCCCGCACGTCGGTCGAGACCTCCAGAGGGCGATGCTGACGCTCGTAGACCGATCGTGAAACGCCGAACCTCGCCACGACCGGCCGGAACAGTTCGCCACCGGCTAGTTAGTCGCGCGTTACTGACCGTACTTCGACGGGGCCAGTGCCTCGATGGTCCGCTCGGCCATGGCCGCGTCGGCGTTGTTCGGGATGGTCACCATCGGCCGGGTGACGCAGTCGACGTCGGCGACGGCTCGGAACTGCTCGCGGGCCTGTTCGGGCGTCCCGGCGACGCCGAGGGCGGCGACCATCTCGTCGGTGACGTTCTCGGCGGCGGCCGCGCGGTCGCCATCGCGCCAGGCCTCGGCGACGGCCGACGCGCCGTCCGGGAACCGCTGGCCGACCGCCCGCTCGTAGCCGCGGCCGTTGCCGACGTAGTAAGCGACGTGCTTGCGGATGGCGTCTCTGGCTTCGTCCGGGTCGTCGCTGACGGCGGCGGGGACGTACGGCGCGACATCGACGTCAGCGTCGCGGCCGGCCGCTTCCGCCTGGTCGACGATGTACTCGTAGGCGTCGTCGAGGTCCGGGAACGGGACGTTGTGCGGGATCCAGCCGTCGCACAGCCGGGCGACGACGCGCCGGTTCGCCTCCCCGAGCGCGGCGTGATAGACGGGGACCTCGCGGTCGAGCGACGGGAAGTCCTGCACGTCGAACACCTCGCCCTCGTACTCGACGCGGCCGTCCGCCGCGAGGAACAGCTTCGTGAGTTCGATGGTCTCGTGCGCCCGGCGGACGGGGTTGGGGTCGTCCCACTCTGCCCCGTGGAGGTCCTCGACGGCCTTCCGCGTCGACGTACCGACGCCGAGGCGGAACCGGCCGTCGGAGACGCGGTCGAGCGTCGCGGCGGTCATCGCCAGCACGGCGGGTGACCGCGAGAAGACGTTCAGGATCGCCGTGCCGACCGCGATGTCGTCGGTGTTGGCCGCGATGTCGGTGAGCTGGACGACCGCGCTCGTACCCCACAGTTCGCCGAGCCAGAGGCCGTCGTACCCGAGGTCCTCGGCGCGGACGGCGAGGTCGGTCAGCCCGTCGTGCGTCTGCGGGAGCAGGAGGTCGGTGGGCATGGGCGTACGCACGGCGCAAGGGGTGAAAAACGGGATCGGGGGGGTGGCGATCAGCGGTGCTGCCGATCCGAACCAACCTACCGCGATGGGCTGTCGACCGTTGTTCGCGTAAAAGCGTCGGCTTGGTGGCGTTAGCCGAGATATTCGAGGTCTCCGAACCGCTCCCGGTTCATCGTAGTGACGATGAAGCGTTTCACTGTATCCACCAGCTCTTCCTCCGTCTCGTACGTTGCGACACGAAGATCCCATCGCGTTCGTGCCGACCGGATCATCTCGCTGGTCACGTTCGCTTCGTGAACGAAGATTATCCTGTCTCCGTGTGTCTCAGCGACGTTCTCCAAAACACTCCCCGCTTCTTCTCCGACGCCGAAGTTGTGTCCGAGAAACGGGACAACAAAGACGGTTGCGTTTGCGCAACGGGCGTATTCAATCAAACGAATTGCTCCATACAAAGCTTAAACCGACTAGAACCAAGGTTATCGCAAGTGCGTTCTTCACTGAATTACGCGAGAAACACAACGTCGATGACGCTGTGTTTCTCGTCGATGGTGATAAGGCGCTGAACTATGCCTGTCAACGACATGGCCTCGGTTTCAGATACGAACGACATGGAAATCGGAACAGTGTCGAACGTGTCTTTCGTGAGATAAAACGTAGAACATCCTCTTTCTCAAACTGCTTTAGCAACGCTTACGCAGAAACTGCTGACCAGTGGCTCAGATCGTTTGCCTTCGCATGGAATCAGCTTATCTGAACACGATGTTTTCAGTGTACCTTGGCTTGACAAAGACTAAGCGATTCGGACGGGTAGTTCGAAATACGATGGGGACGAAAAACACGCGAGTCGCCGACGAAGTACCGGACGATCCGGACGATCTCCTTCCGGAGACGAGCGTGCTCTCCCTCGATGAGTACCTCGATATGCAGGCGGCGATCGGTAATCGAACGCGGTTCGAGATCGTCTACCGGCTCGCTCACGGGGACGAACTAACGCCGACGGAACTCAACGAGGCGATGGACGTCGACGATAGCACGCTCCACTACCACCTCAACGAGCTCCAAGACGTGGGACTCGTCGAGAAGCGCGTTCGGACGGAACGGAACAGCGATGGACTGTACACATACTACAGATCGACGATACTCGGCGACGTCATCCTCGAACACGGGGTCGAAGAACTCCTCCGTCGCGAATGGGACTTCAGCGAAGCCTATGACGGTAGCGGGAGCGCTTAAGCCCTAGACGCGCCCGGCAGAACCCCTCGAACGGCTCGGCGACCTCGTCGCTATCGGTGGTGCCGATTGGTCGATCTGGGGACAGAGCGTCTTCACGTTCGACAAACCGGTCAGATCGGAAAGGAAGCGTTAGCCTCGGCTGCCTTACCCGCGTTCGTTCACGGTCAGGTTGTCGAACCAGGTCTCGTGGGGGATGCCGCCCGTGGTCCCGACGCCGACCGTTCCCGCGCCGATGGCGTCCGAGTGGGCGTGTTCGAGCTGGTCGGTCCCCTCGAGCGACAGGGTGATCGTGTCGCCCCGGATCCGCAGGGCCAGCGTGTGCACCTCGCCCGGCTCGACGGTCACCGACCCCTTCTCGACGGTCTCCCACTCGAGCGTCGACCCCTCGTCGTAGAAGATGTTGACCCCGTTGCCCTGCACGCCGACGCGGCCGAACCACCGGTCGTTCCCGTCGCCGACGACGAGGTACGCGTTCTTCTTGTAGTTGGAGACCTCGGTGACGAAGTCGACCCGGACGTCGCGGTCCCCGCCCCACGAGTACTCGTTCGGATCCAGCACGGCGAACGCCTTCCCCTCCCCTCTGCTCGCGTGCAGGCTGTTCCCGTCGATCTTCTCCTCGACGTTCCAGTCGTCCCGGCTGCCCGCGATCACCACGTACTCGTCGAACGATCCCTCCGAGAAGTCCTCTCGGAGCCCCGCCGAGTCGTCGCCGGCGCCCTCGAGCGCGACCTCGACCCGCGTCGGGTCGGTGACGGCGAGTTCGCGCGTGTACGTCTCGTCGGCGAACCGGTCGCTGTCCGCCGGCGGCCGGACTTCGACGCGGACGTCGCCGCGGAGCTCCATCCCGGTCGTCTCGCTCCCGTCCCAGACGAAACGTCCGTCGGCGTTCGTCGGGTACGGCGTGATGCCGGCGTCGGCCTCATCGTTGTAGTGTTCGACGGCGACCCTCGCGTTCCCCACGGGCTGGCCGCTCTGGTCGACCACGTCGATCTCGACGGGGTACGCCTCGGGGAGTTCGACCGAGCCGATATCTCTGGACTGCGTCGGCTGCAACTGCGTCACCGCGAACAGGTCGGGCGTCCCGTCCCTCGGCCCGACCGGTCCCTGCGGCTCGAACGTGTCGTTGTCCGTGTCGGCGTCGTTCAGCTGGTAGTACTGAACGTCGTGACGCCAGTCGGTCGGGGCGGTGTAGGAGAAGCTCCCGTCCTCGCGGGTGGTGACCATCGTGAGCAGCGACTGGTCCTCGACGGTGAAGACGGCGAGCGTGTTCGCCGCCGCGGGAGCGCCGCCCGGTTCGAGGATCGTCCCGGAGATCTCGACGGCGTCGGGCGTCGACTCGGGCTGCTCGACGCGCCCGCTCGGCCCGCGACCGCGGACGACGCGCGCCACGCCGCTGCCGCTTCCCACGCCGCTGATCGTGTCGAACTCCCAGTTCGCCTGGCAGACGAACAGCGACGAGCGGTCCTCCGACTCGTACTGGAACTCCACCGGCACGCGAAACACGACGCTGGCCTCGTCGAGATCGACCACGACGTTGTCCGACTGCCAGCCGAGCATGGCCGTGTCGTGCGTGTTCGGGTTCCGCGTCTCCGGCGGCATCGGTTCGGTCAGTTCGGCCGAGTTCTCCCACGGATCGCCGAAGCCGGTCGTGAGGGAGTCGACGATGTTGAGCGCGGCGCCGACGCCCGGTATCACCCCGATCGCCCGCTTCAGTTCGTCCTCGATCTCGTCGAGGCTCTCGGCGTCCGCGCTCGACAGCTCCGCGTACGTGTTCGACGACAGCTTGCGGCTCGCCTCGTAGGCCGGGATGCCGGTCCGGAGCGGATGCCAGGCAACGGCCGGACCCGGCGATTCCGCCGGCGACTGCGTCTCCGTTCCCTTCACGGTCACACCTCCCGCGACGTCGATGTCGTCCTGCGACCCGTAATCGACGAGCACGGCGTCCTCCGGGAACGTCAGGGAGAACATCCCCGACGACAGGTCGTACCGCTCGGAGTGGATCTCGTGGGGGTCCCTGCCGGTCCGACCGCCGACCGCGTTCGTCACCTCGATCGAGAAGATCTGCTGGGTCAGACCGTGGATCCCCAGCGGGAGTTGCTGGGTGTCGCTGTACGGGTTGCCGACGTGGCGCCAGACAGTGACGACGCCGAGCGACGTGTCGCCGTCCGTGAGCTGCGTCGGATAGACCAGCAGCTCCTTGTCGATCGGTATCCGGCCGCTCAGCGCGGTCTCCAGAACCGACGAACCGTAGACCTGCGTCGTGAACCAGTCGTTGCGGACCTCCGTTCCGGCGGTTTCCCTGACGACTTCCTTCCGGGCGATCACCAGCGGCTCCTGGTCAGCCGAGAAGGCGTCGAACGAGAGGGTGTACTCGCCGTTCGCGTCTGTTTCGGCTTCGGCGACTTTGGACCGAGCGGCGGCGTCGAACAGTTCGACCCGGGCGTTCCCGACGGGCGTCGCGTGGGCGTCCACTATTTGCCCCGTCACGGAGACGGACTGCGCGGCCGACCGCCGTCCCCACCGCCCGCGAACGTCCTTCGCGACGACCGCTCCGGCCGCGGAACGGTTCAGGATCTCTCGCCGCGTGTACTGCTTTCCCATGTTACCAAATACCACATCACGACGTAAAGGTTGGCGGAATGAAAGGAGAAACGATATCAAAGTTCACCGGTACGAGCGTCGAACGCACCGTTTCCAGGCGGTATCGACGCCGGTGCGGGCCGGACTACAGTCGGGCGAGCGGGCGAGACCTACGCGCGCTCGACGCCGGTGATCTCGAATCGCGCGCCGCCGGCGTCGCTTTCGGCGACGCGTATCGACCAGTCGTGGGCCTCGCAGATCTCCCGCACTATCGCCAGCCCGACCCCGATCCCCGCCTTGGCCGACGAGTAACCGCGTTCGAACACGCGGTCGCGCTCCCCCTCGGGGACGCCCGGGCCGTCGTCCGCGACGTAGAAGCCGTCGTCGAGCGCGCCGACGCAGACGGTGACGCCGTCGCCGCCGTGCTCCACCGCGTTCCGAAAGAGGTTCTCGAACACGTGGCGCACCCTGTCCGGGTCGCCGCGGACCGCGAGGTCGTCGTCGACGACGAGCGTCGCCTCGGCCGTCGCCACGTGGTCCCAGCAGTCGTCGGCGAGGTCGGTGAGGGAACAGTGCTCCGGCTCGTCGACCGTTCGGCCCTGCTGCGCCAGCTCCAGCGTGTTCTCGATGATCGGCTCCATGCGGGCGAGCGCGTCGGCGACGTCGTCGAGGTGGTCGCTGTCGCACTCCAGTCGCGCCAGTTCGAGCCGGCCGTTGGCGACGCTCAGCGGGTTGCGGAGGTCGTGGGAGACGACGTCGGCGAACCGCTCCAGCCGGTCGTTCTGGCGCTCGAGCGCCGTCGTGCGGTCCCGCAGTAGCGACTCCCGCTCGACCCGCTGCAGGGCCGTAGCGAGCGTCGACGCCAGGATGTCGACGAGCTTCGCGTCCGTCTCGGTGTACGCCGCGGGCTCCCGCCAGGAGACGATGAACACGCCGCGGTCGTCGATCGGGTAGACGATCGCGCTCCCCGCCGGCGTCCGTCCCTGTAGTTCGGTCCGCTCGGCGGTGTCGGGGAGGTACGTCGGCTCGCCGCCGTCGAACGCCTCCCACACGAGGGACGCGACGGGGTCGTCCGCCGTTTGGTCGTAGGTCGGCGCCGCCTCGAACGTCTCGGGAACGGTGTCGGTCACCGCGGTCGGTTCGAGGCGTTGCCCGTCGTCCGATACCCGGTGGAAGCCGGAGAGTTCGGCGGCGAGGATCTCCCGGGCGGCGTCGACGGCGACCGACGCCGTCTCGTTGACCGCGGCAGTGCCCATCAGCGACCGAGTCTGCTCCTGAAGGGCTTCGAGCTTCCGGGCCTGCGCGGCGCGGTCGAGCGCGCTCGCGACGTTCTCCGCCAGGATCTTCGCCAGCGTCTCGTCCGCGGCGTCGAAGGCGTCGGGGGTCGTCGCGGAGAGGATGAACACGCCGTGGTCGCCGAGCGGGAGGTGCATCTCGCTGCGGACCGGGGTGTCCTCGTTGTGGCGCTCGTCGACCGATCGGACGTCGCCGTGGACGAGCGCCCGGCCGTCGCGGTAGGCGGACCACGCGATGCTGTCCTCGCCGAGCGTCGGCGGGTCGCCGAGCAGGTCGCTACTCGGTCCCGAGACGACGGCCGGCGCGAGGCCGCCGGCGTCCGCGTCGTGGAAGTGGACGCCGTTCATCGGAATGTCGAGGATGTCGTTCGCGGCCTCGCTCGCGACCGTCGCGACCTCGTCCGGCGCGTCGGCGGCCATCAGGTCCCGCGTCGCCGCGTGGAGGGACTCGAGTTTCCGCTCGTGCCCGGTCTCGACCCCCCCGTGGAGGTGCCGTTGCCGCGATCGGGTCCGCGCCTCGTCGACGGCCGCGCGGACGCGCTCCGCCAGGCGTTCGTACGGGTTGTCGCCGCGGTCCCGTTGCAGGTACTCGGTAACCCCCGCCGCGACGGCGTCTGCGGCGACGTCCTCGGACCCGTCGGTCGCGAACAGGACGAACGGCAGGTCGGGGCGCTCGTCGCGGACCGCCGCCAGCAACGCCACCCCGTCCGGAGCCGGCGGCCGGTGATCCCCGACGACACAGTCGATCGGTCCCTCGTCGAGCCGGTCGAGCCCGTCGCTCGCGCCGGCGGCGGTGACGACGGCGATCCGGTCGTCCGCTCGTTCGAGCCGCCGCGCGGTCGCTTCGGGGTCCTCCTCGACGAGTAGCACGCGGAGACGCCCCGGCGCCAGCGGCGAGAAGTGACGCTCGTCCGGTCCAGCCATACGTTAGGTATCAGTCTCCGTATCATGAGGGTTCGGGTCAGTTTCAGCGGCGGAGAACGGGAGAAAAGGATAGATTATTAACACGATGGCGACGTCCGGGAGTCGGCGGCGGCGAAACGACGCCCTCGTGGCGCCGAGATGACGTGAGAGGGAAGCGCAACTACCGGCTCGGGACGACGTTCGCGGACGAGTTAGCGTCCTGACGCTTTAGTCGCCTTCGTAGACGGGCGTCGACGTTCGCGTCGGGACGCCGAGACTGTCGGAGGTAGGACGGCCATACCGCCCGTTCTCAGGAATTTGGGGCTGGAGAGGAGGCTCGCTAACGGCGTGCCGTTTCGACGGATTTCCTCTGAATACGGGCGGCCGTCGCCCGACGTACCAGCGGAACGGCACTCGGCGACGCTAACTACATCTTCCGTAATTTACGAATTATCCCTGTGAATCGCCGTTTTTCGACGGTTTTACCGACCAATGGCCTTATCCCCTCCCCGTTCCCCTGAACGGGTAATGCATCCCGAAGCTATCGAACAGTGTGCGTACTGTCAGTCGAGCACCCCCGTCACGTACTACGAGATCGGCACGGCCGAGGAGTCGGAGATCTCCGCGCGCGTCCCCATCTGCGACGAGTGTTTCACGCCGACCGGACGGTAACGTCGACTCTCTGTTTTCGTCCGTCCCGGTTGCGATGATGGAAGTCCGTCCTTTGACCTCGTCGCTCGGCGGCGAGGTGCCCGGACTCTCCTCCGACTACGGCCGCGGGCGTTCGCGTTGTCCGCCCGAGAACTGCGTCCGCAGCCACCGCAGCGTGTGCGCCAGCCCCGCCGTGTTCTCGGCCGGTTCGAGGACCTTCGCCCGCTCGTCGAACGCGACCGCGTCGACGGCGGTCAGCTTCCCCATGTGCGCCTGATAGAGGCCCGTGTAGACGGCCTTGCGCTGCTTGCCCGTGACGGCGTCCCGGTCGACGTCGTACTGGCGGGCCGCGACCCGCTCGGCGACCGCCGACAGGGACAGCGGCTCGTCGCTCGCGTCGACGATGTCGATCGTGTGGCGTCGTCGCTTGTTGCTGAGGCAGTCGAGCGCGTCCTCCAGCGAGAGGTCCATCGTCGCGGACGCCGGCGGCCGTTCCATTAGTGGGGTGGTCCGACTCCGACTACTTATTATTGATATTAAATATCTGTCAGAATAGGTCGGTAGGCAGCCGGCTTGTCGGTCGAACCCAAGTACGCTGCCAAACGAAGTTAGCAGAAAAACGGGTCAGACGCCGCGTGCGTCCTGGGTGCCCGTCAGTCGGTCCGTTCCCTGCCCAGTCCTCCCTACTGGCGGCCGCGCGCGTCGCTCACTCGCGGGTCGCGCGTCGCGGTGCCCCGCCGATCCGGTCGAGGTACTCGTCGAGGTCCAGGGCGAACTCGCGGTCCGTGGGGAGGTCGATCCAGCGGTACTCGAACTCGCTGCCGGCCTCGGCGCCGTCGCCGGTGACCTCGTGCGTCCAGCGGTCCCGGGGGTCGTCGACGGTCACGCGGTAGAAGTGGCGCACGTAGCGCTTCGAGGGGCGGCGAGGCCAGACGTCGGTCGCGAGGTGGCTGACGTCGTCGAGCGCGCGGAGCCCGCTCTCCTCGGCGACCTCGCGCCGGAGCGCCTCGCGCGGCGACTCGCCGGGTTCGACGGTGCCTTTCGGCACCTGGAGGCGGTCCTCGTCGGGGCCCTCGAACACGAGGAGCTCGCGGTCGCCGCGCGTGACGTACGCGCAGGCCTTCCGGACGTACGTGACCTCCCTGTCGGGCATCGTTCCCCCACGTACGTTCTCTGAGGATAAAAATATGGAACACGCTACCACTCTCGCATGACGGGCGGGGAGCGCGCCGCTCGACCGGGGTCGTTGGCCGGAAACGATATATCCGTCCACCGATGAGAACCAGTCGCCACCGTCCCGCGCGACCGGCCTGTACCTGAGGCTCCAGATCATCGCTGGTTGCGGGACCGGTGGCGCTCTTACCGGAGAGCGGCGGGGCTCTCGCGGCGTTCGCTGAACGTTTTCGAACCGCGGCGTCGGGTATATCCAATCCGTGGTAGAGTATCTTTCGCACGGCTACCCAACCATTTTGGTGATAGCTATATCCCCAACTCTCCGGTATAGACGAGTACCCGGCTACAACCGGGCTGCAGAGGCACCCGATGCTCTCCGCAGGGGAGAGGAGACCATCATCGCGGACGTTTTCGTTTTACTCGGGAATCCTGAACGGCGGCGGCGCGGCGCGGGGGTGGCAGCGAAGCGTCGCGCTCAGTCGTCCTTCCGATACAGCGGTGACCGGACCCCGAGGTTCAGCGATCGAACGAGCCACCAGCTCTCGAGCCCTGCCCACGCCACGCTCACGGCGATAGTGACCACTACGGGCCCGAGTTCCGCGGGACCGATCCACGTCGGACTCACGTAGATGATGGCGTTGACGACGCGCGAGGGCAACAGGCCGCGCACGACGCTGACGGCCGGGCCGAGGCCGCCGAAGTCGTAGTCCTGTCCCCCGGCACTGTCTCGGCCCCGGGAGTCGAGATCGAGCGCTCGCGCGCTCTCACCGCCACTGCTCTCAGACCCCGTTTCGAGGCGTTCCGCATCGTAGGGGTGTGAGAGTTCGACCTGCCAGACGATCTCGCCCTCGGGGTTGACCTCGATCAGGCGCTTGCCGTTCGTGTCGGTGATGAGGGTGTTACCGTTGGGGAGGCGGTCGGCGTCGCGGGGCCACTGCATGCGCTCGTCGGACCACTCCCACGTGCGCGTCCACTCGCCGTCCTCGCGCTGGAACTCCGCTACGCGGCCGTTCTCGGAGTCCGCGACGACGACCGCGGGGCCGCCGCGCTCCTCGGGGATGTAGTCCGGGTTGTGCTGCTCGTGCTGGATCGACTCGTTTCCGTCCGCGCCGAGCGTCCAGGACTCGTTCAGCCCTGTCTCGGGGTCGATGAACGCGATCTGATCCTGGTTGCGGAGGCTCACCATCACGCGCCCGTCCTCCAGCAACTCGACGTCGTTGAGATGCGTCCAGTCGCCGGGGTAGTGACCGCCGTCCTCGACCGCGTACTCGCTCTGTGCGCTCCACGCCCAGTCGGTTGTCCCGTGTTCTGTGTCCAGCAGGGACACCCGGTCGTCCGCCATGTCCGCGACGAGGACGTGCGTCTCGTTGACGCGGACGTGGTCGTGCCACTCGCCGGCGATCTCCCGGTGGTCGTAGCGGGTGACGATGCGCGTCGTCTCACCCGTGGTGAGGTTCAGGCGTTCGACGACGTTTCGGGTGCACGGCGGGTCCCGACACCGGTCGCTTTCCGTGGCCAGGGTATCGGCGGCGACGTACTCGACGGTCATCGACTCGTTCTCGACGGGGTCGACGTCGAAGTACTTCGTGTGCGAGTTGTTGTAGTACGCGATGCTCCCGTCTGGCGCGTACGCGATGATGGTGCCGTATCTGGCGGATTCGGTGACGACGGTGTGGTTCTCCGTCGGCGGCGCTTCGGGAACGTCGTCCTTGGTCGCCGTCGTCGAACCGGTGATCGCTGCGAACCCGAGCGTCGTAACACAGAGCGCAATGACGACGGCGAAGCCGATGCGGAGGCGGTGCTTCGTCATGTGCCGTTGTAGCGGCTGTGCCGCGTCCGAAACGGCGAAGTTCATCCCTGATCCCTCCGTTCAGCGGGTAGCTGTGGTCGGTTTCTCGGGGGTCGTCGGGGTCGTTCCGAACCGCGGCTTCGTCGGCGCTGCGCTACTCACTCCGTCTGTACTCTCCGTAGAGTTCGGTCTCCGCTCAGGAGGCAGTATCGCGGAGCATCGAGTGCTGTCGTTTGTGGCCGTTCTTCTACACCGTCCCTAATAGAACTAGTCGGGGTGGCCGGTCGACCTGAAAGCAGACTTTACCCTGATCGGGCGAAAACACTCACGTGAGACAGGGTATCCGTGGTGACCACAGCACGCCGGAAACGGCAAACGACCGATCGAGCCCGGAGACGGACCGGTCCAGGTGCAGCGCATGACTAGCCCTGCAGCGGATCTCCTGCGAGACACGAAACTTATCGCGGTGAGCGTTCTGGCCCTGCTAGGTGGCGGAGCACTGTTCGTACTGTCGGTCGCGGCGTCTCCGAGGTTGGCGTTCGCCGCGACCGTGCTCCTCGGACTGGTCGCGCTGGCGGTGCTAATTTCGGCGAGATAACGTCCGGATAGTTATTTATCCCGCCGTATCGACTTACCGGTATGGCTCGACTCGGGTCCCAGTCGGCGCTCACGTACGTCGGCGTCGTCGCCGCGGTCATCGGCGCAATAGGGTTCGTCGCCTTCGGCTGGCGGTTCGGCGGCGATAGCGGCACCGTTCCCACGGCTGTCGGGGTCGCCTTCGCGGCCGTTGCCATCGTCTGGACGCTCTATCGGCGCTCCTGACGGTCGGCGGTCCCGCGTCCGCACGAGCCGGTCGTTCGTGCGGCCGGCCGCGTCCGCGGGCACGGCGGAAACGCTTAGTCCGCTACCTGCCAACGCTCTCGGTGATGACCCAGCGCTTCCTCGTCATGGGCGACCACCACGGCGACATGGTGTCGCTGCGGCGCGTCCTCGCGGACACCGAGGGCGAGACGTTCGACTACGCCGTGCACGTCGGCGACTTCACGAACGCGGTCCGAAAGGACAGGCAAGTCGCCGCCGAGCAGCTCCGCGAGGTCGAGCCCCTCCTCGAAGCGATCGCCGACCGGACCCGCCACGGCCTCGTGTGGGTGTACGGCAACCGCGACTACTTCGGCGACCTGCCGTACGACCTCGACGTCGGCACACGGATCCCCGACGACGGCTGCGTCACCGTCGGCGGCCAGCGGTTCACGAACTCACCGGCCGCCGTCGAGTCCGACGTGATCCTCGTCACCCACATGGAGACGTGGTCGCTGCTCGACCACTTCGAGGGCCGCGCGCACTTCTGCGGGAACACCCACATCGGCCGGTACAGGAACCGTCGCCTCAACTCGGCGTTCCTACAGTACACCTACCGGGAGACGGGCGAGCAGACGTACGGCGGCTACTTCGTCGTCGAGGTCGGGGCGACGCCGCGGTTCGACGTCGAGGTGCGGCCCGTCGGCGCGCTCGAACGGAAACACTGCGAGGTCCACGCGGAGCGGGGCGTCCAGTTCCGCCCGCCGGAGCGGGACTGCATGTACTGCGCCGACGAGCGTCGGCTGCTGCGGGAGATGGCCGCCTCGGCGTTCTACGGGCTGACGAACGGGACCGAGCGGGACGCCGTCGCTGCGGACGACCTCGTCGACTACGCCGTGGGCCTGTGGGACGACCCGCCGAGCGGGTTCGAGAGCGACTTCCGCGACTACCTGGCTGCGGTGTCCGAGGACCGGTACGCGCCGCTCGCGCGGACCGACCGCGGCCGACTCCGCGTGGCCGACGAGAGCTACGCGTACTGACCGGCGTGGATCTGTAAGAGAGAATAGAGCGCCTCAGTGTCTGCTCTTTCACTGCTACCGAGTTTGCTAACGAAACATTTTCTCTGCTTCGCTCGTCTAGTTTAGGACTTCTCAAGGAGCGAGCGCGCTCGTTGAACGTAACTGTTGGCACCCCAGCTTCGGGTGGTGCTGATCTCATCGAGCAACATCCGTGCGTCGTCGGGTGTCAATCGTCCGGTTCGAACGAACACCGAAAGAAGTGTTGGAGTCGTTACGAGTCGCGTGTCAGCCAACGAGGCATGGATCAGTCCGAGCCGGTTGAACTCGTCGCAAAGCAACAGCGATGCATCGATCTCATTTGCGAGTGTCACGGCAGCGTTCTCGCCGTCGTCAAGTGGGAAGTCAGCGTTGAGCGTTACTGATCGTGTTGTGATCTCGGTCGAACGGTCAAGAACTGTGGTTGCAGCGTGGCCATGCTCATCATCATACGAAGCAAGCTCCCCAAGTTCGTCGACGACCTCTTGTGGCACCAGAACGTCATAAGCGGACAGACACTGTGATAGCGGATCAGGGTCAGTGTCCTTCACACTCCCTAAACTCACTAACGAAGAGGTATCTGCAACTAACTCCGACATCTATCGGTTGGCCACGTCGTCGACGAAGTCTTCGTCCAGTTGCTGTTTCAATACGCGAAGGTTCGCCGCTTCTTCTGCCCCGACGAGTGCTTTGAGTTGCTCGTGAGAGATCTCGCCGTCGTAGTACGCAGCGGCGATTTCTTGGGTCAGTGCATCATCGTGAGTGGCCTCTTGAAGGTACTCCCGAAGTGCTGTCACGAGGACATCCGTCCGGTCCTCCCCGAGGACTGTTGCCAGAGCGTCGGCCCGGTTGATGAGCCTATTCGGAGCACGAAATTGGACCCTCTTTTTATCCGTACTCATCATGTGTCCATTGTGAGCCAACCCACTTAGCGGTTTCTGTGTGTACACTGTGAGTCCATCTATCAGCCAGACAGCTTACCACTGCAGTGTAGAAGACACATAACTGGCTGAAAAGACCATGCAACAGATCACGGCATGGGACAAAACGTACAAGCCCCGTTCTGTGGTACTGGACCGCATGGCTCGGTGCCCTCACTGCGAGGAAGACGTGACCGACTGGGCGGAACGGATCGAGAAAGCGCCGGCGGCCAACACGCCGAAGGTGTGGACCTGTCCCGAGTGCGACGCCGTGCTCGGCGTCTCGGACTGGGGAACCGAGGAGTAGTCGGCCGCGGTCGCTCGCGGAACGCGGGATCTCGGCTGGGTCTGATCGGCTACGCGTCGCTCGGCCGGCCCCGACCACGTCCTCGATCGGCACGACGGCTATTAGGTCGGAGACCCTATCGCCAGCATGGACATCGGCCTCACGGTGGGGGACTCGATCGAGCGGCTGGAAGCGACCGCGGAGGGTTTCGACTTCGTCGAGCTCTCAATCGGGGAGTCGGCGTTCGCCATCGCGGACGCGGACGACGACCGCCTGCGCGAGGCGCTCGCGGCCGTCGACGCCGACCTGTGCGTCCACCTCCCGTTCGAGCAGGTCGTCTCGACGCCGGTGTCGCAGCTCAACGAGGCGATCGTGGCGTACCTGTCGGAGCTGCTCGACTGGGCCGGCGCGGTCGGCGCCCGGAAGGCGGTCCTCCACGGGACAATGCGGGACCCCCACGACACCGACCAGCGGCCGGTCTTCGCGGAACAGCTGTCGGCGATCGCCGACGCCGGCGACGACGCCGGCGTCGAGGTCGTGGTCGAGAACGTCGGTCACCAGGCCCGGGGGCTGCCGCTCTCGGTCCTCGGCGACCTCGCCGCGGAGACGGACACCGCCGTCTGCTTCGACATCGGCCACGCGTACATGGAAGACGGCGACGATGGGGTCGAACGGTTTCTCGATGACCACGGCGAACGGGTCTCGCACCTCCACGTCCACGACGTCCGGCGCCGCGGCGACACGCACCTCCCCGTCGGGGCGGGAGAAGTCGACTACGACCTCGTGGCCGACTCGCTGCCCGCCTTCGACGGCACGGTCGCCGTCGAGGTGTTCACCGACGACGGCGCGTTGCTACGCGACTCCGCCGAGCGGGTGGCCGATCACCTCGACGGTGCGTGAGGGGACTCTGAGAGTCGTGTCTCGTCAATAACGACTCACGGCTCCGAAAGGACGCCAAGCGCGGCGAGCGATCGCACGTGCTCGGCCGCGCGAGCCTCGCGGGCCGACTCGTCCGACTCGTCGACCTCCAGATCGAGATGCTTCATGAGACGGAGCCGAGCATCGACCCGGTAGAGGGTCGGGATCTCGGGGACGTCGACCTCGGGGGCATATCCGGACCGAAAGCGTACACGGAGATCCGCTCGATCGGCAGCGCCGAGTCGAGGCCAGTCAGTCAACAGCGCCTCGGCGTGGGCGATCTCGTAGGCGGCCGGCGCCGCGGCCGCGCCGGCCCAGTCGAGGACCGCTCGCGTACGGAACGGCTCGTCGGGGTCGAACACCAGGTTCGCGGGCCGATAATCCATGTGGACGAGGACGGGGTCGACCGATGCGGAACGGCGGTGCTCGTCGACGGCCGACGCCACGTAGTCCTGGAGTGTCGCCTCGTAGCGGTCGAACCGTCCGCCGAGAGCCTCGATCTTGGCGGTCATCGCCCGTTCCAACAGCGACGGCCAGTCCTCGTAGGACCCCCTGACCGCGACGCCGTCGTCGCCCGGAACGAGCGGGCCGACCGTCTCGAACGAGTCGACCTCGTGGAGCGCGGCGAGATGTCGCCCGCCGTCCTCGCAGAGACGCGCGAGGACGTCCGACGAGAGATCTGTCGGTCGGTCCGGGACCGTCCGTCCGGCCACCCGTTCGAACAGACAGCAAGGGTGTTCGAGGACGTCGTCGCTCACTGCGAGTACCGCGGGCACCGGAACCCCGGTCCGGTCGCGGACGAACCGCAGGATCGCGGGTTCGGCCCGCACGCGGTCGGGCGACGCCGTTCCCACCTTCAAGATCGCCTCCCGATCCGCGAACGTCACCGCGTACACCGCGTTCTTCCCGGCCTCGACGGTGGCGAGGTCCCGGACGGTCGTGCCCGGCCGAAGGTCGGCGAGCGCTGCCCGGACGGCAGTTTCAGAGGGGCGGGTCACGGTTTCCACGTGCGACGGCGAGCCATTCTTTTCTTCCGGTGTGCCGGCTTCGAACTCCCGGGATGCCCACGGAACCTTCACTTGCGAAAGGCCGAGGCATCTCCCTGCCCGGAGATGACCCATAAGATTTATTACTAGTAATGTTGCCGACTGATCTACCGTCGGTGCGGTGAGCGCTCCGGGGCTTTGCAGCTGACCGCCCTGACGGTACCCGCGCTCGGAACGGACAGAGGCTCCCCACGGATCCAGTCCGTCGCGAACCCCCGTCGGGATGACCGGGGGTTCGTGACACCTCCATTTTTGCGTGAGAGCGTCGATACGGCGAAATCTTTGCGGCGAACACGAGACTTAATACCAGCGTCGTGGCCTCTCTCCCCGTATCGTCACTGCCACACCCATCTGTGCATGTCATGTCATCCCATCCGGCAGTGAGGATACGCCGCCGAACAGCGGACTGGATCACGCAGTCGGTGAGCCGCAGTCCGTCGATCCGATGCCAGCGACGCTCGCCCCTGGTCCACGAGCCAGGGGCCACCCAACACTCCTCTCGCACACTGCAAAAGACACGCCTCAGAACTGAACGAGGATGTCCGCATTACCTGTTTCGAATATTGAGGCTTGCAGAGGTTGTCCGATCAGTAGCGATGGGCACAACTGTGAGAAGCGCACGGGTATGCGGTGCCCATCCGTGGACTTGGTTTCAGGCAATGAAAAAGTCGAGCGAAACGGATTGGTGCCACTTTTGACCATCTGAATCCGCTGCACCGACGGTAGTTATAACGTGTTTCCTGCGGACAAATTAGTATGGCGACTAGTGGCGGTACCAGGCAGGAGACCGTCCTCGCGGACCTCGAACTCACCCGGGGACTCACCATCCAGATGACCGCACTTAGCACGCTCGGGTTCGTCGTCGCGGCGGCCGCTCTCAGCGGTCTGTATCAGGTGGTGACTGGCCACGCGGCATTGTTTCAGTTCGGCCCCGCCGGCGTCGACTGATGGACGGACACACTGAACGTTCTCGTCATCGTGGTACTGGGGACCGGGTTCGTCGTTCCCCACGAGTGGTTACACGGGCTCGCCATCCGATACTACGGCGGCGAGGCGTCCTACGGGGTCGGCGTTGCGCACTTCATCTTGCCATACGCTTACGCCACGACGGACCACGAGTTCTCGCGTAACCAGTTTATCGTCGTCCTGCTGACGCCGCTCGTCGTGATGACCGCCGTCGGCGTGCCGGCGATGCTCGCCTTCGAGTGGGGCTGGCTGATCGTCCCGCTGGCCGCCAATGCCGCGGGTGCGGTCGCCGACCTTTGGATGACGCTGACGCCGTTGGGCTTTCCTGCTGACGTGCGACTCGAAGACCATCCGGACGGCGTCCGGATACTCGGCCGCGAAGGTGACCGGCCGTGCGCCCTGTCAGTAACTGCCGTCGTCTGGGACGCGTTCGCAGGGGCAGCCGTCGCGACGTTCGCAGTGTTGCTCCTCCTAGCAGTTGGCGGCCCGCTCGCCCTGTCGGTCCTCGGCGTCGAGTCGATCACGATCGGGACGCCGGGGACCCTGACCTACCTGTTCTCGTTTGTGTCTACACCGACCGAGATCCCTCTGGGCGTCGGTCCTGGGGTGCTCGTCATCGGCGCGGTCGGCGGGCTGGCGTATGCGTTCGTCTGTAGCTATCAGGGCGGACGAGGCCGAACTGGTGAACGGCCAACGACGCCGGGTAACGGCCGCTGAGTCACTTCTGTGCCGTGAGAAGGCACTGAGCAACCGGCGCGTCTCCTGCGATAGCTCTGATCACTGACGGCCGATCAACACATCGACTTACTTGCCTTGTATACCGCATCAAGAGAGGAACAGGACGATTTGTACGTTATCGAAAT
The DNA here is from genome assembly GCF_003675875.1 of Halostella limicola. NCBI lineage: Archaea > Methanobacteriati > Methanobacteriota > Halobacteria > Halobacteriales > Natronoarchaeaceae > Halostella > Halostella limicola. Next base: position 662,587 of record NZ_RCDI01000001.1, on the reverse strand, counting down.
CTCTAAACGGGAGATCTCGGTTGGCGATATTCGCCCTGGTGATCTGCCGCATTGCCGTCCTTTCGAAACTGTGCATTGATACGTCTCCGCGAGGAAGTCCTGGGCATCGACGCGGAGACACAACCGGAACAGGCTCAAGATAACGGAGCGCCAATTAATGAAGGCGAACAGCTGACGGTCGATATCGAAGCCCTTGGCGATCAGGACGACGGTAGCGCCCGCATCGAACACGGTTACGTGATCATCGTCCCGAAGGCAGAGCAGGGAGAACGGGTGACGATCGAGATCACGAATGTCTGCGACACCATCGTGTTTGCGGACGTGGTTGAACGACACGCTGAGTACAAGCAGCACCCCTAGTGAAAGAGATATGATACGAGTACGAACACGGTATCGGCTCTATCGATCGCTCCGAGCGGCACATCGGAGTCGACGGCAAGCGATAGAGATCGCTTTGGTACATCCCACGCCAGACATCGCCACAGCACTCGTGGAGGAGTTAGTTGCTATGCAGCAAACGCGCCAGTCTCTTGAGACCGATTGAGCTACCCTCCCCTAAAGGGTGAGTTTTCACCTATATTTCGTGGTACTGGAGTCGATACACTTCTTTTACCGATACCGAGGGAATACCTTCAGCCACGCAGTGCGTGTCCATCATCGTCTCTAGTTCGTAGCGGCACCTGTTCGCGGGCTGCCAGCCAGTACCGATAAGCGAACGTCGTGGCGAGATAGATACCAGCAGCACAGACCCAGAAGGCGATGAGTGCGGTCCCCGACCAGTTCGTCCAGTCCACTACGAGCGGCCATGTGTTCCCGAAGCCGTGCAGCAACGCCACGAAATAGACGTTATGTGTCAATTCGTAGAAAGCCCCGAACAGCACGGCCGTTACAGTGGGGGCGAGTGCCGCGGCGAGGATTCCGTCGAGCGACTGCCCATCGACCACGGCGGCAGGTGTGTGAAGAACACCGAACACGAGGCTCGTCACACCGATCCCGAGAGCGATGTGTCGGCGTGTGCTATCGCCGAGCAGTGCGATGATTTTCGACTGAAAGTATCCGCGGAACGCGATCTCCTCGACGAGGCCGATGACGAGGAAATTGAGAAGTATAAGTAGTAACGATGTCGCGGGGAGTGATGCGTATCGCTGGAACGTGGGGTCCGATTCGGGCAACGACCACAGCAACTGCAGAGCCCACTGATTGTCAGTAACCACGGCCAGACCAACGCCAAGGAGGTTCATCGCTATCCAGAACCCACCAAAGACGATGAGAGCAGCGAGGAGATGTTGGCGAGAGAGACCCAGTTCAGCGAACCGCACCGTATCACTCCGCAGGAGGACTGCGACGAATCCGAGGATGACTGCGAATTTGCTGATTTCGGTTGCCAGCTTGATCCATGCTGACTGATCGGCGACGGCGGCAGTGAGCGGCACCCAGATCGCGGTCACGACTGCGAACGCGACGGCGAATCCGAGGACCGTTCGCCGGCCACCACGAAACACGATCTGATTCTCGGTCATGGGATCACCTGTCATCTACCCACGGCTAAAGCCGTGGGCTTGAGCGTGGGACTCCCCTTCTACCGACCCGCTGTCGTAGGCGGTGTAATCGCCGTTCAGGGTCAACGACCCGCTCTTAAGGGCGAGATGACCGTCGCCCAACCCCGAGGGACGTTTGCCCTCGGGTAAAGAGAGAAGTCGCTTCCCGATGTTCTTGGAAGCGTTGTAGTCGCCGTCTACCTCGTATCCGCATTCGTTGCACTCGAACCATCTATCCGAATTGCGGTTCGTGCTGGATTGGTGTCCACACTTCGAGCAGGTCTGCGAGGAGAATGCGGGATTTACATCTTCGACGCGAATCCCGTACTCGGTGGCTTTCCACCGAATCATCTCCTGCAATTCACGGAATGCCCACTGGTGCATCTGGCGTTTCAGTTGGTCGTCATAGGCATCCATTCGCTCGCGGATATGAGTCAAGTCTTCAACGGCGATGTGCGAGCAGTCGTACTGGCGGGCTTCTTCCACGATGCGTCGAGAAATAGTGTGCAGGCGGTCCAAGACGAAGCGGTTTTCTCGCCCCGACAGTCGCGCTAATGCCTGCTTCGCGGAGCGAGTGCCTTTGTCTTGGAGGCTCCGACGCACGCGGAAGTAGTGGTTTTGGCCCCACAACAGTTCACCACCGTCGTAGAACGACCCCGTGCTGGTCACGGCGACGTTCTTCAAATTTAAGTCAACACCGAGAACACGGTCGCCCTCGCGTTCCTCGACCTCTTTCTGGATGACGATATGGAGATAGAAGTCGTCTTCCTGTTCGTCGTAGTGGAGCGTCCCCATCCGTTTCTCGTAGTCGTCGTCATCGAGGTAATCAGCCTGACATTTGCCAATGTCGAAGCCGACCTCAACGCGAGAATCGACGGTCGAGAGGGTTGCACTCCTGTCGTTGATGGTCAGGGTGCGTTTGTCGTAGACGACGGTCGGCTGGTCGAACGTCGGGACTGGACGACTATTACCGTTCTTCCAGTCAGTGACCGTGGACTTCATCATTTCGACTGCCTTCGAGTAGGCGCGAACACAGAGGTTCGCAGGCAGGTCAGTCACGTCACGAAGGTGGTGGTAGACCTTATCGTGGATGTTGGTCTTTGCCGTAATGAGGTAGCCGTTGTCGTTGCGACCGTTCTCGATGCTGTAGTTGACGGCGGTGTTGAACTGCTCGATGGTCTGGTGGAGGTGGTCCCGTCGCTCGTCGGGTACGTCGAGTTTGACCCGAACGGTACGTTGAACCTCCATGACACACTCACATTGAGGGTGACTGTTTATATTAGCAGTGATTATTTCGGGAGTCGGTCCTGCGGGTATCGGTGGTCTGTGGCACAGAGTTTACGCGCTTCCTCCCACCCCTGAAGCGGTGGGCTTCCGCGCTGTACTGCGGTGATCAACGAACCTCCGAAGTCGTGCGAGTTCTCGTCGGTATCGCCGATTCGTTGGCGTCGGGATCGTGTCCGGTAGGAACGACCAGAACCGGCTCGTGTCGAACCGGGCGAGGATCGCTTGTGACGCTTCGGCCACTACGGGATTGTCCGTAACGTCCACACCGAATAGCGTCCGACCGAGCACGTCCATCGTCATCTCCGTCATAGCGTCGTTCACATCGACGATTGCCCCGTCGCGCCACTGCGCGACTGTTTCCGCTGCCGTAGCGCGCATCTCGGGGACGTACGTGGTTAACCGGTCTCGATAGAACGCCGGTTGGACGTGCGACCGCTGGTTTTGCCACTGGTCGCCTTCCGTCAGGAACAACCCTTCTCCCATGGCGTCGTTGAGGTTTCGGGTGATGACCTCGCCTTTCTCGAAGGCGTCGGGGTCGTCGAGGAGGATCTGCTGGATCGCGGTCGGGTGAGCGACCATGCAAGCGTCCGTCCCGAACACCTGATAGCTCGCTATCCGGCCGTACTCGTCGCGCAGTCGCTCATAGAACTGGGAGATGTCGCGACTCAGATCGCCGTGTTGCCGACGACCGGCAATCCGCTTGGACCGGGCGGGTAGCTCGTTTCAGCGCTCATGCGCAGTAATTTGCGTTGCTGGGACTACGGTGTTCTGTCGGACAGGTCCACCTTTTTTATGTTAGTGCGCTATCCTATTGCGTGATACGGTATCTCCAGTTGCGGCTCGAATTCCCGCCCGAAACACGGCATCCCATGCAGCAGTTCCTCGCGGAGCAGGGGTCAATTCGGCGAGCGTATCTCCGGCACTGGAACTACTCGAATCCGGAGTACGTCGCCTCCCTCTTTCACATCGTCGGTGACGTCGAGGACGGTCGCGACGAGTACCTCGCGGCACTCGAGGCCGTCAGTACGATCTGCGAGTACGATATGACGCCCGTCGACGACCGGAGTTTCTACGTCTACGTGCGGGAAGCCGCCAACGAACACGCGCACCGCTTCCGGGAACTCCTCGCAACCACGGATCTGCTCGTCGTACCGCCGATCGAGTACGGTACCGACGGAGAGATGGTCTTCGAGATCGCCGGCGAGTCCGAGAGCCTTCGGACCGTCGTGGCCGAGCTCCCTGATCACCTCTCAGTGACGGTCAACCGGCTCGGAGAGTACGACGCGTACCGAGAGTCGATCGCAACGGCTTTGACAGTCCGACAGGAGGAGGTGTTGACGGTCGCACGGGATCAGGGCTATTACGAGATCCCTCGCCAGACCAGCGTTCGAGAGATCGCGGACGCAGTCGGGTGTTCGAAGAGTACCGCTGCGAACCACCTCCGCAAGGCAGAGGCTCGATTAGTCGCTCTCTATGAAGACCGTTCGATAGCGGATAGGATCGACTCCGTGTAGAGAAGGGGGAGAACCGCGGCTCAGGCGGAAACGGTGTCCGCGTGAGAGTCCGCAGAGAGGTACTGCTGTTCCCATTCCCGGCGGTTCTGAATCTCGCGTCGACCACGCTGCGTTAACCGGTACTCATTCGTTCGCCGGTCCTTTGCGCGCTTGCTCACTAATCCCTGATCGACCAGTGTGTCGAGGTTCGGGTACAACCGGCCGTGGTGTACCTCTTTCTCGTAATACGCTTCCATCGCGTCTTTGATCGCGAGACCGTGCGGCTCATCGAGTCCGGCAGTCGTGTACAGCAGATCGCGCTGGAATCCTGTCAGGTCGTGCATTAGACGTTACATCAGTATTAGTACCCATCTATACTTAATAACTAGACCAAAATACCACAAATACGACGACAACAACCGGATCGGAAGCCATCTACAAGTGAGAATATAAGACTCCAAATGAGATCAGTCCCACCGCGAAATGTAACGGGCTCTGCTGGTACTTACTCCTCCGGCTGTGCGGTCGTAACCTCGTCCGCCCCGCATTCCGGGCACTGTCCCTCGTGGGCGTTAAACCGCGCGCCGCACTCTCGACACTGATAGCGTGCGTTCTCCGCAGCCGTTTCCTTCGCGGTCTGCCTGAACTGTTCGACCTGTCGCCCGACGCGTTCGAAAAGTCCCATCGTTCTCTCAGACGACGTGGCACAGGGGGATAAGTGTTCAGCAGATCTCGAACCGTTCCACAGTAGCAGAGACACGTGCTGTCTCGACCATAGAGTCATCCGCGGACGAGTATCGTGACCGTTCCCGGGGCCCATCGCAGCACCAGGGTGAACGAAGCCTGCAGCGCCACCGAGCCCCGTCCACGGGCGCAGAATAGTCACATAGATTCGAAATGGAAAACTCGGTCTCAATGTAGTATCGGTTTCTCCGTGAACGCCGTGACTAGGGTATCGAGGGTGTTCCGCAGGTGATAGTGGAACATAGTTTCGGCGATATCCATCGACGCCGCGATATCGCCGGCGGTACTCTGACGGGGCCACTCGAAATAGCCGGCGTAGTAAGCACGAGTGAGAGCTTCCCGCTGACGGTCGGTCAGGCGCTCCTCGATCGACTGACGCAACTCGACCGCTTTCCGGATGGGACGGTCGAACTCACGCTGGGCTATCAATGTCGATTTCGGATACTCAGTCTGCAGTCGGTTGGCTAACTGTCGAATATTCGTCATCTGAGGCGTTTCAATGCAGAACCGACCCTGCCCCTTCTCCACGGACCCCGAGGTGAGTATAGCCCCGAACTCCTGGAGCGCCGACCCGTTCATGATGCATTCCAGTAGGCCTGAATCGTCCTCGTCGGCAATAATCCGGACTTCAGCCACGTCTGTATCATCCGTTGCCGCATCACGGACGGCCCCCGGCGAGACACCATCAACAGCGAGATACACGCTCCAGTTCCCAGTCGCCGATTCGACATACCCAGTGATAGCGAGTTCGCACTCGAACTGCTCGGAGAGTCGGACGAACACTAGCTCGGGATCAGTGATAGTGAACTCGAGTTCGACGATCGTATCGGTGAACAGGAGCTTGCGGTGTTCGATCGCGTTGATGGCGAATCCGATCGCCTCTCCCAGCGTTTCGAGCCCCTCTTGCTCGCGATAGCTGAACGCAAACGGACGGGCAGCATACACGGCCAGAATACCGTACGTCGTATCGCTATGTACCAGCGGGACGGCAGCGGCTGATCCGACGCCGCGATCCAGCGCTTGCTCTCGCCACGGCACGAATGACGGATCGGAGCGGATGTCTTGGCTGACCTGTACGTTCCCTGTCCGGAGTGCTCGACCGCCCGGTCCCTGACCTGTCTCTGCCTCCGCCGTCGTGGCCGTTATCGTCTCTACGTAGTCGTCATCGTTCGGGTCCAACGCCGCGAGTTCGGCGTCCGTGTAGCCGGTCATCTCACAAAGTTTCGCGTTCCAGTGGCGGAGTTCGCCGTCCTCGTCGAGGATGAAAACGACATCGTCGATTTCGTCAAACGCGTGTTCGACCAGCAGATCGCGATGTTCGACGTCGTCCCCGGTCCGGACACCCCGGCCGGTCTCACGACAGACACACAGATACTGTCTGTCGTCTAACTGGGAAAGGGACAGTTCATGCGGGAACGTACTGCCGTCGCGTCGACGCCACGCCATCGGCCGTTTCCGCGTATCGCGGCGAGGATGCTTTCCTCGAGATATTCCTGTTCGTCTTTGGCGCTCCGGCTGGACCACGGTTTCCCCACGAGATCGTCTGGATGCGGGAACCCGTATAGCTCGGCGTACGGGTGGTTGACTGTGACGTGTGATCGCCGTCGATGACGGCCACCCAATCCGTTGACGCAGCGGTCACTTGGTCCACGTTCCAAGTGATTTCGGTTGCGCTCCCCAGGCATGGTATTCGGTAGTATGGCCATTAACGTTCTGATCACTAAAACAAGCAGTTCTATAGTGAGATACTCCCAGAGAGCGCAGTCCCAGACGGTCGAAAGTAGCAGCAAACAGCGAAATAGTCTCGACAAGAGGACGAGACGCACAGATCCAGACAGCGACTAGAGATAGGTCTAGGGATGGTTTTCCTCGGACTGCAACGATCGGATGATCGGATCTCCATCGAAGCGGCAGATCGGTAACGCCGTTAGATGGGAGATAATCGAGGTTCAGAATGACTGTAGAACCGAATAAAAACACCCGTGAACGTATCGAGAATGCACTGAGAGCCTTCGAAAACAGTGATGCGGCGGCAGCAGCGAGCACGTACGCCGAGAATGGCGTTTTCATCGACCCCCATTATCCTGCTTCCGAATATCAGGGTCGCGAAGCGATCAGAGAGGCGTTCGAATGGGCGCTCACGAATATCGTTGAACAGCCTGGGTTTTCGGTACGGAATTCCATCGGTGCGGGGGACACGTACGCTATCGAGGTCGACACTCACCACGTTGCGAAGGACGGATCGAAACGCGAGTTCCCACAAGTGTTCGTCGTGGAAGGAGACGAAACGGGGATCACGCGCTGGCGGACATATCTCCCCTTTCCTCCGGATGAGTGACACGGAGTCGAACTCATCCTGAATTCCGTCTCCTTCCCGGTCCCTGCGTACCAGTGAAATTGGCACTAACGTCTCTCTGTAGGGCGTGTTTGTGACGTAACGTGGATCCATCACGACCAACCGTTCCTGTCGAACGTCCTGTTCCGGAGAGCACTGAGATAAATCTCACTAATAGTTGATAAGTACCCATGCTGTCATACTAGAACTATCGCTAGCCGCCAGTTACGTTCGGGGGTGTTCTTGAGAAAGAAGTCGGCATCGAACTGAGTGAATCTCGACACGCTGTAAGAAACCAATGACCGACTGCAACGAAACCACACACGTATTCGAGAACATGGCGAGGCCCAGGGACGTAGCAGCTGTCGTCGTTCTTGTTGTCGTGGCGCTGTTCACCGATATTGCAAGCATAGTCCCTTGGCGGAAAGAACGGTATAGCGACCGTAAGCGGGAGAGATCAGACGGACGCGACGAGTCTATCGGGGATTCCGCTGGGGAACGGTCGGAGAAAACGCGGGGGCCCCTTCATGAGTAACCGCTCGTCCGCTCTTGACCGACGGACGCTTTTGAAAGGCGTCGCGCTCGGCATCTCCTCGGTTCCGATTTCGGGAGAGACCACCGCCAAGACCGGAGACAGTGCGTCGTTGCAGGAGACGAACGGCGAGTTCTCCCCGCCACCGGCGCGCAACGCCAGTCAGGTGGGCGCTGGAGTGTTCAGCCACAGCGGCGAGTTGATCGTGACGGCGACGGATCTGACGGTACCGGGGCGCGGGGGCGTCTCCCCGACGTTCGGTCGCCGCTATCGAAGTTCCGTCACCGACTCTCGCGGCGACTTCGGTCGCGGGTTCACGTGGACGTATTCGCGGCAGTTGTCCGAGGCCGATGGACAGGTCGTCTACGACAACGGGTTCGGTGAGCGGTATCTCTTCGATCCCGACGACGAGGGACGGTTCACCAACGACCTGCTGTACGCAGTGCTCGTTCCGAGTGGTGACGGACGGGAGGAGTGGGAGTTCCGCGGTCCGAACGGACGCGTCGAACGGTTCGAACCGCCGTCCGACGGGGGCCGACTACTGGCTATCGAGGACCGTAACGGCAACAGCATCGACTTCGAGTACGGCGATGGCGGAGTGGTCGTTACCGACCCGCGAGGTCGGGAGACGACGGTAGCCTACGACGACGGTCGCATCGCCGCGATCGAGGATCACGCCGGCCGGACGGTCGAGTACGAGTACGACGCCGACGACCGACTCCGGACGGTTAGCCTCGCGAACGGCGGCACTAAGGAGTACGCTTGGACCGACGCAGGGCGCCTCGCTGCTGTGACGGCCCCCGGGAGATCGACCCCGTATCTCGAGAACGAGTACGACGACAGGGGTCGGGTCGTGAGCCAGCGTCACGGCGCCGGTGAGATATCGATCGCCTACGAGGAGGTCGGGACTGACGAGGCGGACTTCCCGCTGTATCGGACGCACGTCGCCCAGAAAGGGGTCGACGAACCGAACCTCCATCTCGACCACGACGGCGGGGGCCACGTCGTCCGTCGGGCGTTCGACGAGCCGGTTGAAACCGCCAGCACGGACGGCGACGGGACCGTCCGAACGATGGAGGACCGCGACCTCCCCATCGACGAGATCGAAGCGGGGACTGCTCGCATCGTGACGCGGACCGAGTACAACGACCGCGGCGAGTGGATCGGTCGGGAGTACCCCGGCGGCGGCGTGGTGGAGCGAGTCTTCGACGCGGACGCGGCCGACGCCCGCGATCGCGGTAACCCTCTCGAATACCGCCACGTTCCTGATCCGGACCGGCCCACAGACCACGGCGAGCGGACCATCACCGCGACGTACGGGCCGTTCCAGCGCCGACGGAGCCTCACCGACGCTCGCGGGAACACTACCAGGTTCGAGTACGACGACAGCGGGAACCTCGTTCGGAAGATCCACCCCGAAGTGGAGGTCCCCGATCTCCGCGATCCCGGGGCGACTCGAACCGAGCAGTACACCGAAGAGTGGACGTACAACGAGTTCGGCCAGCCGGTCGAGTATCGCGACCAGGAGGACAACCGGACTCGGTACGAGTACTACCCTGAAGAAGGACCGTACGCGCTTGACGGGGCGACGCTCGCACCGGAGAACGGCGGCCCCCTGGCGCGAGTCAGTACCGAACGGGGGATCGCACCGGACGTCGGGGGTCCGCGGACGTCAGCCGTGCAGGGTGAGGACTACACCGAGGCGTACGAGTATGACGCCCTCGAGCGAGTGACGACCTTCCGCGACGGCAAAGGGAACGAAGCGGCCCACGAGTACGACGCTCACGGAAATCCCGTCGAGACGGTCGACAGGGCTGGCGTCAGGACCGAACGGGAGTTCAACCCCGCGGACGCGCTCGTCATGGAGGAAAAGTCGTTCTCCCGGTACGCGGAAGGAGAGGCCGACGGAACCGTCGAGGAACGGGAGACGCGGGTCAGGGAGGTATGGGGATACAACCTCCTGAACAACGTGGTGGCGTTCGGGAAGATAGGTATCGACGCCGACGGGGACACGACCGACCCGATCGTGACCCGCCTCGAGCGCGACGCCAACGAGAACGTGATCCGACGGACCTACCCCGACGACGTCACCGACGCGTACACCTACAGCCGTCGGGGCAAGCGCGTCGAGACGCGGGCCGCGGTCGGGACGGACAGCGAGGGCGTTCACCGGTTCCGGTTCCGGCGTGACGGTCAGGAACGCACGCGGATCGACGCCGAGGGGTACCGGCTCACGAAGGAGTACGACGGGTTCGGACGGCTGTCGTCGGTCACGAACCCCGACGGCGTGACCAAGCGTCGCGTGTACGACCCCGCGAACAACCTCCGGGCGTCGTTCCTGTTAACCCCGGACGAGAACGCGACCGCCGGTCTGAACGACGGCGTCGTAGCTGACGGCGGCGAGGTCGCGACGCCCACGCAGTCCGGCACGGTCGCGATGAACGCTCAGTTCAACGACTACGACTCGATGAACCGCTGTTCGGGCGGGCGAACCGTCGGGATCGGGTGCGGGGCGGTCGACCCGACCGTCGGGGGCAACCCGACCGGCGGCATCGGTACCGAGCGGCCGTCGGGCTGCGGCGGCGACCCGGGGCCGGACGGAACTGTCCCCGGGGTGACTCCCGGCAGTCCTCCCGGCGGAGACGGACCCGGGGAGCCGAGCGTCTACAGCGGCCGCGAGAGCGGCATCAGCGGCGTCGAGGCCGAGACGAACGTCGTCGTCGAGCGCGACGGGACGGGGGCTCACCGCCGCGTGTTCAACGAGAACGGGGACGGCGAAGTGACGCTGTTCGCCCGCGACGGTGCCGGGAACGTCGTGGGCGCCAGAGACGAGGCCGGCAACACGACACTGATCCAGCGGGACGGCAACGGGAACCCCACGGCTGTCCAGCGCCAGGGACAGGAGAGCGACGTGGAGGGAGCGTCGCTGCGGCCCGCGACGAAGCGGCCGGTAAACCCCGCGTTCCGCCGGGAGCCGTCCGTGGAATCGGTCGAGTCGGCGTCGGAGCAGACGGCTGACGACGACGGCCGTCCGGTCCCGAACGGCGGGACGCTCTACGAGACGCTGGCCGTCGACGGTCGGCGGGGAGCGCCGCGACAGGAAAACGATCAGCCGCTGTTCATCCGCACCGAGATCGTCCGCGACGAGCGAGACCGGCCGGTCGCTACCTTCCGGAACGACAAGTTCCTCGGCGAAGTCGAGTACGACGCGTTCGACCGCGTTCGGCAGGTCGAGGACATCGAAGGAGACCGCGTCCGGGCGTTGTTCGACGGAGTCGGTCGGCAGACCGGCGGCGCTGCCTTCGAAGCGGAGCGAGAGCGGTGGCTCACCACGAGTCTCGAACTCGACCCCATGGGGCGTGTGACGGCCGCGACCGACCCCGAGGGACGGACGATCGAGCTCAGACGAGATGACGGTGGGCGGGTCGTCGAGCGGACCAACCCCGACGGCACCGCGGTGAGCCGTACCTACACCGACAACGGGCAGGTGCGCAGTCTGAACGATCCGAAGGGGATCGCCCTCGAACAGCGCTACGACGAGACCAACCGACTGCGCGAACGCGCTGTCGAATCGCGAAACGGGAGCCGAACCGAACGGTACAACTACGACAACAAGGGCCGGCTCACCTCCGCGACGGACGAGGCGACCGGCGTCGAGATAACGCGCGGGTTCGACGAACACGACTACCTCGTCTACGAGACCCAGACGATCGGGGACCGGTCTCGGACGGTCCGATACCGTCGGACGACCGACGGGCAGGTGTCCGAACTCACCTTCCCGGACGGGTCGACCGTCGAGTACGAGTACGACGGCGACGGCGACCTGACGCGGGTCGCCCACGGCGACGGCGCGGAGGTCGCGCGGTTCGACCTCGACTCCAGCCGGATCCACGACGTCACGTTCGGCGACGGCGTCGTGCGGGCGAGCTACGAGTACGACAACAGCGCCTGTAGCGACGGCTGTCTCGTCGGCAAACGGTTCGAGAACGCGGACGGCGACGTCGTCGGGGGGTTCCGCGTGCGCAAGAACAACGACGGGACCGTCGGCGCGGTCGAGGAACCGTTCTACAGCCGCGAGGACGCCGCGTTCGGGACGGACATCGAGCGCGACTCGCTGAAGCGCCCGACGACGCTGACGACCGGGACGGACCTCGACGCCGACGCAGGGGAGCGGGAGTTCGACACCCGACTCGACTACGCGTTCGACGACTCCGGGCGGATGGCGGCGAAAACCGTCAGTGGCATCGAGGGTGGCCTCGCCGGTTACGAGGCGGAGTTCGACGAGAACGGCAACTACCTCGCGTTCGGCGGGCTCTCGTACGGGCTCGACGCCAACGGCAACCGGGAACTGGAGACCGGCGGGCTCGACGTCTCGGACCTGCGCTCGACGTGGGACCTGGACGCGAGTCGGGAGCTAGAGCCCGTTCCGCTCCCGGAGATCCCGGAGTGTCACCTGCCCTGTGACCGGGTGGAGTACATCCTCGCGTACGACAACACCGTGCTCGGCGTGCGGTGCTTCGACGACGAGGGCGAGCTGCTCCGGGTGATCCACTACGTCTACGGTCCGCTTCATCGCGTGTGGGGCAAAACGGTCACCTGCTGTACGGGCGACGAACCCGACCGGTACCACCGGTACGTCCACGCCGGGGGACAACTGGTGCAGGAAGAGGTGTACGAGGGCGACTTCGACCCGCTCCCCGAGGGCGGGCCGTGCGACGTCGAACCGGAGGACGGTAGCCGCGGCATTCCGCAGCCGCCCGAATCGCTGCCGGACGATCCGATCGAGGTGACGCGCAACGTCTACGCCGGTCGGCTGGTCGAGACCGACGTCGAACGCGACGGCGAGCGTGAACGGAACTTCGTCACCGACGACGCCGCCGGACGCAACGCCACGGTCGTCGGCGAGGACGGCGACGTGCGCGAAGCGATCCGGTTCGACGCGCAGGGAAAGGCATACGCGACGGTTGTCGACGGTAACCCGGTGGAGACGGTCGAACGGTTCGCGCCCGGCCTGGGCGTACTGAACACGACCGACGCCGGCGGCCGCGACCTCTTCGACCGCGCCACCGGCGAGCGGATGAGCGGCGGGGAGATATTCGATCAAGTTACCGGTGGGAAACAGAACGGCGGCGGTGTCGGTGGATCTGGAAGCGACGGGAAACGCGGTGAGTCTGGTGGGAAAGGTGGCGGGTCGAAGTGTGGGAACGACATTACCGGTGGTGCAGGAAAGGCGATGTTTGGGTCAGACGACGCGGGATCCATAGTTCAAGGGGCCATAACTGTGGGCGGATCGGTAGCTGCTGGTGCTGCAATTGGAGGTACCGGAGGTCTAGCGCTTGCTGCAGGTGGAGCCATCACTGGTGGAGCGATCATTATCGGTGAAGTTGTTGAGGAGGCCGGTCGTTCCCCAGATGACGACGACGGAGACGGTGGCGATAGCGGCGACGGTGGCGACGGCGGTGATGGCGGCAGTTGCTCTGCCGGAAGTCCGGGCGGGACAGGCACTATGGCGTCCGACGGCGGCGACGAAGGTGGTAACGATCCCGGTGCCGGGGGAGGCGGTGGTGAAGGTGGCAACGAGGGCGGCGATGACAACGGTGGCGGTGAAGGTGGCGGCGAGGGCGGCGGTGAAGGTGGTGGCGAAGGTGGCGGTGACGAAGGAGGTGGCTCGTCGGGCGGTGGCGACGGCGGCGAGGGAGGTGATGGCGGTGACGGCGGTGACGGCGGTGACGGTGGGGGCGACGATGACGGTGAAGGCGAAGGAAGCGGCGGCGGTGACGAAGGAGGCGGCGAATGCGGCGCCGGCAGTAGCGCAGCCTCCGCGATGGGTCCGACCCGGGGCGGCGGCACTCCTCGCGGTGGTACCGGCGGTCCCGGAAACGGCGGAATCGGGGGATTCGGTGGAAACGTCGACGACGGAATCGGCATCAGCATCGGTGGAGGCGGTCAGTGCGGGAGCTCCTATCCGGCCGGTGGCGGACGCGGGAACGCCGGTCCGCGCGGTGGTGGTAGCGGTGGCGGTAACGGGGGATTCGGCGATGGCTGTAACGACGGAGAGGGTGGCGGCGGAGGCGGTAGGGGTGGGTTGGGTGGTAGCCCTCTCGGCGGTTTCGGCCTCTACGCCGGCGGCGATAGCTCCGGTGGAGGCGGGGGCGGTGGCGATAGCTCTGGTGGCGGTGGTGGTGTCGGTGGTGACGACGGTTCCGCCGGCGGCGGTGGCGGCGGGACCGGCGGCGACGGAGGCGGCAACGGCGGCAGCAACTGCGGCTTCGGCCGCGGCGGTCCCGACGAACGCTTCGGCGGGGTCGGTACCGGCCCCGGCGGAACCTTCCCCGGGTCGAACAGCGGCGGGGGCTGTGGCTCCGGCGGGAGCAACGGTCTCGGCAACGACTTCGGCGACCAGACCTGTCGTAGGATGGTCCCCAAACGCGGCTCGAACTGCGGCGGTGGGGCGGGCGGGGCCGGTGGGTCGGATACGGCCGGTAGTGGCTCCTCTTGCAACTGCGTCTCGCAGAGCGCCTCGACGAAGATGATGCCCCAACGCGGCCGCGGCGGTTCTGGCGGCACGATCGAGACCTGCTCCAGCGGTGGCGGCGGGAGTGGCGTCGGCGGCGGTGCGGGAGGCTCGTCTTGCGGCGGCGGCGGCGGTTCCGGTGGTTCCGGTTCCGTCGGCCCGGATCCGAGGGTGTTCTGAGCGACGACACCCTCCACTCGGTTAGAGAGTTCGGCGGCGCCGCTACTCCTCTACTTTACGTTTCCCTTCGTTTGGGAGGATCGTTCTCTGCGGCGTCGGCCTCTGCACGCCGCTTTTGCGACGACGGTCGAGCGATAGTCACAGTGTAGAGGCTACCGAGAACCGTCTCTCGCTCGTCGGTAGCGAGCCCGGTACCCGCGATCATCGGATCCAGCGACCGGGTGAGATCGGAGAACAGCAGCCGTGCCACCGGGTTCAGGACGCGCCGGGGGTGCGACGGCGTCTGCCCCGCGGGCACGAACTTGTCGAAGATCGATACGCAGCCGTCCGGGGCGAGCACGCGCGCCGTCTCGGCGACGACCGCGGCCGGATCGGGCACCACGGAGAGGACGAGATGGAGGAGCACGGCGTCGAACGCGTCGTCCGCGAACGGGAGCGCCCCCGCGTCGCCGACCTGTACGTTCACCGCGTGGTCGAGTTCGGCGGCTCGCTCCGCGGTGCGGCGGACCATCGCCGGCGCGACGTCGAGAGCGATTATCTCCGCGTCAGCGGGCAGGTACGGCAGGTCGGCGCCGGTCCCGCATCCGAGGACGAGGACCCGGTCACCGGGCTGCAGTTCGAGCCGCTCGATGGCGCGGCGGCGGCCCCGCTCGAAGGGTTTCGCCGCCCAGTCGTAGATAGGGGCGTAGGCGTCCCACCGGGTCCGTTGCCAGTTTTCGATTATCGTCATCTGGCTCGTCGCCCCCCGTTTCTACCTCTGTAGAGCGCGGTCCCGAGGACCGCGACCCAGGCGTAGTCGGCGGCCAGCAGGCCGATCGTCGCCAGGCTCGTCGGGCTCCGTACGGGAGCGACGGTCAGCAGTGCGGTCGCCGCGGCGGCGACGGTCGCCGCCCCGACGGCGATCCCCGCGTAGTCGATCGTCCTGTGGGTCGCCGGGAGTCGGCGCAGTCCCCAGCCAGTCGCCGCGACGCCGCCCCCGACCAGGATGCCGTACATGAGCATGTGGCCGGTCCCGAACGGGTGCAGTAGCGGCTCCAGTAGTTCACTGTGTGCGCCTCGCTGGTGCGCGACGACGTCCACGTACACCCACGTCGTCCACTGGAGCGCGTGCAGGACGCCCAGTCCGAACGCGCCGGTCGCGACGGCACTCGCGACGCCCGTTTCGAGACCGGAGAAGCGACGAACGACCGCTATCGATCCGACGGCCAGGACGACCGTGGCGACCGTCCAGAGGGCGTGGCTCACCAGCCACGGGACTGGGGTGGACGCGCCCGGCTCGCCGCTCTGGGTCAGGACGGCGCTCCCGAGGAAGAACGTCGCTGCGGCGACGACGAACGGAGTTCCGTCGGCGGCGATCTCGGCGAGGTCGCGTGTCCGTTCGTGCTCTCGTTCAGTCGTTGCGGGTTCGCTTGCCACGTTGTCTCACCGTGGATGAACATAGGAGAGAGAACCATATGGGTATGACTGCGCACTGACTGGGTGGTTTGAAGTCAGTACCGTCTGTCCGGCGATCGTCGCGGTCGCCGTCATCGTCGCGCAGTCAAATCGATTCTTCGGGCGGGATGAACGTCCCGATCGACACTGTGTACAGTGACACCGTGGCTATCCGCAACAGGGAGGCGACTAACACCGCAAGCGGGAAGAGGATTATCCCAGTCGCGACCGTCGCGACGAGTGGCAGATACGCAGGGTCGATCGCAGGCGGCAAATCCGAGACGGCAGTGTACGTCTGCGAGAGGAAGTACGTCACGAGCACCGCCGGGACCCCGGAGTAGATCAGGTGCCGAGAGAGCATGGCGAGTTCCTGCTGGAGCACGAGCGTCTTGTAGAACTGCCGCATCGTCGCGACAGCTTTCAACAGCTCGAACACGTCGTCGAGCGCCTCGACGGCCGCGTCGGGAAGGTCGTCGCCGTATCTGCTCTTGAACTTCCGCGTCGTGTCGAGATGGTCGGCGTAGTCCGTCCCGAGCGTGATGAGTAACACCTTTGACGCATCGTCGAGGTCGTCAGCCGCCCCGAGGTGGTCGGCGTAGTCGGCGACCGCCGACACGTACTCGCCGGCGTCGTCCCCGGAGTGGAGGGCAACGGCCGCACGCTCAACTTCCTGCTGGAAGTCCCGGACACGGCGCTGTAGGGTCTCGGCGAGAAGGGTGATGAACGCGCTGGGGTCGTTGGGGCTCACGTCGACGTCCGCGACGTCCTCGACGGTACGCCGGTAGTCGAGGGTGCCTTCCAGTTGATCAGAGAGGTTCCCTGCTGAGCCGAACAGCCGCGAGAGGATGAGCTGGTTGATCGAGAGGACGACCGTGAGCAGCGTCAGCAGGCCCGAGAGGAGCCCGCTCGCGAGCACCGTCGAGAGATTGCTTCCGGGACCGACGTACACCAAGTCGAACTCGATCATCAGTGCCGCCAGTCCCGTGACGAGAAGTGCCAGTACAGTGGCGACGCTAAGGCGGTTCCCGGTGATGAAGAGCCAGCGAATCACGGGATTCTCGACGTCGTCGGTCCACGACTGGCTCATCGAGGACTCACCGTCACGCTCATGCTACTTCTCGAAGCGGGTTAAGCGGCGGGGGCAGTATCAGGACATACGACTGTCTACTTCCGGGAGACGCTCCTGTGGCTCGCAGTGGCCAGTGTTCTCGTCCCTCTGCGGCGCCATCTGCGTCGCGGTCGGCCGAAAGATCACCCCTTCTAGACGAACGAAGACGCTTATGGTGGCCGCCCACGCTTAGCTGTCGAGAGTCCCCTGCGGCCATGAAGGGCCGAAAATCCGGGGTGGAAAGACTGAGAGCGGACAGAGCGCGATGCAGCAACAGCCGGGAAGTTCTCAGGATGCAGATGGATGAATGACGTCTGCGCTCCATAGGCGTTCGCCGTCGGGCGGTGTGGGACGCCTATGGATCCAGTCGTGATGCGGAGGGATCGTGGGGCACGCTCAAGTCGGCCTGTCAGAGAACGCGGCGACGCGACGACGACCGGCGTCCTCACGTCCGCGTCGTCTCACGGCCACCGCAGCGGTGGCGACAGACAATGCCGGTTCAGTCTAGAAACAGCGGATCCTTCGGGGCACTGCGGCGGGTATGGACGACAGCACTGGCCGATACTGGGCCGTTCGGGGGTCCACTCTACGTGATGCCGACTCTCGTGAACTATGCCGCTCGATTGGACATGGCCACCCGGTCGATCCTTCAGGACAGCAGTTAGAGACGAACCTGTCCACAGATCGATCACCGTATGTCGTCCTGTACGCTTGCGCTCTCAACCTCGATAAGGTAAGTCTATAACGGTAATAAGTTACAAATTACAAATCTATACTGACGTGAGTACATGGCTGCAATGGTTCAACAAAACCGACGCACGTTCCTGAAGGTGACCGGTGCAGTGTTAGGCGGTGTCGCAACTGGGACCACGGTAACAGCGGCAACGCGAGGCGATCGGTTTCTCGTTAAGACTCGCAACAACGCCGATCTCAGCGCCGTGGAGGTGGTTCACGAGCTCCCGGGCGTCGATTTCGCCGTCGTTCGCGGGGACGAGACCGACGTACAAGCGGCCCGCGGCGTACGAGAGTACGCCCCAGACATCGAGGTCCGACTCGACGACCCCGACGTGAATGATGCAGCGCCGACGATAGGCGAAGCAACGGTCGAGGACGAACCCAAATATCCCCTTCAGTGGGACAAGCAGGCGCTTGACGTCCCGACCGTTCATGAGACGACGAAAGGGGAAGGGACACGTGTGGCGATCATCGACACCGGCGTCGCGGCCGGCCATCCAGACCTCGTCGTGAACGAGGACCTGTCTCGGAACTTCACCGGCGACGGACTCGGCTCGGCGAACGCGGCCGGCGGCTATCACGGGACGCACGTCGGCGGGATCGTCGGCGCTCAGGATAACGAGGCAGGCGTCATCGGTACGGCACCGGCGACGGACCTCGTCGACTGTCGCGTGTTCTCGCCGAGCTCGTTGGCGTCGTTCGGCGATATCCTCGCTGCCATCCTGTACAGCGCGGCGATCGGCGCCGATGCGGCGAATCTCAGTCTCGGGGCCTATCCCATCCCGCGACAAGGAAACGGCCAGTTCTACGGGCAGGCCCTCAACAGCACAATGACGTACGCGAACAAGGAAGGGACCCTGCTCGTGATCGCCGCCGGGAACGCCTCGGCGGATCTTCAGCACGACAAGAACTTCATCAGCCTCCCGAACGAGGGGGCGCAAGGGCTGTCGGTCGCCGCGACCGGCCCCATCGGGTTCGGGTGGGACTCCACTGAGGTAGGCGACGAGGCAGCACCACCTTGGAGCCCCGCGATCTACACCAACTACGGCACGAACGACATCGACCTCGGGGCGCCCGGTGGCGACATCGCGCCGACAGTGCTCGAGGCGTTGGGGAACGATGAGGATCTCAGCGTTCCGTGGTACCGTGATCTCGTGTTCAATACGATCGCAGAGTCGGTGTACAAGCGAGATAACGACGGCAACGTGACCGAGATTGAGGACACTAAGTACTCCTACAGCTGGGTCGCTGGCACGTCGATGGCTGCCCCGCAAGTCGCAGGCGCCGCGGCGCTCGTCAAGAGCGCGAATCCGGACTACAACGCCAACCAGGTCGAGGCCGCGCTCGAACGTGCTGCGGATGTCCCCGAGGACTACGACAAGACGTATTACGGAAGCGGGTTCCTGAACCTCACCGACGCGCTCTGAGCGGTGTCTGTTGGTACTGGTCAGGGGCTCTTCTTTTTAGGGCACATCGGCAGGACTCATTTACCGGCGGTATTCGGCGATAGGGTCTCCGTTGTCGGCGTCATCCCACCGGTGAACGAACGGGCTTTCCCCGCGTACCGCTGTCATCGTTAGCGGGATCGAGCGGCTGTCTCGATGAGGTCCACTGCCGTGTCTCGGAGATCTGCGGTCATGTGGAGGCCATGGTCATCGACACGACGCACGATCGCCTTCGCATCCGCCTCGGACAATCCCTCCTCGACCGCTCTGACGATCACCCCGATCGTGCCGGTCACAGTGGCCCCAAGCCCGCGGGCGACAGTTCGCACCCGACGATCATCCGAGACCACGGCCACCGGCTCGTCAGCAGCAGTGTGTGCTACCACCGCTGCGATCACGCGAACGTCACCATTCACGGTGGACTCCTCGAGGATGGCTTGGGCACGTTTGTCATCGGCCGCGGGCGTCTGCATCGTCGTCTCGACTGTTGGGCGATCGCACAGTCGGTCACAGTTCGTCCGGGCCGGTTCAGTCGTGATTTCTTCTCGTACGACTGGGAGGACGACGAGCGTTCCATCGAACGACAGCAGAAGATCGAGTTCGCCGATCGCACCGAGGGCGATGAGGGTCGTTGCGTCAACGTAAATAGCAGTCATAGCTCGCGTGCGCTGTCGGCGTCAGCAGCGATATCGTCGGTCGAGAGCTGCGACGTCAGGTTTCTGTCGTGCGCGATTTCGAGCCATTCAGCAACGCTCACTCCGGCGATCCTGGCAGCCTGATTCGTCGAGATGTCTCCGGTCTGATACCGCTCGACTGCGAGCCGAATTCGGATGTCAGTAAGGCCTTCTCGAAGGGCCTTCCGAATGACCGTACTTTTGTCCTCGTCGAGTAGCGTCGCGACTTCGTCGAGGGCCTCCTCGTCCTCGTCGGGGATCCGGGCGCTGATCGAGGGCATCGTATACAGAGTAATACATTGTGTTACAAAAACGTTCCGTGCGAGATCCCGTTGACGGGTTACTGGGGGCCTTGACCTCCTCGACGTAAAGGACGAGGCTGCTGCTAGATGTGGAACGTCGGCTACGACTGTCGTGATCCTCGTTTTTGCAAACGATCCTCTAAGCGGAGAGACTCTCGCTGTTTCCTCCCCGTGAATGGGAAGATCGCACCTCTCTCGTCGCTCCCTCGGGGGTGTGTACGAAGTGGTTCGGCCGCTACTCCCTTCGATGCCGACTCGGGATCGCGACAGAGGTGTTCGTTCCGCACCAACTCGTCGCGTTTCTCACGCTCGTTTTCGTCCCGTCGTTCGCGTCTAGCGGTACCCGTTCCCGAGGTCCTCTGTCGTCTGTGGGCTCCATCGGCACGATGGGGCGAGTAGGTGTGTCTGAAGGTCTGCTACAGAAGAACGCTTGTCCGAAGTCGGCCATACACACTCGTAGTTCCGCTGGAAACGCGGTATACAACCCCATGAACAAGTACAACGACCTTCTGCGACGACACCGCGCCCGACGACAGCATCCTCGCCGACTAGGGCGCGCTCGATCCCCTTACAGGTTGAACAGGCGCAATGCCACGGCCTTCAGGCTGTGGATACGCGCCGTCATAAACGGCTTCGAGTGCCTCGCTGGCCGCATCGTGTCTGGCCGCTCCGTATCGTGGTCGGCAGACAACACGCCCGTATCGACGAGCACCGTCATCCGTAGAGGATGTCGTCGATATCCGCTTCGTCGGTCTCGACGCCTGAACTGATGCGGCCACGTCGCATCGCGTCTTTCTCCCGGTCAGAGAGCGGCACGGTCGCGTCTCGGAAGGAGTCGATGACGTCCGCTCGTGACTCGTACGCGTCGTCGATCAGCCGCGTCAGGAGGTCCTGTTGGGTGACCGACTCACCCGTCCGAAAGCGAATCTCCGCCTGGAGTTCTTCGAGTCGCGCCTTCGCGCCCTCGTCGACCTTCACTGCAGTCGCCATACGTGCAGTTGTATCCGAGACGTAGTAAACAAGGCTAGTAGTGGAGGGAACGAGCGCCGGTGACGAGGAGACGTCACACGGCGGCCGCAGACGTCACGGAGCCACCACAGCATCCAGCACGGCCGCCCGCCGGGGACTTACCTTATACCACAGTACACGGCGGCTCGTCGGCGGACACGAACCTGTGGTAATCCTATCCCGCGGCAGCGCGCCATGGCCCGGCGTGGACAGTAATTATCTTGGAATGAGTTACGTCGGTTCGAGGTCTGGTGACTGAGACACACGATTTCGCCTTGGGGAGTCTCTCTGTCCGTTGCTTTGCCAGCGATCGCCAGGGAGCAAATATCATTTCAGTACTAATTTAATACCAATTTTTAGATAACATTTATTATGAATGTAGGTGGTTGCAATTATTGAAGGACAATAGCTTTATCCGGGTTTCGTCAGTAGTGCAGTCTATGTTGTCGTGGAGTGAGTTATTGCTCTTTTATGGAGCAAACGTGGTGGTGTGGCTCGGAATCGCGCTCCTGTACGTGTATCTCTTCCATGAATCCGACGAGGAACTGCTCGGCGAGTATCGCTCCGAGGAGTCAACGAGGTGAGACCGTCCATGGCGTCTACAGTTATTTACGTCGAGTTCGCGGTGTACCTGCTTGCACTCCTCCTCATCGGAGCGTATGGCGGTCGACTCACGGAGACAGTGTCCGATTACCTCCTGGGAGGCCGAAAACTCAACTTGTTCACAGGCGCGCTTAGTGAACAGGCCAGCCTCTGGAGTGGCTGGCTCGTCGTCGGGTTCCCCGCGATCGTCTACGCGAACGGCGTTTCGTCGCTCTGGTGGATGGTCTGGCAGATCCCGCTCGGAATCGTGACTTGGGGGTTGCTCGCCAAACGTATCGGACGGTATTCACGCGTTCTCGACTCACTCACGATCCCCGGGTTCCTCTCGACCCGGTTCAGTGATGACCATCACGCGATTCGCCTCCTCAGTACACTCATCATCGCAGTGTTCATGGCAGGGTACGTTGCCGGCCAACTCCTCGCCGCGACGAGTGCGATCTCGGTGGGATTCGACTTACCCAGGCAGTGGTCCTTCCTGATCGCACTCAGCGTCGTCATCATCTACACTGTCATGGGCGGGTTCACCGCGTCCTCGTACACGGACGTCATCCAGGCGCTCTTGATGACCGCGTTCGCGATCATCACGCCCATCGCCGTGCTGATCGCCGTCGGTGGACCGACCGACCTGATGACGCAGTTCAATGCAGCGGCGAGCAGTACGATGACGTCTTTCACGGGGGAGCGCAGCCCCTACGAGTTCCTGATTTTCTCGACAATCGCCGTGATCGCGCTCGGAGGGCTCGGCCAACCACACGGGGTCGTTCGCTATATGGGGATGAAACGACCCTCACACGCTGGGTTCGCGATGGTGGTCGCGATCGTGTTCATGCTCATCGCACTCGTCGGCATCCCCATCATCTCGATGGGTGCTGTAGTGATGCTTCCTGACCTCAGCAATCCCGATCTCGTCGCGCCCATGATGATTCTGGAGACGCTCCCGACCTGGATCGCTGGCTTCCTGCTCGCGGGGGCGGCCGCCGCCATCATGAGCACCGCCGACTCACAGTTGCTGGTCGCGGGGAGTGCGTTCGGCGAAGACATCTACGATGGGCTCATCGATCCAAACGCCAGTGACCGGCGGGTCCTGCTCGCGAACCGGATCGCGGTTCTCACCATCGGCCTGATCGCTGCTGTGTGGGCGTGGACCACACCTGGGTCCGTGCATTCGACGATCGTCTTCGCGTGGGCGGGGCTCGGGGCCGGGATCGGCCCCGCACTCCTCCTTTCCGTCTACTGGGAGCGAACAACCGGGCCGGGAGTCATCGCAGGCATGATAACCGGTGTCGTCACGACCGTCATCTGGAATCAGTTCTCCGGGGGGCCGGGGATGCTCTTCGAGGTCTACGAACTCCTCCCTGCCTTCACGCTCGCGCTGTTGGCAATCGTCATCGTCAGCCGTCTCACTGGCCCGCCGAAGCGCGGTGCGGAGACGATTCGCCGCGAACTCGACGAGATCGCCAAACCGCTGCAGGAGGAGATCGATCTCATGCGGGAAACCGGCGCCACGGAGACGAGCGAGGAACACGATATCGTCGCGGCGACTGACGAAGACATCGCGACGACCTACCTGCAAAAACACGACCTCGACGAGCTCTCCACCGCGGACTAACCACCGAGTGCCACTTCGTCACACTAGTTGGTCGACGTGGATTCGGGGCGCGGTGTGTGGCGTTCAGTGAGTTGATCGGGCCTGATGTTTTCAGCAGTCAGTTCGCGTGTGATAGAGTCGACGACGGTGACAGTATCCGGACCAGTGGGAACGACCCAGAAGAGTTTGAACGCCTGCTGGGTTCGTGTGGGTTCGATGCTGGGTGTGGTGAACGATTTATACCAGCGGTTGATGCGACGTCGAACGAACGTGTGTGCGGTCTCTCGGGCGTCGGCCGCCCGGACCCGCGGGTTGAGGAGAGAGGTCGGGGTCAGGTAGCGCGTATCGAGGTCGGGGTAGACATCGTTTTTCCTACAGACTCCGGTGAGCGCGTCGACCGTTACCGACAGCGAGACCTCGCGATTGCTGAGGAACTTCCGTTCGATCTCGACGTCGAACGCAAGGAGATGTTTCGGAAACCCGAGCACGCGAACCTCACTCGGGGAGGCTCCGAAGTCGTGATTTGTGAGCGCCGCTTCGAGTGGGGCTGGTGGCTGGATTACCGTGGTCGCTCGCTGTGACGAGTCAGACATTGTCGCCCGGTTTTCCGTGTCCGTCTGGCGAGTCCTCGAAGCGGTCATAGGAGAAGTAGTCCGCGTCGACGAAGGGCGTCGCGTCGTCCCGGATGAGATCAGTCATAATACGGCCGACCGCCGGTGCCTGTTTGAAACCGTGTCCGGAGAACCCACAGGCGAAATAGCACCCTTCGGGACCGACCTGGTCGAGGATGAAGTCGTGATCCGGGGTCGTGGAGTACACACCACAGTATCGCCCGCAGATTCCCGCGTCCCTGAGTTCGGGAATCATCTCCCCGAGTTCCTCGGTGAGCTCGAGGATAGTGTCTTCGTCCGGTGAGTTATCGTACGTATCGGGGTCGACTTCGTCATCCGTGTGATGGGTCGCGACGAGGATACCGTCGCCGAAGTCGGGTCGGATGTACCACTCGCCGCCCGGGAGCGCCGTCGTCGGGACGAGCGATGGATAGTCGTCTTTGTACTCCGCGGGCGGCTCTAAGAGGATCACTTGTTCGCGAGTGACCGTGATGGGAATGTCGACGCCGACGGCGTCTCCGAGGCGCGGCGTCCACGGCCCTGCCGCGACGACGACCGTCTCACACTGAATGCGTCCCGCGTCCGTCTCGACGCCCGTAATGGCGTCGTCTTCGTGGTGAATATCGGTGACACCGGTGTCCGTGATGACCGTCGCACCGTTGCGACGCGCCGCTCGACTGAATCCGTTTGCCGCATCGGCGCCGTCCGAGAACCCGGCTTCGTCATCGGAGATCCCGAAGTCGAACTGGCTGACGCCCTCGATCATCGGGTATTGTTCGGGGAGCTCGTCGCTCTCGTACTGGGTGACGGGGATGTCGAGGTCCGAGAGCACGTCGTATCCAGCTTGCGCGTACGCCCCACCCGGCGTGTCCTCGTTCGCGAGTCGGACGAGCGGATTGGACTGATATGCGATGGCTTCGTCCGTGTGTTCGGTGAACTGCTGGTAAAACTGGTGGCTCCACCACGCCATCTCGCTATATATCTCCTGATCGCCGTAGTGATGCCGGAGGATCGCAGACGAATCACCGGTTGATCCCGCTCCGATCTTGTTCTTCTCGAGCAGCACAACGTCTAATGCGGTCTCTTGAGAGAGGAAGTAAGCCGTGCTCGTTCCCATGATCCCGCCGCCGATAATAACGACGTCAGACGTCGTCGGCAACTCGCCCTCGGACATACTCCGATCAACTCCGTGCGCGTATTTCAGGATTCCCCTCGGGTTCTGACTGTGACCGACGAGGGGGCAAGTCAGTGCCACAAGCGCACATACCTGCTGTACCGACGAGTGACAAGCTTTCAGTACCCAATGCTGTGAACGAGCTACTCCAACTCCGTCGGCGCGTACACCCCCGAAACCCCTGTCCCCGCTGTGAGCAAGTAGGACGACCGCTTCGACGACACCGCGCCCGACGACAGCGTCATCGCCGACTAGGGCGCGCTCGATCCCCCCTACTGAGCAGGATCGTGCCCGCGACGCCCATGAACGCGAGCTCGCGACCAGGTTGAACAGCAGCCACGACGGCTACCCGCCGACAACTGTCTCGATCGACGGTCCACCGTGGTCGGGGAAGACGCTCACAACTCGATGTCGCCAAACCCCATCACACGTTCTCTGGAGCGATCCGTCGAACGACACCATCGAAGTCGTCGTCGAAACTCAAGATCCCGTCGAGATCGTGTCGGTCGATCAGGGCAACACTCGTCGCATCCGTGAAACTCAGTGCTTGGTCGTCGTATCGTTCGAACACCGAAATCGCGTCGTTGAAGACCGCAGTCGAGACGTGGAGTAGCTCATAGACATGCGGATACGGGTCGTGACCGCGGAGTCGGTCGCTCAACTGTTTGGCTGCATCGTGGGAACCCGCCCGCGTCCGGGTCAACGTGATGGCCTCGTCGAACACGTAATCGCTCACATACGGGTGGCCAAACTCACCGTCGTAGACGGCGTCGAGTGCCTCGCTGGCCGCATGGTGTCTGGATGCGTCCGTATCGTGATCGGCATACAACACGCCCGTATCGACGAGCACCGTCATCCGTAGAGGACGTCGTCGATATCCGCTTCGTCGGTTTCGACGCCTGAACTGATGCGGCCACGTCGCATCGCGTCTTTCTCCCCGTCAGAGAGCGGCACGGTCGAATCCCGGAAGGAGTCGATGACGTCCGCTCGTGACTCGTACGCGTCGTCGATCAGCCGCGTCAGGAGGTCCTGTTGGGTGACCGTCTCGCCCGTCCGAAGGCGAATTTCCGCCTGGAGTTCTTCGAGTCGCGCCTTCGCGTCTTCGTCGACCTTCACTGCAGTCGCCATACGCATAGTTGCATCCGAAACGTAGTAAACATTGTTACTGAGTAGACGCCGGTAACGCCGTTTTCTCAAGGCACGGAGACGCTGCCTCCGTGTTCGATGTCTCCCGGCGTTCGGCATCCCTCTCTATCGGCACGCCACGACGCAACTAGATACCTTCGATCGCCGTCTCCGAAGCGCTACTGTCGACGCATTGTAGCGGACTGAAGAGCACTGAGAAGTGAACCGAATCGTGAATCACGTCGGCTCACGATACGAGCGCCGGTAGGGTCGGTCCAGGCGTTCGACATACTGGACCCGCGGAACACACGTCGATCGGTGACAGGCCCACTGAACGTCTCGGAGGATAGGGTCGGCGTTCTACAGCGGCGCGATGTCGTACGACTCGGCGAACGACGCCGACCCCTCGCCGAACCCGAGCGCGTTGCCGAACCGCCAGTCCGCGACGACGGTGAACTCTACTCCCTCTCCCCCCGTCAGCTCGTACGGCACCGAGAAGTAGACGGACGCCTCCTCCCACCGGACGTTCCCCGAGTTCCACGCTCCCTCGACGCTGTCGCGCTGGTTCGGGTCGATCCTGTCCGGGGACTCGCCGAGCGACCCCGTCCGCTCGAACGGGTCGCCGAACACCCACTCCAGCGTGTCGGCCGCCCCCGCGAACGTCGACAGCCCGGGGACGGTGCTGACGACCTGACTCACCGCCTCCTCGCCCGTCTTCGTCTCACCGGTCGTCGACAGCATCCTATACACGCCGTAGTGGGCGGCCGCCGCGTGAAACGGGAGGCCGGTGTTCTCGGGGTGGTACGGAGAGAGGTCGCCGGCGTCTGCCGTCTGCACGGCCAGAACGGTCGACGCGTCGAGCCCGCTGCCGCCGATGGAGACGCTGTCCGACGGGCCGTAGTCGATCCCGACGCCGTCCTCGGGGACGATACAGGTGAAGATACCGCTCGACAGGTCGTAGGCGTCGTTGAGGTTCGTGACATCGCCGCCGCGGCTCGTGTTCGTCACCTCGACGTTCAGGACCCCCTGCTCCGCCGACCCCACGTCGACCCACCGCCACACCGTGACTTCACCGAGCGGGAAGCCGTCGGCCGTCTGCACCACCGTCGGCGTTCGGAGGAGTTCCTGACCGAGCGTGAAGCCTGCCTCGGACGACGTGTCGAAGAAACTGCCGGCGTTCATCCGCACCGAGTCGAACCACAAGTCGCCGTGCACCAGGATCACGACGGTGTCGTACTCGCCCGTGTAGGCGTCGCGCTCGTCGGCCGACCAGTCGAACGCGTACTCGCCGTTCTCGTCCGTCGACGCCGTCCCGAGGAGTTGCTGGTCGGCGTAGCCGAATACGCGGACCGTCGCGCCGCTCACCGGCTCGTCGCGCGCGTTGACGACAGTGCCCGTTACGGCGTCCGCGTCGCCGGTCGATCCCGAGACGACGGTGAAGGCCTCGCTCCGGGTAGCGCGGTCGAGGCGCGTTTCGAGCTGGTTCGGGTCGGTTTCTCGCCACACTGCCGTTCCGGCGTCGTACGACCCCGTCGGCGCGCCCTCTTCGACCTGCCACTCGACCGTGGTGGTCGCCGTCTCGCCCTGCGCCACGCGCAGGGGGTGGCCGGTCGAACCGTCGTTGTTGTACGCGGTCCCGTTCTCGTCGATCACCCCGAAGCCGACGAAGAACTCGTAGTCGCAGTCGCCGGTATTCTCCACGGTCACCTGTGCCGATACCGTATCGCCAGCCCGGTACTCACCGCCTTGCACCTCGAACGCGGTGACCCGGGCGTCGACCGCGCAGTCGGATCCCGACCCGGAGCCCGATCCGCTCACGTCCCACACCCTGATCGACTCGTACTGTCGTCTGCCGGGGCCGCCACAGCCCCAGCACGTCCCGCCGCTCAGGACGACCGATACGTTGCCGATCGGGTCGTCGCGCGGTTCGGTGACCGTGAAGTGCTCGTCGTTTCGGTACACGTCGATGCGGTCGGCCTCGAGGTCAGGCACGAGCCGGTAGGTGTACCACGTCTCGTTGTCGCGGGTCGTCCCGACGTCGACCGTCCCCTCGGAGTTCCACACGCGGAAGCTGTCGCCACCGCCGGCGTGGGCGCTGTCCTGGACGCCCAGGACCACGTTACCGAGACCGTCCTGGGCGCCACCCTCGACGAGCATCGCCCCGACCCCGGCCGAGGTGTCGCGAGCGTAGGCTTCGACCTCGACGGCGAGGGGCCACTCCAGCAGTCCGCTCTCTCCATCGAACGTCTCGTTGGCGTAGGCGTAGTTATCGCCGGTGCTCCCGGCGGACGACGTCGGCGTGTAGTGGACGCGGCCGTCGCTCTCTTCCCAGAACTCCGGGTGGCCGCGGTCGGTCCACGCGAAGTCCCCGTCCTCGAAGTCGTCCGCGAAGACGACCGCGTCGTCGGACTGCCGACGCGCTCGGCGCGATCCCAGACCCTCTCGGCTGACGACGGGACTCGCCGCGAGACCGACGCCGACGGCTCCGAGGACGGCGCGTCGATTCACCTCTACAGGCGCACCCTCGGTAGTGTCGTTACGCGCCATGAACGCTGTCCTACGACCGATCGCATCTTGGACATTCTTACGCCGTGGCTACCGAAGATTTGTTCCATAGCTACGGTGTTGTCGACGAGAAACTGTGAATCGACGACCGAGTAGTGAAGCGATGACTGCTCGGCGTGGCCCGTACTCGATCGCCGAGCGCGGTCGGCAAAAAGGTCCGGGTGATCGCTCTCGTCGACTACTGCAGTCAGGAGCACAACTCGTGGTCCGCGGCGAGATGGACGACGATACCGACGAGCAGGCCGCCGGCCGCGGCCGCAACGAGTACGTCACGCTGACGTGACGCTGTGCCGAAGACGCGAACGTCGAAGGCGTAGAGGGCGGCGACGCTACCGCCGATAAGGAGCGCTCATACCCGGAGTCGTGGAGGGGGCCGCGATGCGACAGCAGTACCCGCTGGAGAAGGGCCGGGACGACCTTCGCCCCGACAACAGCGACGAGAACGACACTGACGGCGAGGACGTACGTCGGTGCAAGCGGGACACCGACCGATCGCCCGATCCGGTGGGCTGTCTCAAGCGCGGTATCGGCGAACGCGACGGCACTCACCGCGACGCCGCCGACGATCGCGAGTTGGGGGAGACGGACGAGCCGTCGCTGCGACGCTGTCGACCGACCCGAACTACCGCGAGCCCGTCGAAGCCCTCCTCGAGTCGGATCGCTGCGGGCTGTTTGTGGCCAACCGGCCGGTCCTGTTCTACCTGAGGCTGACCGACGACACCGTTCAGATCGGCGTCGACAACGACGAGGTTCCCGAGTGTCTCGCCGAGACGACCGGTTCGGATGTTCGGGATGGGCCGAACGGACGTATGCATAGTTCCGGACCGACGCGGAACAGCTCGCCGCTCAGTGGACGAGCTCGGTGACGGTTTGAGAGCGTGTTTGTGCGCCTGAAGTGTCGGTCCGGCGATATCCACCCTGCTTACGTCCCGCCCGATGACGGCCGACTCCTCCCGCTGTAGCCGCCGAGAATGCCTGCGAATTACTCATCGTGAACGTGCCGTCGTCCCCGTTCTTGCGGCTCATCCGCTGCAGTGATACAGGACGAACGGCTGTGCCGCCCGTCTGTACGCTCGTTCATGCTGCTCCGAGGCCCTCGCCACGGCGGGTGGACGTATTCTTCAACGGCGTAGCGTCAGGCACTGCCAACGGGGACGAAGCCGTGGCTGGCTACCTCGTCCGGTGATCCCCGCTCGACGTGACTACGACGGCCGGACGACGTCGTTGCAGTCAGGACACTCGGCGTAGCATCTCGCCTGGTCGTCGACTTCGTACTCGACCAGTTGGAACGACGGAGGAATCTGGGACTGGCATCGCGGACATCGACCGAGTGGGGTTGGCCTGCTCATCGTGTGCTTCCGGTTGAAAGGGGATCAGTTCTCTGGAGCGCCTCTCAGAGGGTGCAGTACCCTCGATCCTTGCTACTACGGAGACCCGCATAAATGCCCGTAAAGCGAAGTGGAAGTAATCAGAGCCGGACGTCGGTGTTTCTCAGCCGTTACCTGTGGCGGGGTGGGGACAGTGATCGGTGCTGTGATGGGACGGTGGCCAAGCGGTATGGGTTCCACCTACGACTACTGAACTGTTCCCAATCAGGTTTCACAGAATGGATTGCCAACTATTCACTCGATCAGCTTTGGCCAGAGGACAGTGAACGCTTTCTTCACGGGAATCTCGTCTACTCCCCGAGACTGCTCGAACGTTGTTAGCCCCTTATACGACTATCTGCCTGTCACTAGTACGCAGATCGGGATTCTAAGCGAACACAACGTCCTTTTTGTCGACACCGCGCCCGTTAATAGCGTGTTTGCGGGCAAAGGCACGACTAATTAGCGCACGACGCGGAGGAAGCGCTTTCGTGACGATACTAACCGGTGTCCAGAATGAAAGTACCTGCCGACGACCAATCGGTCTACGGTCCCCGGAGGAGCAGGAGTACGAAAATATGTTCCCAACGCGCTATCGGTCGTCGCACACCTGCGAGGGTACGACAACGCCGAGTACCTCTGCGAATACCGTATGTTGGATTGGACACCTCGATAGTGTTTCCTCTCAAGTCCAATCCGGCTTCCGATCACGCCAACACGCACCCACCTAGACGGGGTCAACAAGCGGATCGAGACGGGGATAACGGACTGCTGGGGCAGTCCCGGGACGCTCACGGATGATAATGGCTCGATCGCCCGTTGTGGATGGTGAATTTCAAGCCATGATATTCTCGAAGTAGTCGATAGAGAGACTATCGCTAGACCGGTCACAATTTTGTATAAGTATTTCTATGCAATATTTATAAAATTTATCTAAATATTTATTGGTTATATCTTTAGACCCGAATTCCATCCCTGTTCCGGAGGTGATATGGCTTCACCTCAATCGTGTAAAAGCAGTAACTATTATATACCTTGTTCGTTACTCGAACAGAGATTCAGTGAGTGAATTTACTAAAAACCTCGTAGAATCTGAATTGCTGATTATCAGTTATGAAAACAGCGAAGCGTTAACAAGCATCGTACTAATGGAACCACAGATCACGAGTTTAGCAACAAAACAATGGGGCGCTATCCAAGAGGGGTGAGGAATGCCGGCGTGAAATGCATTTCGTGCAATGCACCCGCCGCCGCAACGATCGACGGGCAGTATGTGTGCGTTGAGTGTGGCAACACGCCAGTGCAGGGGTCCAGTACAGGGAATACTCTGCCATTTACGCAGGTGATTCATTCCGACCAACATAGAGAAGAATCCGACATGGATCCATAGAATGACGTTCGCAAACTCACTTCGAAAGGTTGCGGATGTCGTCGAAGCAGTGGAGTCCATCGAGGGCGAAGA
Source organism: Halostella limicola (assembly GCF_003675875.1). Lineage (NCBI taxonomy): Archaea > Methanobacteriati > Methanobacteriota > Halobacteria > Halobacteriales > Natronoarchaeaceae > Halostella > Halostella limicola. The sequence goes on along the minus strand of NZ_RCDI01000001.1, from coordinate 630,763 downwards.
TATCGGAGTCGCCATCGACGAGGGAGAAGTACTGACGGACTCGACGATGGCTGTTGGCCTCGACATCCAGATCCCATTAGCAGTCGAGGATAGAGAAGACATTCAGATACGAACCCAGGATGCCCACGTGTCCGGTGAGGGTATAGATCTTCAACTCGCTATTGAGACGGAGACTGAAGGCTGTGCAGACAGTACAACCGGATCAGACTCTGATACCGGCACTAAAGACGATCCCATTGTGGAGGCAGAATCGGACTATAAGGAAAACGGGAAAGATCGAGACGCTGTTGGTGAGGAAGAAAGCCCAAACGCGAGCGGGACAGTTGCCGAGGATACAGATGACCACAGCAACGGACGGGATCTCCCGCCCTACCGGGACCCCGATACACTGGAAGATGTGTACGACGAGTGTGACACATTTACGGAGATGAGAGATGCACTTGACGTCGAGGTCACCCCACAAACGGTGCGGAAGTACATGATTGAACACGACATCCACGAACCCTCACCCACACAGTCATCGCAACTCGCCGCGGTGTCATCATCGGAAATCAATACTGCCAACGAGGATTCCAGTAGGAAAGAACAGACCGCTGACTCCGAGGAGAGGGATGAGGGAGATACCACCGAAGAGCCAATCGCGGATGAGGGAGACTCCGGCGCGGAACAGAAGTCAAGCCCCGACGGAATGACAGAGGCTGATCAATTTGACGAAGAGGATCTCGATCTTCCGGGCTCAGTAACCATCGAGGAGATCAAAGAAGCAGTCCGGACAAGCAGAACACTGTACGAGATTCAAAACAAACTGGGTGTCAGTCGGGACCGTGCACGGGGTCTGCTTGAAGAGTTAGACCTGCTCGAATTTGTCCATGGTCGGATATCATCTGTATCCGAGAAGAACCCATCGGCGGAGGAGATCAACGAGCGCATTCGAACTGCATCGCTGCAGGAGCGTGCGAAGTGAATTGGCCAGATCCTGTTCTCGTTTTTCATATCGGAGCAAAATATATCAGAACCTTCGTTGATACCAAAGACAGCTAACAGCATGAGTTCCAAAGAGACTACATCCGTTGATTTGCCTGACCGCATCGTTTCCCGTGTCGAAGATCGCCTTTCACGGACTGAATTCGAGACGCCAGCAGACTACATCACGTATGTGATGGAAGAGGTGCTTTACCGCGTCGAGAAGGAAACCGAAGACGAGGACTTCGAACCGGTCGACGAAGAAGAAGTGAAAGACCGGCTCCAATCGTTGGGATACTTAAATGAGTGAGCTCATCAGAGATACGGGTAGGGATGGATGCACTCACCCATGTCTTTTTGCCGTTGACGATCGCGTATGCAGTGTGTGATGACGTATTCGAACGGCCGCAGTACCTCGCGCTTGGAGGCTTCGGCTTACTGGCGGACAGTGACAAGCTGCTTGGACAGCCTGGGCTCCTTCACTCACTAACAGTACTCGTTCCGATCAGCCTCGGGCTACTATTGATAGAGCGCAAGTGGCGTGGAGAGATGATCCTCAGTGGTCTCACAGTCGCGTTCATCATGAGTCATCTGGTGTTAGATTTCATCGATGGGGGACCAGTACCGCTCTTCTATCCATTTAGTAGGGCCGGAATCGGACTGACATATCCAGTACAAGTGTCGTTCGGAGAGGGAATTCTGGGGGTTGCGTTTCAAGGGCCCTTTGTCGCCCTAACGGGAGCAGAGCCGCGTCCCGGATTCAACTCCTACGGCTTCCTGAACTCGTTCGGCATCGCGTCGCTACTGGCGTTTCTGACTGTATACTTCGGTGACACCGGCCGGTCGGACAGCCAGTCTTGATCCACGATCCACCGAGGGAGGCATTAAGGCAGAAAGAATAGCGGAACCAGGGCATCTGGCTACCGTGTCTCCCCCACTAAAATCTTTGTTAGCAATATTTCCGCAGCATACTGAAGAAAAACGATGAGAATATGGTTTGAATACCGACAATAATTGCGGTGAAGGCGAGCATGTTCGCAATGACGAACGGAAGTGAACCTGTTTCGAGCCAACGGACAAGCATGTATGCAACGTAGGCGCTTCCGCCGGCGATGAGTGCAGTCCCCATGGTGACACCGTGTTCGAGACGAACGTTATCCGTAATCCAAGTTGTGATAGGGTCACGTGGTTTCCGAATCGTGTCCGTCACAGTGCTGAAAAGGGCTAAGTTCCCCATCTGATACCCTGCGATAGTCAAGAGGCTACCCGCGATTACCGTATGTGTACCGAACGTAATACCAACTAGTTGGCTATCGAATACGGACGCAATCATCGTGGCCACGCCGAGAAGGCACAAGCCGAGTGCTGGTATCGAAAACAAGTAGCCCGGCGCGTTCATGAGCATGAAGCGAACGTGACGCCAGCCATCCTGAAAACTGTCTAGCGTCTCCTCCCCTTTGCGTTCGTGATAGACGATGGGCACTTCCTCAATCGATAGTCCCTTTGATCCCGCCTCCATAACCATTTCGCTCGCGAACTCCATCCCATCTGTCTTCAGGTCCATCATATCGAGCGCTTCCTGAGTGAAGAGACGGAAACCGCTGTGAGCGTCGCTGATGCCGACGCCGTAGAACGTATTTAAGAACCTCGTCAGCAGTGGATTTCCGATATATTGATGTAGTGTGGGCATCGCTCCCGGCTTGATCTCGCCGTTGAGTCGACTCCCCATGACGATGTCAGCCTCGCTCTCCACTAACTTCCGGAGGAGACGTGGGATCTCCGCAAAATCGTACGTCGTATCGGCATCACCCATTGCGATATATCGACCCCGGGCATGCTCGAATGCGTAGCGATATGCGTACCCATACCCTGGTTGATCAGGAGTGATCACGATCGCCCCCAGTTCGTGAGCGATCTCCGGCGTCCGATCGGTCGAACTATCGCTGACGATGACTTCTGCAGTGACACCTAACTCCTGCACGGCCGCTTCGATCTGGTGTATACACTCCCGGATACCGTCTTCTTCGTTGAGCGTCGGCATCACGATAGACAGCGTCGGGGTTACGTCTGACTCGGCCGAGAGGAACGGCGTTTCGGCGTGCCTCGTGGACTCCCGACCGAGTGGTTCCACATCTGGACCCTGCGCTTCTCGGTCTGTACTGTCACTCGACATACTCTCCTCGCTGCCGATGGTAGCCTGTCGTCCGTCCCCGGTGATGGTCACATCCAAGTAAGACTCTCCAGTATGCCCCCCGTCTGTCTTGAGATTCTTTCATCTATCTCCCCCGAAATTGCTTTCGAAGTACTGGTTAAAGGACATTCCCGATTAAGATAACAGATATCGGATACTGATTTTACATACATCATGAATATGTCATTGATTGTTGGAAATGCTTAATATACTCCAGTAACATCTTAGTTGAGGTCCATGAACTCTAGCCGAGTTCTGCTTGCAACCCAGTAGAGGTGTCGAAACCTCATCTTCTTGTTTTCCCTCATAGATAGGTTGAAACAGGGAACGACCACGTGTCCAACACCACAGATCCGTGTCTGATCTTCAAACCAATCGAGAAGATCGGTGGATTAGAACGCTATGTCGCCGAGCTTGCCGACACGATCGACGCGCCGATTTACACACCGGTTCAGACGGTTGAACTTCCTAACACCAGCTCCGGCCGTGCCCCAGACGTCATCGAGTTTCGGCGGAACGACTGGATGCGAGCGGTTCTCGACCGGGCCCCCATCGGGGCGATCGTCAATAGCCTCGAGTACGAGGACTTTGCAGTCCCCGACAAACACGACACAGTCATCACTGTCAGCGAGGCGGCGAAAGCCGTGATTCAGCAGCCCCATCAGCGCCGGGTGCACCTCTTGAACATGCCTCCGCGGTGGCTGTTCGACCTCGGCCCAGGGCGGTACAACGACGCGCCAGCGCTGGTCGGATGGCTGAAGCGGTGGTACCAATCACGTGTCCGCGTCCACGACGTCAGTACGGTCTCCCGCATCGAGGAGTTCGTCGTGCCCTCCGAGACGATCGGCGAGCGGCTGAGGTCCTACTACAGCCGAACTGCTGACCACGTGATCTACCCGCCGGTCGATACCGACCGGTATTACTGCGAGGCGAACGGCGGTTATCTGCTCTACGTGGGACGACTTGCGCCCGCCAAACGCGTCGTCGAACTCGTGACGGCGCTCTCGGGGACCGAGTATCGGTTGCAGGTGGCCGGGACCGGACCGCAGGAGGCAGCCGTACGGGAGGCGGCCGGCCCGAATGTCGACGTTCTCGGCTACGTCTCCGAAGACGAGAAGCGAGACCTGCTCGCTAACTGTGACGCGCTCGTGTTCAACAGTGACCGAGAAGCGTTTGGGATCGTCCCCGTCGAAGCGCTCGCCAGCGGGAAACCCGTCGTCGGCATCGCCGAGGGGTTCACGAAACAGCAGATCCAGGACGGCGACAACGGCGTGCTGTTCGAGCGCGGGGCAGAAAACCTCCGAGAAGCTGTCGAGCGGATGTACGACCGAGAGTGGAACGCGAACCATATTCAAGAGAGCGCACAGCGGTACGACGTCGAACGGTTCCGCGAGGCGTGGCGAGAGGTCTGCAGCGCGAAGTGATTATTCGGGACAGGACATCACGGTTTGACGATAATCCTCATCGTAGTCGACGGAGCGATTTGGGACGTATCCCGCGGCCGAGATGTGCTGGTAGATAGTTTCGGCCATCACCTGATAGCCGTCCGCGATGAAGTGGGCGTTCGCTACCTCCTGTCCGTATATCTGTTCCCCATTCTCGATTTCCCGTTCGAGTCGTGGCTTCAAGTCGAGATAGGCGAGGTTCGAGTTATTCGATGCAGCGTTCTGTATCATCTGTCGTTGATCCTGATAATAGGGAATTCCCTGGTCCGTCGGATAATGAGCGGGATTGTCGGGTGTGACTTCACCGCGTGCGGGTATGCCGACCACGAGAACGTCAGCATCGTGGCTGCTCGCTTCGGTACTCATCTCATCGAGGAGGGCACGGGTCAACTGCAGCTGGGAGCGTCGTTCTTCGCCGGTTGGTGGTGACGGCGTGTCGTCTGCTCCACCACCGAAGAGACCTGCCTTGGCTGCGACCGTTCGCATGCGCCGGTAGGACCAGTCATAGGCCATGCTGTGGTCCCTGAGTGTCCCGTGGACCGCACCGATGACGCCGTAATCACGAAAGCCTGCGGTATCCGATGGGACCTGGTCGACTGGCTCGTGCGTCTGGACGAGACTGCCGTTCCGAAGCTCGAATCGCGGACGCCGCGGCCCCTGCGGCCATCCGTTGCCGGCGTTGTTGTTCGCGTCGTTGCCGTAGTAGTATGCGAGTATCACGAGGTCGTGGTCGTATTGTTCGGAGACGTTCCGGTAGACGAGTAACTCTTGATCGGTCCCGTAGCCGCCGGCCGCATACGTTTGGAACGAGGTGTTCGGGAGCCAGCGGTCAAGGAGATGCGTGTACTGGCCACCTTCCGTGACGCCGGCGCCTTCGGTGAACGAGTCGCCCACGACGATGACATGTCGGTCCCCGGAATCATACGTGTCCCGGAACCCTTCGCTGTTGGTCGTATAGAGATAGCGAGCGTCCTCACCGTCGGGCTTCTTCCAGTGGCGGAGATAGGTCGCATTTGGCGAGAGCGTCCATCCATACTCGGGGTGGAACTGGTGGAGATCATCTGGTCCGGAGCAGTGAATATCCTCGGAGGAAACGCTACGATCGTACGGGACCACACCGGCTCGAAGCCCCGCTTCGAGCCCGGCAAACGCGACGGTGATACTCATGAATATCAAAGCAAGGTTCAACAGCCGGTCTCTGTTCTGTTCGCTTACATCGAAGAGGCCGTCAGAGTCGTCGTCGGTCATCTTGCTACATCCGCCCCGTGATGGTCGTCGGCCTCCGGACCGTCAGTGAGGAGGAGATCGGCGTCGGGGAGACAGAGTGCGTCCATCTCCGTCCCGGTGAAACAGTCAACGGCGTCCGCCGGCGTGCAGACGATCGGTTCGCCCCGCCGGTTCAACGACGTGTTCAGCACTACCGGGACGCCGGTTCGCTCTCGGAAGGCATCGATCGCGTCGTAGTAGGTGGGGTTGTCCGACCGCGCGATGGTCTGAATCCGCGAGGTGCCGTCCACGTGCGTCACAGCCGGGATCACGTCGCGTTTCTCATCGTGCACGTCGAACACCTGCAGCATGTACGGTGATTCCCGTGGCGCGTCAAAGTACTCGTTTGTGTGGTCCGCCAGGACCGTCGGCGCGAACGGGCGAAAGCCCTCGCGGAACTTGATCTTGCGGTTGACGACGTCCTGCATGTCCCCGTCCCGCGGGTCGGCGAGGATACTACGGTTACCGAGCGCGCGCGGTCCCCACTCCATCCGTCCTTGGTAAATGCCGACGACCTGTCCGTCTGCGAGTCTGTCGGCCGTCGCAGCGTGAAGAGCGTCTGTAGCCTCGAACCGTTCGGTACTGACAGTGTCTCCTGCGTCGTCGACCGCTGTCTCGACCGCCGCTCGGTCGAACGACGGGCCGAGATACGTCCCGTTCATTCGGGCGGTCGAGTCTGAGGGAACGGAACGGTCCTCGCCGAGCGCTTGGTGATAGATGCTCGCGGCCACGCCGTATGCCCCACCGTCGTCGCCCGCGGCCGGTTGGATAAACGTGTCCTCAAATGGTCCCTCGGTGAGGATGCGTCCGTTCGCGACGCTATTGAGCGCAACGCCGCCGGCCATACAAAGGTAGTCCATGTCGGTTTGCTCGTGAATCGTCTCAGCGAGGCGTTCGATCACCTCCTCCAGAACCGTCTGGACGCTCGCTGCGACGTCGAAGTGTTCATCTTCGAGATCATCATCGGGTTTCCGTCGCGGCATCCCGAACAGGTCCGTGAAGGCACCATCGGTCATCCGGGGCTTCCGGAGATAGCTGAAATGGTCCATGTTCAGCCGGAAGCTACCGTCTGGCTTCACGTCGATAAGTTCGTCACGGATCTCGTCCGCGTAGGCGGGGTCGCCGTACGAGGCAAGCCCCATTACCTTGTACTCGCCGTTGTTCACCTCAAAGCCGAGGAAATCGGTAAACGCCGAGTAGAGCAGTCCCAGCGAATGAGGGAAATCGATCGTCTCGCGGATCTCCACCTCCTTGTCGCGGCCGACGCCCCACGTCGTCGTGTTCCACTCACCTACGCCGTCGACGGTCAGCACTGCGGCCTCTTCGAACGGACTCGCGTAAAAGGTGCTAGCTGCGTGTGACTGGTGATGCCGGCCGAACAGGACTTCGCCGTCGTAATCGAGACGGTCCTTGATGTCGCTGCGCATCCAGAGACGCTTTCGCATCCACAGTGGGATGCCCTCGAGATACGACCGTAGCCCGCGGGGCGCGATAGCGGTGAACGTCTCGACGATGCGATCGAACTTCTCGATGGGCTTCTCGTAGAAGCCGACGTAGTCCACGTCGCCAATGTCGATGTCCGCCTCCTGTAAGCAGTACTCGACTGCCTGGTCAGGAAACGAGGAGTCGTGTTTCTCGCGGCTGAACCGCTCTTCGGCCGCGGCCGCGACGACGTCTTCGTCTTCGAGCAGACAGGCCGCCGCGTCGTGGTAGTAACAGGAGATCCCGAGGACGTACATCAGTATTGCTTGCGGAACTCGTCTAGCTCTCGGTTCGTCGCCACCGTCTCGGACCAGTACGACTCCGCTTCCGGGTCGAGATCGCGATCGAGAGGGTCGAACCGAACGAGCCGCAGTACGATCGAGTAGGGAACGAAGCCGATGACGAACGCGAGAAGCGCAACCACTCGCGCTATGAGCCAGCTCACGGCTCTCACAACGGCCATCCACGCTGCGACGACCGCCTGAATACCGCCTCGAACTGCCCCGAAGGAATCCCCTGGAGTCTCTCCCTCAGGGTCGCTTTCGGTTCCAGCCTGCCTCTCTCGTTCTTGGTCCGGGTGTACTCCCGCCATCGTTAGAAGAACGGGTAGACTAACGGCCCAAGACCGGACGTCTCCCCCGCGACGATAAGCGCACCGAACAGGGCGAGCATCACGATGAGCGGTCCGAGCCAGTACTTTTTCCGCTCTCGCAGGAACCCGAACACCTCACGTACCGTCGATACTTTTTTCATGGAAGCCCCTCCTCGCTAAACGACCACGGTTGACGGGCAGATACGGTATTCATATGTCTGAACTGCATCGATAGACCACTTATTGGTGTGTTTTTTAGTAATAAATAAGATAATATTACATCGTCTTTCCGGCACGCTCGTCGCCCAAGGCAATCGAGGAGTACAACGAACGGGAACGACGATAGACACCTCGGCCAAACAACGCAGCTATCAACGACCCGAGATACACTGGTGGGAGTCCGGGAGCGTGGTACAGTGCCCGAGCGAAATCGGCAATAGCGGCCGGTGACCAGATACGGTCGTTCAGTCGGAACTGTCCAGAGACTAAGTATGTTTCCGCGAGAGCACGCCGCCAAGCGTCGGGATACTCGGCGTAGAGGTTGGCGTAGGACGACAGTATCTCGTGCCGGCCCTCGATAGCGTCCCACGACGTCCCCACAGAATTCGATGAGCGTCCGCGAACGAGCAATACCTCGTCGACGTAGTCGAAGTCGGTCTGCCGGGCAAGTTCGATCTTCAGTCCGATATCGTCGGCACCATGACGGTTTGGGAACGGGAGGAGCGCTTCGAGCACGGATCGTTCCACCAACATCGTCCCCATCATCGCCGGTGAGGTCGAGAACTGGAGAGCGTCTTCGAGAACATCGCCACGGACCGTTGGGTCGGGATGAACTGTTGGTCCGTCTTCCCATCGAAGTCCGCAGTAAGCGACCCCCACGTCCGAATTCGATCGGAGTCGCGGCACCTGTGCTTCGAGTTTGCCGGGCAGGAGTCGGTCATCGTCGTCGAGGAGTTGGACGTATCGCCCTGTGGATCGCTCTATCCCGATCTCCCGGGCTGCGTACGGACCGCGGTTCTCTTCCAGCGGCACGTACGTCACGCGGTCGTCGTCTGCCACGACTGGTGCGGCGTGGGCTTCTCCGGAGTCGTCGACGACGACTATCTCTATGGGATCGTACCGCTGTGCGAAAACGCTCTCTACGGCCGCGTCGAGTTCGTCATTACGGTAGTACGTCGGGATCACAACCGAGACCGTTTCGTCGGAGTTACTGGCCACTGGAGTCGCCTCCATCGATCTGTACCGGAGTTTCGGATTCGGAGCGACGATAGGCGAGAATGCCGTCTTTCACCGCCCCGAGATATCCGGTATCAACGCTAATTGCAGTGTACACGGACACTGCGGAAACGAACAACAGTAAGTTGAGAAGACCCATATTCGGATGGCTCAGAATGAAGTAGGTCAGATTGGCCATATTCCCGTAGTTCGGTTCGCCCGACCGTTCATCGTTCAATCCGTCGATCGAGCGCTTATGTACCGCGACCATGCGGGGGTTGTAGATAAGTTGGTGGCCGTTGGCGGAAAGGCGGGTACAAAAGTCCAGCTCCTCGCAGGCTGAAGAGCCTGTACTCCCGTACCATTCATCGAATCGAGTCGATTCGAACACTTCCGCCCGAAAGGACATATTACAGCCCTGTAACGTGTCTACGAAGCGGATGGTTGAGGTCATGAACACGTGTGGTGCCCAGAGGATACCGATGGGGCTCACCTCCCCTACTTTATCGTGAAGAAACGCCATCCGGATCCCCTGCAGGAGACGGTACCTGAACGATTCGACGTTGGCCTTGTTGATTCCATCTGGGCTGTAGTTGAGGACGTATCCGCCGACGCCGGCGGCTTCGGGGAATCGTTCGTACGTCCGTCGGAGCTCTTGCGTCCAGTTCGACGGGAGAATCACGTCATCGTCCACGAACGCGACCACGTCACCGGTGGCCGCTTCTATCCCTGCGTTGCGAGCCGCTGGGAGTCCTGTTCCTTTTCCCGAGACGAGTTCAACCGACTCTAGGTCCTCGTTTGAGAGTCGCTGTTGGGTGGTATCCACGTCTCCATCGTCCACGACGATAACCTCCTCTGGCGGATCAAACTGGGAAGAGAGCGAACGGAGGCACTCGACTAAATCGTCCTGACGGTCGTACGTCGTGATGACGACGCTGAGATTCACGACTGTTCACCCCGAATTGCGGAAACGCCGTCGGCGAGAACGTCGAGTTCCCGTTCGTGACTGAGTCGACGACGAATCGCCTGTCGGCAGGCCGCTGCGAGCGACTCCGGCTTGTCTATCGGGTCTCGCTCGTCGGGATCGTGGCGCAAATCGTACAGCCGATCGTCCTGAACTGTTTTCTCGTCAGGATCCGTCCGACAAACGTACTTCCAGTCAGGGCCACGGAGGCAGAACTGTTCGGCATCGAACGTCTTCGAGAGAACTGTGCCGGGTTGGTTCACCGTTGAAAGCTGTTCAGCGCCGGTTGCAAGGTGCTGTAGTAGTTCTGGAAGTTGGGTTAGCGACACCGGCGTCGTTGTTCGCCCCGTGAGCCCGTTTCCGTGGACGATGAGCGGGACGTGGAGGTTCTCCTCGTAGAGCTGTGCATCATGACCGTAGGTGCCGTGTTCGCCGAACGCCTCGCCGTGGTCGGAGTGAACGACGACTATGGGATCCGTATCTCCCAGATCCTCCAGAAGCGACGAAAGGAAATCGTCGACCGACGCGATCGTCGCGTCGTAGAGGTCGACGAGCGTCTCCTGGTCTAGCGATGAGTGGTTTTCGTCCGCGCGCCACTTCTTCTCCATCCACAGCCGCCAGTTGTGATAGTACATCTCGAGGTGGCTGACATCCGTCTCGGCCCGATGTTCCGAATCGGCGAGGTAAGGGGTGTGCGTGTCGAGCAGGAACACCCACAGGAAGTACGGATCATCGACGTCTTCCACCCACTCGATAATGCGGTCGTAGTACTCGGTCCACTGCTTCGAAGCGCGATCGCCGCGGAGAAGCGTAATTACGTGCTTGATTTCGGAAAGGACAGGAAGATGCGCCGCCTTCCGCATCAGCGGGCCCTCGCCGTCCCCCATGAAGTCTTCGTAGTGGTCGAAGCCTCGGGCGAACCCCGTATGAGCACCAGTGTACGGATTCGTCGTGAACGCCCCCGTGGCGTACCCCTGCTCGGCGAACCATTCTGGGATGGTCGGCGCGTTCATGTTCATCCGGATGTTCCGGGTCCGTGCATCGATCGCATCTTCGTCGCCATCACTGGACTCGACGTTCGGTGAGAAGCTCGTCATGTGACGCCCCGTGAAGATGGCCGGCATCGATTCGTACGTGCTCGGTCCCGGTGCGAAGGCCTGCTCGAAGACGAATCCCTCTTCGGCCATCCGATCGAGGGTCGGCGACGTCTCTCGGTCGTACCCCCAGTAGCCGCAGTGGTCCGCACGGAGACTGTCCACGGTCACCAACACTACGTTTCGCTGGTCTCTCTCATCGTCACTCATAGTAATTCCTCCCCAATATCGCCCGCAGCGGCAGCGATCCGCTCCCGCTCCCGGAACGACTCCCTCCACTGATCGGTGAGCCGCCGTGGCGTCTCTTTGAAGCTCTCGTCAGTCACGGGATTGGTTTCTCCGGTTCCGTCCGCGAGCGCGTAGAGTTCGTCCTCGCGGCCGCCGTTGCGGATGTACTTCCACCGTCGGTCGCGCGCGGCGATGCGGTTTCCGTCGAGCGTGCGCGCAACCGCCGGGGAACCGTCAGGTATCGGCGTCGACTCTTCGACTGCGAACGTCCAGAGCAGGTCCGGTATCTCACGGAGTGAGACGGGCGCTTTCACGGTTCCCGTCGGACCGCCGTCAACGACGAACGGGACGTGTACGTTCTCCTCGTACAGGCGGGCGTGGTGGCCGTAGGTGCCGTGTTCGCCGAACGCCTCACCGTGGTCGCCGTGGACAACGATGAGCGGGTCGGTCTCGCCGAAGTCCGATCGGAGTCGAGCAAGGAAATCATCGGCGTATCGGATCGTATCGTCGTACGCTCGCACGAGCCGCTCGTGGGTCGTTTCCGAGAACGGCGGTTCGTGGTTCTGTCGCCACAACCGATAGTTGGCCTGGTACATCGCGGCGCGTGACTGCGTGCGATACTCCGACGGGACCAAGTAGGGGTCGTGCGTGTCCATCAGCAACACCCAGAGGAAGTACGGTCCCTCGACGTCCGCGACCCAGTCGCGGAGTTCGTCGTAGAACGCTTCCCAGGGCTTGAACACCTCCTCGCGTTGCACCCAGTTGAGGAGAATTCGGACTGGGAGGACGGCGGCGAGCGACGTCCCCTCAAGGGCCCCCTCGAGTATTCCTTGGTAGAGTCGCTCCCGCGATCCGCCCATGAAGTCCTCGTAGCGGTCGAACCCGGCGTCGAACCCGAAGTACCGTGACGTGTACGGGTTCGGCGAGAAGCCCGCGGTCGCGTAACCAGCGGACGAAAACCGTTCGGCGAGGGTCTCGCGGGTCTCCATGTGGCGGCGAATGGTCTCTCGCCGCTCGGTCAGCAACGACGAGTCCCCCGTCTCGGCCGGCGGCGTGGGGTACTCGCCCGTGAACGATACCGGCATCGACTCCGGTGTGCTCGGACCAGGACTAACCGCATTCGTGAACACCACCCCCTCCTCGGCCATCCGGTCGAGCGTTGGTGACGTCTCCCGGTCGTACCCCCAGTAACCGCAGTGGTCCGCCCGGAGGCTGTCTAGAGTGACGAGTATCGTGTTTCTCATCTTGCCACCTCCGCGTAGACCTCCACCATGCGGTCGGTCACCCGGTCCCACGAGAGTTCGCGTGCGCGGGCGTCGATCGCCGACTGCATCGCGGCTCGTTCGTCCGCGTCCTCGATAAGCCGCGAGAGGTGCTCCGCGAGCGTCGCCGTGTCACCCGGTGGCGTCAACAGTCCGTGGGTCCCATGGTCGATCTGCTGGGCGATACCGTCGATATCGCTTCCGACTACGGGGAGACCGGCCGCCATCGCCTCCGTGACGGCGATACTCGATCCCTCCTCGTAGGACGGAAGCACGAACAGGTCCGCCAGATCGTAGAACGCCAAGAGTTCCTCCTCAGAGACGAACCCAGTGAGCGTCACTTGGTCTTCGATCCCGGCCGCGGCGATAGCGTCACGGACCGTCTCCGTGTAGTCGGGTTCTAGGTCGGTCCGTCCGACGACGACGAACTGCACGCCGTCGTGATCATCGACGATCTCCGACGCTGCTTCGACGAGTTCATGAACGCCCTTCCGCGGCGTGACAGTGCCGACGAACAAGACGACAGGATCACCATCGATCGCGTACTCCTCGCACGTTCGCGCTCGAACCTCAGGATCAACATCTGAGAACCGCTGCACGTCGACGCCGTTCGGGACGAGCACCAACCGATCCTCGGCGACGCCGCGCTCGGCGAACGCTCGCCGTATCTTCGGGTTCAGCGCGACCGTTCGCCCGACCCGTTTCGCGAGATAGACGTCCGGTGAAAACGTCGGTTCTTCAACGCGGCTCTCGGTTTCCCCCAAGTGTGCCGTATACACCATCCCCTCCCGCATTCCGGGCGAAAGCGTCGCGACGACGTTGGCTGCGAAGGGGAGATGGACGTGGATGACATCCGGCTCGAGGTGATGCAGAAGCCGTATCGCTTGAAGAGCGAAGTTCGTCCGATCCCCCAAGAGGCGAGTAGCTCCAATCGGCGACCCAACCATCTCGTAGGGGATGTCCGTCCACGGCTCGTCGGAGCCGGTCGAGAGGTTGAGTCGGTGGAACGTTACCCCCTCGTGTTCGGCCGTCACTGGCAGGTCCTCCCACTGTCGTTCGACGACAGTCACTTCGTGTCCGCGGTCGGTGGTTCGCGACGCGAGACTCCATACGACGTCCGGTACGGAACCGCGCCCCTCGTGGACCTTCTCGTGGCCGTCGTAGAGGTGGACGACGTGAAGGCTCACCTCGAATCACTCCCTCTGTGAGCCGCGGAGATCGAGCGTTCGTCGTACTCAATGACTTCGTACATAGTGTCGAAGATACGATACCCATCTGCAGCGGTGACCGGCGGTTCGTCGCCGGTCCGCACTGCCTGGAGATAGCGGTCGAACAGGTCGGCGAATCCGAAGTAAAGATCGTCGGCGAGCAGTCGAATTCCAGATCGCGCGATGCCGAGGAGGATCTGCATCACAGCTGAAAGCGATGTCTGCAACACCTCGACCGACGAGTGGAACCGCTCTCTGCCGAACGCATACAGGATATCTCGGAAGACGTCCACGATGAGCACTTGCTCGGTACCGATCACGAACAGGTACCACTCGGAGAGTGGGGCGTTGAAATGCATCGTGAGCTGCCCCCGTCGGTCGTCTTCTCCGTCGAAGGTCGCAGAAAGTGATTTGAGTCGTTCGTCGGCCGTCTGGGACTCGACGTGCGTCGGCGTAAGCGAGCCGATGAACTCCTCCATGAGATACAGCAGGTGCGGCGACTCGTCGAAAAAGAGGTCGTAGGGGAGGTCCGCGTACCACGATGGGAGACCGCGAGCGGGCGAACTGAGCTGGAATCCCTTGACGTACTGCACCTCTCCGACGGATCCATTCTGAACCCTCGTTTTCGCCTTTTTGACCGAATCGGCGAAAAGGAAGTTGTGGACGATGCCTAACCGAGCGTTGTACCGCTCGGCCGCTTCGAGCATGGCCTCGGCGTCCGACTTCTCCACTGCGAACGGTTTCTCACAGAGGACGTGAGTGTCCGACCGTAACGCTGCGACCGTGAGATCGCGGTGGACGAAGGGCGGCGTGGCGATAGTGGTGACGTCGACATCGTCGAGGAATCGATCGAAGTCCGCGTACTCGTACGGAACGTCGAATCGGGAGGCGGCTCGTTCGGCGTTCGGCAGCTTATGGTCGTACACCGCTCGGAGCTGTGCTTGGTCGCTGTTTTTGATCGCCGGGATGTGACGCTCCGTGGCGATCGCTCCGCAGCCCGCAACGCCGACGGAGAACTTATCCATGGTTTAGCACCTCTCTGTAGGTTCGTTCGATATCTTCCGCGCGGTGCTCCCAACTGTGTCGGCGTTCCACGTATGAACGAGCGGCTTCGGCTATCTGTTCTACCCCGTCGGGATTGTGGAAGAGATGATTGACGGTGGACGCGATGGAGTCTGGATTCTGAACTTGGACGAAATGCCCTGTCTGGTCCTCCGTGAGGACTTCCTTCGCGCCGGCGACCGGCGTGACGACCGGAACCGAGTACGTCGCCATGGATTCGAGCAACGTCAGGGGCAACCCTTCCGAGTACGACGGACGGCAGAAAACATCGGCGTCCTCGTACATCCGGAGGATATCGTCAACGAAGCCGTGGATCGTCACGGAGTCGGAGACGGAGAGTGAGTCCACGAGTCGCTCTAAGTCTGGTTTGAGTGTGCCATCCCCGACGACGTGGACGTGGGCGTCGGGGTGTTCGTCCACGATATTCGGTACCGCCCGAACGAGGTCCTGCGGACCGTTGTTACGGACCAATCGTCCGACGTAGAGAAGCGTCTTATCGAACTCTGACCGCGGAACGTCGAAGCGAGACAGATCGACGGAGTTGGGTACCGTCTTCGCTTGGCCTGACCCCAAGGAGCAGGCAAGATCGGTAACTGCGTCACTGACACCGAGTACTGCATCGCTTTGGCGGGCGAGTTGTCTGGCGAACAGAGACTGGAAGACGTTCGCTGCGATCCCTCCTGCACCGTCGATGTGTTCCAGTTCCCCCAGATGCATCGTCGTCACGAGCGAGTACTCGTGGGGGAATTTGTATAGTAATCCGAGGTAAGAGGTGTAGAAGAACCTGTTGTGAACGTGAACGATATCCGGGCTGAACCGGGAGATTACACGCCTAAAGTCTCGTACGGCAGGAATCGATACGGCGCTTTGGAGACCGATAAGATCGGTCAGATCGACCTTGGAGGATCCGAACACCGCGATATCGGGGTGGCCAGATAACTCGATTGAGTCATCCGAGGAATAAAGAGTGAACACTCCGACTTCGTGGCCTCGGTCGTTCAACCGCCGTGCGAGTTCTTCAACGACCTGTTCGACCCCTCCGTCACTCGGAGGGAGGTAGTCAGTGCATAGCAAGACGCGTACGCTCTCTCGGTCCTTTTCCCGGCCACCCTCAATCGTGGATTTTTGGAGAGCTGGTGGGCTGCTCATTGCCTGATTCGGCGATGATACCCCGTCCGGCATTACTCTATGGTCTTTTCTTAATCTCAGTGCATGTAGACAAGGCCTTCCTCAGATGATTCTCCATGATATGAGTGGCCGAACTGGGTGACAGATACCTTTGATCGCAATAGCTATTTATACTGCTATCTAACATACCATCTCCCTGCTACACGTGTAATCTTAGTAACAAACCCACTATATCAAGTTATTCTATCGTTAAGAATGAAATTCGGTAGTATCAAAATCACCTGATTAACATATAACACGTACTGTATACAACATTTAAATATCATGTCTATCCCTTATGTTTCTCTGCCATAGTACGGGAAAGAGAAACAATATCAGAGGACACTATTTCCACTAGTAGAAGAGAAATCGCAGAGTACTCTTCATAGATAGCACAAAGGGGTTAGTATGAATACATGACTCTAGCATGGTCTAGACATCCGGAATCCAGATCATCGAAATCTATCTCTCAGAGAGATCCCGGCGGTGGGATTGAGAGTTCGCCCCCGGATTTCTGGCACCGAGAATTGTTTGATCAGGAATTTCTTCTAAGCTCTCTATGGCTCTAACCCGATATTATATATTACTTATATTCTCAATTCAATAACCAGCGGAACGCTACTTTTATAAAAATTCATTCATAAGGCCGTGAACTATCGTAGAGCTATAAGAGTGCTCAGGGGGAACCGATTTTCACTATGATGGGGGTGAGTGAAGCATTACAACAACTGGCTGCAGTGTGTGCTGGAATCGAAAAATCAAGTTCGGAGACGGACTTCACCACAGCGACGCTACTGGAGAACGTGGACGAAGATACCGAGACGGGGGCTGTTTCAATGGAGATGGACGTCGAAATACCGTTTCTAGAAAATTCAGACATAGATACTGAAAAAGCGGTTTCCATTGAAGACGCCCGAGTGAAAGATAATGGGGCGTTGCGCATTCAATTCCAGGCCAGAGCTTTTCCGGAGAATGGAGAGAAAGATACAATATCCCGGAGCAAGTCACCATCGGGAGTTGATCACGGGTCGAACAACGATATAGGACATGAAGAAGGGCAGCAAAAACAGGAGGCTCAAAATCCGGATCAATCTCCTACTGAGGCCGTGTCGCAAGCAAGACGTCACTCCGAACCTCCGGACACTGACGACCTCCCTCCCTATCGTGATCCCGATCGGCTACAGGAGGTCTACGAATTATACTCGTCATTTGCTGAGATGACAGACGCGCTTGATGTTGATGTGACTCCACAGACAGTCCGTCGATACATGATAAAATATGATATTCACGAGCCCTCGTCTAACACTGCTTCAAGTTCTATTAACGCCTTGCTCAATGCTGACCCTGATTCGATTCCCGTAGGCAATACGGACCAAGGGCCGGACGCCGAGAACGAGTCCGATGAGGAGTCTATCTCGGAAGTCTCCTCTACGAATGAGAGCGCTTCTGATTGAAAATCCAGGAGAGACCGTAGTGTAGAACCACTGATGGCATTTTTGTTATTATAATATTGCCAAACTTAACCCTGTAGGAAACCGGAGCTCCTCTTGGTGGTTCGCTCCTCATACCCGCAATTGTCTAATTATAGTGTTAATCGGACGAATCTTTATGGCTGGTGAATAGTGAGTTGCGCTAGCAAAGTCCGTGCCCTCACTGTCGAATAAGAGATAAAGCCAGAAGTAGGAATGAAAGGAAAACTCTCCTCCATTATCCTCAATTGTTGTCGCTGGGCCGCTAAGCGTAGTTGTGGATTTGATAGGAGGATAGTCCAATTTCCTCGGTTATACACATCAGACGATAAGTATGGCAGGTGAGCACGACGAATTGGGGTTTTTCGAGAAGACAGGAGACATCCTCGATCACGCAGTCATCACTGTTAGACAACTGTTGACCGACGATGACCTGCTTCATCACGGTAGCCTCTTAGCCGGGGCAACGGTCCTCAGTGGTGGCCTCAACTACGCGTTTCAGATCTTCATGGGACGGGCGCTCGGCCCGGGACAGTATGGCGTGTTTGGCGCGTTGTTCTCTTTGTTCTATCTTGTGAGCGTACTCGGGTCCGGTATCCGGTTCAGTGCCAGTCGGTTCACTGCGGAACTCAAGGAAGACGGTGAAGGCGTTTCGACCTTGCATCACGGGTTGGTTTTTCGATCATTCCTTGTCGGATGCGGTATCGCTGTACTGCTATCGTTCGCAAGTCCTGTGATCAGTGAGTTCCTGCAACTCTCGTCCGTTTGGCCAGTGATCACGGTCGCCGGTATGATCCCGTTCGCGTTCGGGGTCACAGCTAACATGGGCTCGTTCGAGGGGTTACAACGCTTTGCACCCCTCGGAGCGTACAACGTTCTCCGAGCCGGCACCAAACTATTCGCTGGTGCAGGACTCGTACTCCTTGGCTACGGTATCTACGGAGCGCTGGGAGCAGTAGTCATCGCTGCTGCGACCGTGTTCACGTTAACCACGCTTCACATCCGAAGGCAGTTTCCAGCCGACCAGGGCCACCTATCCCAGCTCCACCAGTTCGACTACGGCGAGGTCTATCGGTTTGTACCTCCTGCAGTTTTGGCAGGGTTTTGTATCACTGTACCGGCAAACGCAGACGTCCTTCTGGTCAGGCACTTCTTCCCGGGTGAACAAGCTGGCCTCTACACCGCCGCGTCCGTCCTCGGAAAGGTTCTCGTTTTCTTTCCAACCGGGATTAGCACCGCACTGTTCCCGAAGGTCACCAGCGATTACTCGAGCGGTAACGGCGAAGAAATGTACGGGTTGCTCCGCCGCGCGCTCCTCTACACCGCTGTTACCGCTGGTTCAGGCGCTCTGGTATTCTGGATTGTGCCGACGATAGTGCTCGAGTTGCTTTTCGGCGCGACGTATGCGGCCGCCGCGCCGTTGGTCCGCTGGTACGGGGTCGCAATCTTCGCCTTCGTCCTCGCGGTCGTCGTTCTCAACTTCCAACTCGCTCGGGACCGAATGCGGTTCGTCTACGTGTTCGCCGCGACCACGGTGATCGAGATCGGATTGATGTGGGCCGCCCACGGGTCGATGGTCCGGATTATCCAGGTGATCCTGATCGTAAACGCCGGCCTGTTCGCGTACGGCATCTCGGAGGTGAGACGATGAGTAATCGTGAACATCGGTCATCACAAAGGACCTCACCGGCGTCGCCACAACTCCACTCATCGGATGACCGTTTCACCTCCGTCCCAGGAGTCGGTAGAGCAAACGAGCTATCGGACGAGCCGAACACTGTCCAGCAGCCGCCCTTTCTGAGCGTAGTACTCCCGGCCTACAACGAAGCGCGTTCGATCAAGTCGACCCTTTCCACCGTCGACACGTTCGCCGCTAAGGTCTGTGAGGACTACGAGATCATCGTCATTGACGACGGTAGCGACGATGCTACGCGCGAGGCCGTCTATGAGGTGATGGACGATGTCCCGTCCGTTCGGATCGTCCGAAACGACGAGAACCACGGAAAGGGACACGCAGTGCGTGATGGCTGTCTGACGGCGACGGGCCGGTACGTCTTGTTCATGGATGCGGACGGCGACCTCATGCCGAAACGAACAGCGGCCTTCGTTGAGCGGGCAGAGGTGACAGGAGCGGACGTCGTAATCGGATCGAAGCGTCATCCGGAGTCGGACGTATCGTATCCGCTCAAGCGTCGCGTTCTCAGCACCGGATACTCGGCACTGATTCGGGCGCTGTTCGGGCTTCATGTAACAGATACTCAGGTCGGGATGAAACTGCTCACGAGAGAGGCGGTCGATGATGTGATGCCGTTGTTGCGCGAAGAACGCTATGCCTTCGATGTGGAACTCTTGGCGCTGCTGCATCGGCGCGGGTACACGATAGCCGAGGCGCCCGTCTCGCTCGATTTCGATGGCGACTCGAGTATCGACTGGAGTGAGGTCTGCCGGATCGGATTAGACACGCTGGCCGTATTCTGCCGATTGAAACGACGACAGTTCTCTGAGAAACTCGACCATGGAATCAGCTACGTTCAAAGACGGGTACCCACGTATCGAGAGGGACATCGATGAGGGTACTCGTCATGAACTGGCGCGATATTGAGAATCCAAACGCTGGAGGGGCGGAAATATTCACCCACGAACTGTTAAAACGCCTCGCGGAACGCGGACACGAACCGACGCTGTTCACGTCGGCGTTCGACGGCTGTGACCGTGAGGAAGTCATGGACGGCGTCAATGTTGTCCGGTCGGGTGGCAGGCTCACTGTTTATCGGAAGGCGAAAAAGTACTATCGCCGGCGTTTCCGCGGCGAGTTCGACGTGGTCGTCGACGAGATCAACACCCGCCCGTTCATGACCCCGAAGTACGTCGACGAGCCAGTTGTGGCGCTGATCCACCAACTCGCTCGTGAGATCTGGTTCTACGAGACGTCGTTTCCCGTTGACCGACTCGGTTACCACTGGCTCGAAGACCGATGGCTGCGGCGCTACACCGACGTGCCGACGTTGACGGTCTCGGAATCGACGAAGCAAGACCTGGTGAACATCCACTTCGAGGACGTGACCGTCGTCCCGCAGGGGCTCAGCTTCGAGCCGGTTGACGAACTGCCTGAGAAGGCGGACGTGCCGACGTTCTCGTTCGTCGGACGGATGAACTCGGCGAAGCGGCCGGACCACGCGGTCAAGGCGTTCGAGTACATTAAACGTCGATTCTCCGATGCGAAGTTGCACATGGTCGGCGACGGAGAGTTGCTTGATGACCTCCGGCAGGAGGCCGATGAGGGCGTGACTATCCACGGATACGCCCCAGAAGCGGAGAAACTAGAGATGATGAAACGGAGTCATGCATTGCTCGTTCCGAGCGTTCGTGAAGGATGGGGGCTGGTAGTCACGGAGGCGGCCGCGATGGGGACGCCCGCCGTCGGGTACGACGTGCCAGGACTCCGCGATTCGATCGTGGACGGCAGGACCGGACTCCTGTCGGCATCCGACCCGGGATCACTCGCCGCGTCGGCGATATCCCTATTCGACGATTACGACACCTACGCTAAGAACGCCCTCGAAAACGCCCGGGAGTACGATTGGGAGGCGACCACCGACAAAGTAGAGCACCAGCTGAGGGAGGTAGTACGGTGAACGACGAGTCGCTCGTCTCGATCGTGATCCCGACGTACAATGCCGCCGACCACCTCGACCGCTGTCTCAGATCGATTGAGACCCAGACGTACGACCGTGTCGAGACAATCGTCGTTGACGCGTACAGCGACGACGACACGGCGGACATTGCGAAGGAACACGATGCGACGGTGGTCCGATCCGACGCTGAGTTAAGCGAAGCTCGAAACGTCGGTATCGACCGTGCGTCGGGGACGTTCCTCCTTTCGGTAGACGCCGACATGGAGTTAGAGAGAGACGTCGTCGAGCAATGCATCGAAACATACGTGGCCGAAGACGGAGTGGGCGGTATCGTCGTTCCGGAACGGAGTATGGGAGATTCCTACTGGGCTCGAGTCCGCGATTTCGAGCGGAGCTTCTACAAGAGTACTGCCGTCGAGTCAGCACGGTTCTTCCCGATGGACGCAGTGCGTCACGTCGGTGGCTACGACGAAAACGTGACCTTCTTCGAGGATAGCACGCTTCCACAACGGATTGAACGAGAGACCGGACTGGATACGACGTACCGCGTCGACGATGCCGCGATACTCCATCATGAGGACGGGGTTCGCCTACCAGACTGGCTCGGGAAGAAGTATCGCTACGGGAAGACGGCACACCATTATGTTCGCAAGTACGACGATCGGGCCGGCGAACAGGTGAATCCGCTCTCCCGGTACGCAACGTTTCTCGCTGAGCATCGCTTCTACAGGAACCCGCGTCTCGCTATTGGCGTACTCGGATTGAAGACACTGGAGTACGCTGCCGCCGGAACGGGTATGCTAGTAGCGAACGCCGTAAATGACGGACAGGAGTGAAGAGGAATGAGGGAAGACCAGGCTACGGTCGGAATTATCGCCTTCGGTCCAGTAGCGAGTCGGTCGACGGGCTATCACGTCCGTACACACCATATCGCAGAACAATTGGGAGAAATATGTAAGGACGTGTTCGTGTTTGAACTCCAAGAACCGAGCGAACGCGATCAGGTTTCGGAAAACTACACGACGGTAGCACTTAATACCGATACTGGCCAAAAAGACGAGGGAGCAGGTTTTCTAGAGGAGTATCTTACCTTCGACGTCTTCGAAGCCATCACGTTCCAGCTTGAATCGATCGCCGCCCTCTGGAAGATACGATCGAAGCTAGCAGAGTGTGATATCGTACTCGTCGGGGGCGCTCTGATCCCTGCCGGGATCATCGTCTCGAAACTGGCCGGCGTAACGACCGTCCTCGATACACACTGTATCAACAAGCGCTTGGCCGACGGATTCAGAGATCGAAACTTCATTGCGTATCTTCTCCGTCGCGTTTTATGGGATGTTCTGGAACGCTTCGGAACGAAAGCAAGCGATGCAGTCATCGCTGTCTCCAACCAGGAAGCGCAATTCGTCGTCAACGACTACGGTGTGAACTCTTCGAACGTCCACGTGATTCCCAACGTGGTGGAACTGCCCGATCTGGAGACCGATACAGGCAAACTCAGGTCTCTCAGAGATCGTCTCGACCTAGAGGGAAAACGTGTCGCCACGTTCGTCGGGGCGCTGGGATCGGTACAAAATCGTGACGCCGTTCAGTTTCTCGTTGAGGAGCTCGCCCCGTGCGCAAGCGCTGCAAACCATGAGATCGTTTTCTTGGTGATCGGAGAAGGCGGTACCGAGTGGAACGAAACGCCCGATAACGTGATATTCACGGGGTATGTAGACGACCTCGGTCCGTATATGGAACTGAGTGACGTGAGTATTGCCCCGCTTCGAGTCGGTGCGGGAACGAAGACGAAGGTTCTCGAATACATGGTGTACGACAATCCGGTCCTCACGACGGAGAAAGGAGCTGAAAGCCTTCCTATCGATAGTTTATCAGGAGTAGAGGTGGTCACTCAGGAAACGTTTACAGAACAGCTGCCAGACTTTGAGGAGTTGTTCGACGACTACGAGAACGGCAATCGAGCGTTCATCGCGCAACGCTATACGCCTCAGTCGATCGAAGACGACCTGCGTGAGCTTCTCAAAATCTGTGGTGGGACTTCGAAGCTTCCGTAGAACAAAATGTCAGATTACGGTAATTCGTACTGGACGTGGCAACGAGAGGAGCAGGGGTACTCGTTCGAATCGATGAAAGATGCGAACCAGACGTTCATTGAGTACATCAAAAAACATTCGCAGTTCGAATCTCCCCGTGTATTAGATTGCGGTTGTGGGTTCGGTTACCTACAGCGACTGTTTGAACAGGAGGGATGGGCAACGGTCGGCGTGGATATTTCCAGCGTGGCGATCCGTGCTGCGAACGAATCGACCAAGGGAGACGTAGCAAGGATGGACGTAGACGGGTCGCTCGGAATCCGAGACGAATCGTTCGATATCGTCTCCATGTTCGATATCATCGAGCATGTTGAGAGTCCATATCGGACGCTGCAGGAGTTATATCGTGTTCTTCGTCCGAACGGGGTGGTGGCTATCCACTGCCCGAACGCGAATGCAATCGGGCGATTCCTGAATAGGACTACTTGGTTCGGGGATAAAGACGAAACTCATAAGTACATGTTCACCCCGTACTCGCTGAGATTTCTCACAGAGCGTACGGGGTTCGAAGTCGTGGGCTGTGCTACTCCGTTTCGTCCGCTACCGGACTGGCTTTCTCTGTGCCGTTCCGGACTCGGAGGTGCGATTATACTGATCGCGCGGAAACCAGGTAATGGCTGAACCGACGGTGATCAAAAGTCACTATACTATAGGCCGGCGTTGCTTTCGATCCTGTTAACTGTGGTGGAGTGACCGAAGTCGGGCTCTGGTGTATTTTTTGTATTGAATTCTGTGTATCTCAGATACACTTATTTCCCCTATCATCGTATCCCAACGGAACCTCATGAGGGATACGGTCGAGAGGCTAAACTATTCGGATCTCAGGGACTCTACCGAGGAGAAACTGAACTATTCGAACCTCAAGGCATACGGGATCATAGCCGGTGTTTCGTATCTCGTAACTGTCCTCATATTCAAGGATTTCCTGTTCTCATCGGGCGTAGTCAACTCCGGCGATCTGGTATGGCCCTACTTTCGCTCCCAGAGCCATGAGTACACTACGACACTACACCAGCTCCCAAATCACATTCCGCATTTCGCATTCCTGTGGTCACTTCCGGGCTCTCCGGCACTCCTGCAACGGATACTCTTCCTGACCGTGTATACCCTTATCGGGACTATCGGGGGGATCGTGGTGTACTGGTTCGTCAAAAACGAGGTGGATCAGACTACCGCTCTCCGGCTAGGGGTGATGGGTGGTCTCCTTTACCTGTTGAATCCGATAAACGTGTTCCAAGCAAGCCAGATATTTCTCTTGATGGGGTATGCCGTCTTTCCGCTGGTGATTTACACGATTTACTCGGCTTACGAGTCTTCGCAACAGGACCCACTGAAATACGGGATTCTGTTAGGAATGGCCGTAACGGCCACCTCGGGAGACCCGAGGTGGCCAGTTTGGAGTTTCCTCTCTATCGGAGTTCTCTTCGGAGTACTCTCACTCGTTGGAGATCGTTCGAACGAACAGTTACTTCATTCGCTGAAGGTCATCGGTGTAGCTGGTGTTTCTTTCCTAGCTCTCAGTGCGTTCTGGCTCGTGCCTCTCTTCCATCCTGATGGCTGGACCGCAGTGAACCCCCTAACGAAACAAAACCCTCCCACGAGGCATCTAATTGACATGTTGAATGGCGACTCCACGTGGGTAAACGCGTTGAGATTTCACGCCGATTGGTGGCCACCACTTCGAGAGGGGTTTACACCAAACACGATGCCGTGGCGAAGACTGTGGTTCGCGAGCGGACTAGTTCTTCCTATCGTCGCCCTGGGTTCGTTATTCCATCATCGGAAACGCGCGCTCCCTGTCGCCGTTCTTTACGTGATTCTGATCTTCGTTGCGACGGCTCCAACCTCCTCGCTTGAAGTCGTTCGAGAAATGTACGATTTCTTCGTCTTCAACGCCCCCTTCGGTACGGCATTCCGAACTGCTTTCAAGTGGCTTCTGCCAGCGAGTTTCCCGCTGGTGTTATTGGCATCAATGGCCGTGGGGGGACTGGTTTCGTCCAGTCGTCGCTATTCGAAGGTAATCGGATTCGCCCTGATTGGACTCTTAGTCGTGTCCGCGGCCACCAACTCCTGGCTACTTTTCACTACGGACATGAGGGATGGAGTTCGATCGGGGTTTACTACTCGTCCACTCCCAGAAGATGAGCACCAGACGTACCGAGATATCCAAAACAACCTCGGAGAACACGCCGTGTTCGCCATACCTCGGGAACCACAATACGGCCTACCGATGAGGACGGTCGGAAGGGATTCATTTAGAGATAGCTTGGCTATCGCTACTGATGGCAACGATACTACTACCCGAAATGCGATTTTACGCCAGATATCGGTGCGATATTTGATCGACTATGGCGGTCAACGTCAAAGAGAAGTGACCAGAATACGGAATGCACGACGAACTGCCTATATTCCAGATGTCGTTATTTCGGGAGATCTGGCCGATAGCTTCCCTATTCAACGGTCTGTCGGACTCGAGAACACAAGTATCGTCACGGGCCAGCGGGCTTCTACTGTGGAGTATCAGATCGTCTCCTCAGTGAGAGACGGGGCATTCGACGGGGGAGACGTCATTCACCCATCGGAATACACGTATAACGCAGATCCGAACTCTGGATGGGCGCGGACGACTCTCTCGTCTCGATATGTCGTGAACAACCTGAACACAGATCAGTTGGCGAGACTACAATCCGGCCAGAGTATGGTCGTTACAACGGCGAACGGCTCAATGGACATCCCGTTCCGCGTCGACGAGAATGGAAGTTACAAACTGCTCGCTAGGTATTTTGAGGGGCGAGAAGGTGGTGCAGTTCGAGTACTCGTGGATGGCCAGTCGGTGACTCTGGACACAGAAGACCGACTGAATCGGTTCGTGGAGAACGAAGTGGGGACGTTCGAACTCGAGGAAGGTCGCCACACGTTGACGCTCGAGAACGTGAACGGAGAGAACGCGATTCCCGCGTTCTCAGTACTGAGCGAGGAGCGATACGAAGAGGTACACAGAACGCGGGAGCGAACACTGGCGAACAAGACGTTGATCCACTTGCTCGAAGCCAATTCGGATCTCTATATTGATTCTCCTCGAAATGAGCAAGGAAGTAATGCCACCAACGGCACGCTCGTCGAAATGAGGAACGGTAGTCGAGCGTATACTACGATAGAAACCCAGGTGGACGGTTCCTATCGACCCGCCATACGCGGTGCCGGTAACTTCACCGTCCGGGTCGATAATCGCACGTACAGGGTCGAAAGCGACGACCTGCGACTCACACATCTCGAGTCAGTCGATCTCTCTGTCGGTCAGCACAACATCAGTGTTATCTCGCACGGACGTAGCTCTCTCGATACCGTTTGGCTTTACATGTCTCAGGAGAACGAGACGCTGTCCGAAACCCTCTCCCATGAGGAAACGAATGCGCAGGTCGAATCCTTCGAACGGGGTAGTTCGACGAAATACAGAGTTCAGGTCAATGCGAGCGAGCCATACACGCTCTCATTCGCCGAAGATTACGGCCCCCTCTGGATCGCCGAAGTACGGTCCTCAAATGGGACAGAACGATACGGCCCTGTTCCGCTTTTCTCGGCGGTCAACGGTTTCCACATCAACGAAACGGGAGAACATACAGTGATCATTCGATATCGGCCGCAACGGTGGTTTTACCAGGGGATTATTATCTCAGCTATTGCATTGGTTACATGTATAGGGTATCTTGTCTACAACCGAAGAGAAGATCAGAGATGACGGGAAATATAATACAAATTGCTATATTATTTATTATTAATAAGTAATGTGTGAATAAATAATAATTATATTTAGGGCTTTCACCTCAGGTAATTTTTGTAACACATAATTAACTTATACCCCTTTCCTTTTATAGCATTCGACCACACAATGTAGGAATTGACGGAGGAAGAGAAGTGTCAAATTCACTCGTCTCGGTTGTGATTCCGACTTACTACCGGAATGATCGGCTAAGGGAGGCAATAAAGAGCGCACAATCACAGACGTATAATCCAGTAGAAATCATTGTTGTTGATGGTTCGGAAGAGGAGCGTAATGCTGAATCTGTCGCCAAAGAGATGGGTGTCGAATACATCTGTCCAAAAGAGGACCGTGGGGCTCACGCTGCACGGAGTCTTGGAGCGAAAAAGGCGAAAGGGGAGTATGTGAACTTCCTTGATGACGATGATCGCCTTGTTCCGGTGAAGATTGAGAAGCAAGTACCCGTTGCGGAGGAAAGTAACGAAGTCGGGGTGGTTTATTCTGGAATCCAGTGGGAAAACGATCATCCTGTTTTACCAGATCCGGACGTGAGTGGGGACGTCCTGAAATATGCCTTAATGTTCCAAATGACGCCCAGTAGTCCGTCGACGATGTTGATCGATGCAGACGTGTTGGAAGACATTCTTCCGTTCGAAAACCTCCACGGTGCAGACGATATGGGTATGAAAATTGAATTAGCGAAACGGTCTTATTTTGAATTCGTAGACGATCCCCTCGTACGAAAGGGCCACTCAGAAGAGTCGCTCGGTGGGTCGGAGGAAAACATCGACGGACGGCTAAAACTCTTGGAGCAATACGCACAACTGTACAAACAATTCCCAGATTCGGTTCGGCGTACGGCACTTGCACATACTTATCTGCTTGACGCCGAGTTGACCCTAAATAATCAGGTTATGTCACTTCATGCGATACAACGAGCGATGCAAGCTTGCTACGTGGTTCCCGGATGGCCTCTCTCCTTCGTTGGGTTCCTATTCGCGTCCCTGTTTGGCCGGCCTGGGCGAGACCTTGGAAAGGTAGTTTATTCACAGTTAGTGTTAGGGGACAAGCACAGAGGGAAGCTCACCTAATTCAGGATCTCCTTGAATAGCGGGTTGGATTTTAACGTCCATAGAAATATTACGACAGTCGCCGGTATTCCATCAATAGGAATCAAATATGAATAACCGAAATATCATTGTCATCTGTCTTGACACTGTCCGGAAGGACTATTTTGATGAGCACGCCGACCGGCTAGTTTCGAAATCAGACATCATATTTTCCCAGTGTCGGGCCCCCAGTTCTTGGACTGTCCCTAGTCATGCAAGTTTCTTTACTGGCCAGCTTCCCCATGAACATGGCTGCCACGCATACGATACTTCATTTCAGAATCTCTCTACAGAAGATACCTTTCTTTCCTCTCTTAAACACCGTACTATTGGTGTAAGTG
Organism: Halostella limicola; assembly: GCF_003675875.1. Lineage (NCBI taxonomy): Archaea > Methanobacteriati > Methanobacteriota > Halobacteria > Halobacteriales > Natronoarchaeaceae > Halostella > Halostella limicola. Next base: position 602,214 of record NZ_RCDI01000001.1, on the reverse strand, counting down.
CCAATCCGTATTTTAGTTCTTCATTCGGTGCAGCCTCTCTTTTTGACGAGTTTGTAGATATTGCGCCAAGCGTCGTCTTTTCAGAAGGAATATACCTAAAGGATTTTAGTTCTGATAAACAAGGATACTCAGCTTATGCAGATTATGTTTTCCAAGCCCTTGATCATGAACACTCATGGAAGAGCTTGGCCAACGGGGTTAGCCACTTTTTGAGCCAAGCAAAGCCTGACTGGATCCCTCGTCGAAGTGATGATGGTGGACGGGCCGTCAAACGCGCAGCTGTCCAGTCGATAGATAGCTCCGAAGAGCCATACTTCCTTTTTCTCAATTTCATGGACGCTCATGCACCGTTTTCCTCCACTCTTCTCTATGACCGAGCCTACAGAACTGTCCCGTGGGGATGGTCATCCCAAGATATCGATTTCTGGGGCGTGAATACTGGTGACGTGGACACGTATAAGGAGGATATCAACCACTACCGGCAGCTATACAGCGCATCAATTGCGTACCTTGATCGGTTGGTCACTAACCTTGTCGACATGCTGACCGAGAAATCTTCTCGAGAAACCACCGTGGTTATCACTGCAGATCACGGTGAGAACCTCGTTTATCCCGAGGATGACAACCTCATTGAACACAAAGGGAGTCTTTCCGAAGGACTTCTCCATGTCCCTCTTACCATTATTAATCCACCAAGTTCATTTGACCCACCACAGAATGAGCTTTTTTCGCTTTTAGATCTCGGCCCTCTTGTTAGTCAGTTATTGGGAATTAAAAAGGAGTTTAAATATATAGAGTACATTCCGAGTGAACTCATAGGACTCGGGAGTACCGACCCCCATATATCAAATTCAGAATTTGTATACTTTGATCGATCTATTCGTTGCTGCTATAAGGAAAAATATAAATACATATGGGATTCACAAGGGAACCGGTACTTGGATCTGATTGATCCGACGCGGCCAAACTGGCGCCATAGGGATGCCCTCAACGTTGAAATCCCAGAGTGGGCCAAAGAACCCTTTGTTGATGGCATTGAATTACATGAAGTCGACTCTAGACAAGCTGACCATAGAGAAATGACAAAGGAAATGACTGATAGACTTCAAAACCTCGGATACCTCTGAAATCACTAAAGTGGTGGAAGGTGTCAATTTTCTTTATTACTGTTATTACAATGCTATTTTCGTAAAGCTGGTTCTAAAGCAGTCATTATAGTAATATGATAGGCGGGGAACGGGATTGGGAAAATGATTGAGTTATTTCTGGATGGAATAGGTGCATCTGTGCCGATTGATAAAGTAGGTAAAGAAGGATAATATTGAGCGGTGGATATGGCGGTTAGATAGCTTCAAGTCGTTTGATACCCCACGACAGTCTCAGAATTTTCGTCAAATACACATTGCTAACGTAGTTCTCCTTCAAGCTTATCTGCTAACCGTAAGGCAAGTGCTGCGATAGTGAGCGTTGGCTGCAAGGCGCCAGACGTCACGAAGACGCTACTCGAAGCGATATATAGGTTTTCTATCTCGTGAGTTCGGCAGTCAGGATCCACGACACCCGCTTCAGGATCTTCGCTCATCCGCGTCGTACCCATATGGTGGCCGATACCCTTCCAGTTCCGATATCGAGTTCGGGATAACACGTCAGCGTCGAGCGCGTCGAGGATATCGTCCATTACCTCGAATGCCCGGTCCATCGTCTCCTTCGCGAACGACGATGGAGTCCACGAGACGTTCGGCACGGGGTTACCGTGGTCGTCCGTTCGAGAGCTGTCGAGGGTGATCTGATTTTCCCGCCTGGGAATCCCCTCGACGGCCGCACTAAGACCAATGTGATTCCCGTATGCCGATTGAATCGTGTCAAGGAGGTCGTCTCCCCATTCATCGCCAACGAAAGCGGCCTCACCAACGTCGCTCCATTTGTCAGCGTCAAAGGGATCACCGAACGCTGATTGAAGAGAGTAAAGGATGTTCTGCTGGGTGAGCGCGACGTCCGAGGGCCGGGGACCGCGGATGTTCTTGAACTCGATCTTAAAACTACCCGGGGGCGGGCTTGCGTCTTCGTCGTAGTCGTAGAACTGATGGGTCGAACTCGTGCCGAAGCCGATGAGGTGCTGGCGCGTCGGTTTGTCGATGCGGGCTGTGACGCCGCAGGTCGGGCGTTCCATGAAATACTTGCCGACGAGTCCGCTGGAGTTCGCCAGGCCGTCTGGATACTCGTCCGAGCGCGATAGCAAGAGGAGTCGCGGAATCTCGACCCCGCCGGCGGCGAGGACGAACGTCTCGGCGGATTGGATGTATGTCTCACCGGTGGGTGTCGCATAGACCGCCCGTTCGATCCGTTCACCCGTAGCATCGTGTTTGAGTCGCTGGACGGCCGCACGGTCGATCACCGTCGCACCAGCGGCCTCGGCCTTCGCAATGTGGTGATCTGCGCTATATTTCGCCCCGGACGGGCAGACGGGCGAGCAAGTTCCATAGCCTTGGCAGGCACTGCGTCCGTCGTAGGACTCTGAGTTGATCGCGAACAGCGTCCGGTGCATCGTGATATCGAGGGACTCGCAGGCCTCGGCAAACAGCGAGTCTGCGTAGCTCGGTGCGAAGGCATCCATCGGAGGGGGGTTTTCTCGGGGTGGGGAAAATGGATTGTCGGCCGGACCTGCGACGCCTAGGGCCCGCTCTGCCTCTGCGTAGTACGGTTGAAGATCGTCGTAGGAAATCGGCCAATCAGTGGCGAGCCCATACCGCGACCCCATCTCGAAATCCTTCTCGTGAAAGCGACTGAGTCGGGCGCCCCACGCGAGTGAGGAGCCACCGATGCCCTTCACTCGACGCGTGTTTAGCGGATAGACGACCTCGCCCGAGTTCGTGTATCGGTCACGGTCCCCTCCCATCTCCCAGACGTCGGTGGGCGGATGAGCCGGTCTGAGGGCTTTCTCCATCCGTTCGAGTCGCTCGTCGAAGTCGAACCGCGGGCCGGCCTCCAGGACGACGACATCGATCCCGGCCGTCGCGAGTCGGTGAGCGAGTAATGCCCCTGCGGGACCGGCGCCGACAATACAGACGTCGGGGTCAGAAACGGGTGTTCGATCCACGTCGTCCGGACCGGTCACGCGTCGGGCCCTCGCTGGTAAGCGTCCGTTCCGCCCGGGTAGCCGTCCGGGTTCTCGTACCCGACGAGGCGGCCCCCCACGGGCGTCGTGTAGAGCGCATACAGCAGGTCGTTGACGACATAGTACCGGACCTGTTCCGGGATCGTCCCATCGGGGACGGGATACGCCGTGGCGACGCCCATCGCGCGGAGCAGGCCGTCCACATTCGATTCGGAGAGGGCTGTCACTGATTGTCCGTGGCGGCGCTGGCTCGCCGACTCAATTTCAGTGAGTGCGTCGACGACTCCTTGACGGTAGGACTCGCGGTCGGTGATACGGCCGAGGACGTACGTCTCGACGAACTCCTGCGTCGCGTCTACTGCAGAGGGATAGAGCACTGCCGCGACGGCCTGGAGTCGATCGACGTGGACATCCTCGATGGAGGCATCGGCAGGTTGGTTAAGGAGATCTGCCCCGCCTCCGACTACAGCCGTTGCCCCTGTTCCTCCGAAGAGGGCGATGAGCGCATCCCGGCGGGTCAATTCCATCGCTCCGGATATCATGACGGACCTACAAAACCTTATGGCGTTTTGAACAAGTCACGAGCGACGAACCGACCCCACGGCAAGGGTGAGGAGGGTAAATCCAAGGAGCCCAAGGAGGAACTGCGCGTTACGCCCGGCAGGTCCAACGAGGTCGACGATAGTTAGCGCGGTCCACCCGAACCGGTTCGCGAGGATCTGCGGATATTCGAGCTGGAGGGGCTGGAACGCAACGCTCAGGAGCGTTCCGAATACCCCCCACAGGGCAGGCACCACTGCGACCGTGATCGCCCATCGCTTGGGAAATACCGGTTCGGAACTCGGGCTGGCTGTCCGAACGAGCGAGCCAATTCCGGACAAATACCGGACGATCGGTAACGCGGCGAGTCCGACAGCGACTCCTCCGACTGTGCCGCCGAGTGAGTTAAGGAACACGGTGGCGAATGGTGCCCGGACGAGAAGATCCGCTCCCCACGCCTCGACGGTCGAAGCGGTGAGGACGGCAGGCGTGGCGGCCACAACAAACTGTACGAAGTCCCAACGTCCGCGCTCGAGCGGTATGTGATTGTCGAGCGTATTCCAGTATGCAACGGCCACGAATACGAGGAGGAACGCGGCTGCGTAGCCGAAGGCGCTGTGAAGACCGAAGGTGCCAGTGAGGAGATCAGTGAAGACGTATCCGAGACCGGCGCCGATCGCCACCGTCGGGCCGAACACGACCCCCAGTGCCAGTACAAATCCCGTTGAAGCATCGAGCGGAATGCCCACAGTGAGCGCTGCACGGTTGATGAGAAGTGTCCCGACGAGATACATCGTGGTGGAGATAGCCACGAGTCGGAGTCGTTGCGACTGACGCCAATGGTCGACTGTGCTCCGGACGGTCTGAGTGTCCAGTCCCATGAGTTACTCCAAGTAGCCGAGATTGCGGAGTTGGTCACGCGCGACCGCTTCTCTGTCCTCGCTACTCTCGCGTGTTTGTGGGACCGGAACTTCGCTGTCGGGTAGCGTTATCGGCTCAGAGTCCGCTGTCAGTAGTTCCGTTTGGACCTCCCCGTCGAAGGTGGATAGGATTGGTTCCCCCAGTGCGTGCAAGAGCGTCGGAACGACGTCGACGATGGACATCCCGTCGACGTCACTTTCCTCAAACAAGGGCCCCTCAGCGGCGATGAGCCCGCGGTATCGATGGTCGTAGTGAGCGTGTCCAGGTTTCGGAATAACTGGGTCTCCCGTCGGAGAGAACGCGCGTAACGGCAGGTACCCTGATGCGGGTCGCGCGATGAGATCGGGCAGCCGGTGGTCAGGATCGGGGTCGGCGTACACCTCCTCGGGCGTGTGGACTGACGTGAACACCTGATTTCCGTCTTCGTCAGTTAGTGACGTGAGTTGGTCGCGCAACTCACGGCGAAGCGCGTCGACATCGTCGACGGTCGGATGATCGAATCGGTCGTCGTTAATATAGAGACAGCCGTATCGGAGCTGCCATGCACGCGAGGCCGCGAAGTCCACGTCCGGATTGAAATCCACGACGTCCTCGAGTGGGTCACCTCCCGTGGTGTTCGCCACGCGAATATATGCAGTCCGCAGTACATCGAACAGCGCGTCGTACCGCTTTGCGACTTGCTTCGCGGCGCCCGTAACGAGCTGTTGGACTGGCGACTGACCGTCGGCTTTCGCGAGATAGTCCTCCCGTTCGAGCCAGGTTTGTAGATGGACGGCCTTCGGTTTACGCTCGAAACCGTGATCGCTGAGCAGGAGAATATTCTCTGCGTTCGTGCGATCGGCGAGGTCGGCTGCGTACTCGTCGCACAGTCCGATGATCGACTGATACCACCGTGTGCGTGACTCCTCGTTCGGAGCGAACTGTAGGAAGTGGCCGACCCAGTCTGGCGTCGAAAAGAGGACGAATCCCATGCGCGGGTCCTCGCGGTCGAACGCCTCTACAGCGAACGCGTGACGTGCACGAGTGACGGATCGCAGATGCTCGATATATGACTCCGGATTAGACTTCAGACTTTCGTCATCGTGGACGACGTAATCGTCGAAGGCCCTTAGTGATTGGAGTCTGACAGGAACGGCGTCCGACGGGTCAGCAGAGAGGATCGAAGAAACGAGTTTTGTCTCACCGGCTGGTTCTCGTTCGACTGATGCTGGGAGATTGACGAACACCGCATCGTCGAGCAGATCGTAAACCGCAGGATCCGTCGTGTTGCAGGATACGGAACTGATCGAGTAATCAGAAGACTGCTGCAGCATCGTCGAGATGCCGTGACTACCCGGATCTAAGCCAGTAGCGAAGGAGGTCCATGCGGGGAGTGTCGTCGGCGTGTCCACGCTCCGAAGGTCGCCCGAAACGCCCGCCGACCGTACGTGATCGAAAAATGGCGTCTCGACGTCGAATTCGGAGAGCATATTGTCCGAAAGTCCGTCGAGGCCGACAACGAGTAATTCCATGTACTGGCAACCTGGAGGGGAGTATTTTGTGCTGTGTTTTATACCTATCTTCAAATATAACGCGATAAATGATCGTGGCTGGTTGGCCGCCTCTCGGCGTCCCTTCCGATCATCTCTCTACTCGACAGAGTCGCTAAAAGGATTGAGCGACTAACGGCGATACAAATAAGTTTGCTTTTATTCGCTCTAACAATCAGAATAGCACCATTAAAACCGAGGATATAAATAACAGATCCCAAGCCCTATGTGTATTCCAACACTCATCATTTTCCCTGTCATAGAAGATCTCGAAAAGCGGTTAGCACCACGACACAAACGGTTTAGGGAAAGACAGGGATCAATACGTATGGGATTGACGGCCGCCGGCACGGAAATCGTCACAGGAACGGGGACAGGAGGCCTGTCCGCCGTGGCAACAGAGGGAATTGCTGTCGGCGGTATGTTCGTCACAATAGCTCTCGTCTATCTGCTAACGTACCTTGATCTGATAGATGCGATAGATGGTGAATACGATCGGCTTCGACGGGTGCTATCGACTATCATCGTACTCTTCGGACTGGTGTTCGTCGGCATTATCTTCCTCGAGCTCAACGCGATCTCGTAAATTTGCGTTCAGAACGCGAACGGGCCGAACAAGAATACGTTCAACGCGCCGTGAACCAACGCGACGACCAGCAGATTCTCCGACCGATAATAGAGATAACCGAACAACATACCGGCAGCGACGCCGAACCCGACCTCAGCGAGGATACCGTGAGAGCCGTGCATCACGCCAAAGATGAGCCCCGAAAGTGCGATAGCCGGGACTGGCCCGACACGCTCGGTGAGCGTCTCTTGTAAGACGCCTCGGAAGAGGAACTCCTCCCCGAACCCGACGAACCCGACCATCACAACGACGAGTATGAAAAAGTCAAAACTAGCCCAAGAGGTAACGAGTGCGTCTGGCCGAAGAATGAAGAACTCGATAGATGCGAGGACACCGCCGAAGACGATGGCCAGCGGCGCCTCTGTGAGGAGTTCGTAGACTTCCTGACCTCCTGGGAGTTCCACCTCCGGTTGCTCGCTTGCAACTACATAGGTCGCTCCGAGAAGCCCGCCGTAAATCAGGGTCAACCACGCGAGTGTACTCTCGACGAGGATCGGCATCCCGAAGTTCAGCAGGCGAAAAAGTGGAACGAGCAGGAAGGCATGAAACACGGTGGCCTCGCGAGTCGTCACGAGCGGGGCAAGCGAGCATCCAACTAGTACGAGCAGGTGGACGAGGAGTGCCGACTGGATGTAGCGGAAGTAGAGGAGTGTTTCAGCGGTCAGGACCGCGGCAGTCGGTAGAGCAACAGTGAGGGCGAGTCGCGATCGACTGGAGACGGTCGCCGGAAAACGGGTTCGAGTGTGTTGAATGGAATCGGTAATGTCCATGGTTAGAGCTTAGGGCAGTCATCACATCTCAGTTTGCTCCGCTTTCTCGATAATAGGATTGCGGCTCCTCCGTTATATCATTCACCGATTAATATGCACTCACAGCAGTGGCCTAGCAGGTCACCGACACATTGATTCAAGGTAGGCATCGTCACTCGTATCTATTCCCAGATTGGCCCCAACGCTCAGTGGCCGCGACGACGAGAAGTAAGACGCCGAGAGTGACGGCTGCTGTCCGACGTGATCCACGTCCCTGGACAGCACCATCAAGCGCCGCGTGAAACCAGAAGAGATTGCCAAAAACGGTGTGTTTGAGTCCCCAGAGCAACCCCCAATGTCCCGGGACCACGTAATGGAGGTCTGGCAGCAGCGCCCAGAGTCCGCCGGAGACGCTGAGCGTCATACGATACTGTGTCTTGGGGGCTACCACGTGGACCAGGAGAAGCGTCAGCGTGATCCCTAGCGCGAAGTGCGTTACTGCGAGCGCCATTCGGTCGATGGGTTGCTACGATTCGGTAAAGCCATTGTGGCGTGAGATTCTCTCGTGAATAACCACGTAGGCTACTAGATGTTCCGCGATTGATCAGTTGACTGTGGTCAATAACTAAAGGTCCGCGACCGACAGCCACGACTATGCTCTAATGGGGTATCTATACATGAAGTATCTCACCAATTCGTCTGGGAGATGCTCTCTGTTACTGACTTGGGTGCCGTAGCAATCTTCAATTTAAGGCTTGACCCGTATTTTCTTTCATAGACCATAGACTCTTGTGAAGTGTATAACCGGTGTCGTTAAGACAGAACGTGGCGTGCCATGACGAAAAAGGAGTGGGGACCAAATGAGATGCGGGACACAGCCGACCGGCGTAGACCATACTTCATATAATGGACGCAACAGTGACAATTAGCCTCGAGATCGAACTTGCGTGGGGCCTCGCCCATATTCAGGATGCAGATCCGCAGGACCGACACAGCAAGGGGCGCCGTCGAGAGACCGAGACGCTGGAACGACTGCTCGGTCTCTGTGACGACCTCGGTCTGCCGGTGAGTTTCGATGTAGTGGGACACCTCCTGCTTGATTCCTGTGCTGGAACCCACGACGGTCCCTATCCGCCGGGATGGTTTGACGCCGATCCGGGAACTGACTCGAGTACCGACCCACTCTACTACGCGCCGGATCTCGTTGAGCGAGTCCGTAAAGCCGAGATCGACCACGAGGTGTGTACGCACACGTTTTCGCACGCACGCTGCGACGAGGTGAGCGAGGCGGTGATCGATCAGGAACTTGAGCACGTGATCGATCTGCACGACGAGCGTGACCTACCGTCTGTTCAGTCGTTCGTCCCTCCGGTCCACGCACCGCCGCCCCGGGACGTGCTTGTCGACCACGGAATCCGAACGGTGCGCAGTCCGGTCGAATACCGGCCGCCGATCGCGGCTCCGAGTCATCCCGAGAATGCCCTAGCTCGCATGATGCAGCGCATTGGGCGTCTACATCCTGTCGAGATGGTCTCCCGTACCCCATCCGTCTATTCGCCAGCAGAGGTGGACGGGGTCGTCGAGACGTATACGTCGTGGCACGCATCACTGTCTGCACCGTACCTCCAGAACGGGACCGCATCACCGCATCTTCTCTACCGCACGCTTCCACGGTCAGTGCGGCAACGTCATCACCGCCGGTACCTCCTTGAGGGGTTGCAAAGCGTGGCTTCGAATGATGGATGTATTCACTACTGGAGCCACCTGTTCAACCTCTCGAACGATGTGCAGTGGCCACCAATACGGTCGTTCCTCGAGGCGCTGGCCAGCTATCGCGATCGTGATGCGGTTCAAATAAAAACGATGGCCGAACTGGGGGAATGCATCGCATGAGCGATGGAACACTCAACCGGGTACTGACCGCTATCGTCCTCGTCGTGTTCGTAGCCTCGCTACTGGCCACCGGGTACATTGCGGTGAACCCTCCGCAGTCGACCGACCCGTACACGGAGTTCTATCTCCTCGGATCGGAAGGGAACGCCAGTGACTATCCGACGCAGCTCGAACCCGGCGAATCAGGAACGGTAACGGTCGGCGTCACTAACTACGAAGGAGAGACAACAGATTACCAGATCCGGATCGTCGATACGAACGCGTCGGGCGACGGCGTACTTGCGACGAGATCACCGACCATCACCGCGGGGGAGACGTGGGAGACGAACGTGACGTTCAGCATCGACGAACCAGGTCGTCACCGGGTCCGGTTCCTGCTGTACAAAAGCGAAATATCGGACGAACCGGACCTCACGACGCGGCTCTGGGTCAACGTGACGTCCGAAGAATCGACCACAGTGAGGGTGGAAGACCAAGATAAGAATTCGACGAATATGGTGCGACCGTGAGCCGAAACGTCGTACTCGTCACCGTGGATAGCCTCCGGGCGGACCACTGCGGTTTCCTCGCAGATGAGGGACCGGGCGGTGAACACGACTTGACTCCGATGCTCGACTCCCTCGCCGAGGAGTCGCTGGTGTTCGAGCGGGCGTTTGCGCCAGGACCGCGCACCCCCTCCTCAATGCCGGCGATATTCACGGGGGAGTTCTACCGACCCACTGATCAAGGTGTCTACTCGAATTGGGAGGAGAAGTCGACCAGATGGCAAGCCCGTAGGCGGCGCATCGCGAGCCATCTCGGCAGATTCAGAAGCGTTGCCGAGCGGATGCAAGATCGGGGCTACGAGACTGCGGGCGTGACGGCCAACCCCTGGACGACCGAAGACACCAACTTCGACGAGGGGTTCGACGAGTTCCACGCCGTCGAAGGGGCCGATGCATCGGAGAGACCGTGGTACTCCTCACTGACTGATAAGATCGGCGATACTATGGGCATTGACTGGGGAGACGTCCTGCTCACGTGGACCGATTTCTACGATACGGTTCAAGCTGCCCGCGATTCGCTCGCTGAACCATACTTTTTGTGGGTATTCCTGATGGATCCCCACCAACCATACATTGCCCCTCGTCGGTATCGGAAGGAAACTACCGTGCTAGGGATGCTCTACGGAAACGGCCGCTACAATTACGCCCACGGGTATACCGAGGAGCTACCGTCGCATCTCGACCGTCAACTCCGTCGGGCCTATCGTGACACCGTCCGATCGGTCGACGGTTTCATTGAGCAGTATCGAGAGGACTTCGCCGCGGACGATCCCGTAACGGTATTTCACGCCGACCACGGAGAAGCATTTCAGGAACATGGGACGTTCGGTCATCGGCCGCAACTCTACCGCGAAAATGTTCACGTCCCCCTGCTTGTGCATGGGTCCAATTCAGTGGATCAAGTCAAGGAACCAGTTTCGCTCCGATGCGTGCCCGACCTCTTGACCGCCATCGCCACCGGTGAACTCATTAAACCAGAGGCATTCACGCGCAAGTTTGTCCTCTCAAAGACAGAAGAAAGCGAGCGCGTCGGTGTCCGAGGGTCGTCGTGGGCGTACCAAACAGACACGGAGGAGTGGGAATACATCTACGCTGGCGGCCAAGAGGAACTTTATAAAGTGACAAAAGATCCCGACGAGCAGGCCAACGTAGCCATCGAGTATCCAAAAGTGAGAAATTCTTTTCTAAATATTGTCCGTCACCGCCAATCTGAGCAGGTCCGATTAAGCAAGATTATAGCTGATTCATCTCGGGAGAAATTATAATGTTTTATTCTCTCCCCTCACGGAAAACTATTTATCCAGAAGGTACAGAAATGACTAGAGAAGTCAGGATATCCACAGTTCGTTGAATATTTCTTAGAAGAATGGGAAACAACTCTGATAACCCCAAAAGCGAGAGTTCTCAATTAGCGACGATAGCAAGTGGAGCAGGTTTCGTCTTCGGCGGCCGGCTTGCGAAACTAGGACTTGGATTTAGTCTGCAGGTAATCATGGCGCGTCTACTCGGAGCAGATGCATATGGCGGTGTTGTACTCGCGACAATGACAATGGCTGTAGGGGTGCTGATCGCCAGACTCGGTATGAAGTCCGGTGTAATGCGGAAACTTCCATACCACGAAGATGATCCGGCGACGGCTAGGGGTATAGTGAAAGCGAGTGTCCAGATTGCAATAGTGTCAAGTTTCGTCATGGGGTCAATCTTGATGGTCACCGCACCAATAATCTCTACTCGGTTGTTCAATAACCCGAGTATTACCCCACTGATTCGGATTGCAGCTGTCGGTATTCCATTTTCAGTATTTATGACAATCGGTGTGTCAACTGCGCGAGCGCTGCGCGACGCAAAAACCCATGTCCTCGTCAACCAACTACTGAGTACCGGGCTCAAGGTCGTATTAATAGGCGTCTTGCTACTTGCGGGGTGGGGTGCAGCCGGTGCAGTGATGGGGAATGTGCTGGCAATGGCTGTGAGCGCCCTCGCGGCTCTTTATCTCAGCTACCGGGCTTTGCCGTTCTCGGTCCGAGGACCGACGATACCAATGCGGTTCGAACTTTTGACCTTTAGTTTTCCCCTCCTCCTTGCGTCGAGTGCAGATTACCTTCTTGCACAGACAGACACGTTTCTCGTCGGTATGTTCATGGCTGCTGGTGATGTCGGCGCTTACAACGTAGCTTACCGGTTACATAGCCTCGGGATGATATTCTTTTACCCTGTGACATTCCTCCTTCCGCCAGTCCTGACGCGATTGATGAAGCACGATCAGGTGCAGTCAGCTGATCGAACCTACAAAGTTGTAACGAAGTGGATGACACTCCTGACACTTCCATTATTCCTCCTCGTCTTTCTTTTTCCTGAAGTGGTAATCAAATCAGCGTTCGGTAATGAATACGCAACTGGGGCTACGGCGCTTCAGATCCTCATCATTCCAGTAATGGTAACGACGATCCTTGGTGCAAACGGTTCTGCTCTTGTCGCATTCGGCCACAACCACGTAAACTTATACGGTAATGGTACTGTTGCACTACTGAATATTGGATTGAATGTGCTGTTCATTCCTAAATTTGGGCTCATTGGTGCTGCGACAGCGACCGCGATCTCGTTCGTTACTCGTGACCTATTTTACACCGCCCTACTGTATTACTGGTATGATATCCAGCCATTCTCGCGAGCACTCCTACAACCGCTAATAGGTGTGGCGCTGTTAGTGGCAATTGGGTATGCTGTTTTTGTCCGGTTTTTCACGTCATCATTCCTTACAGTGGCTTGTATCGGGCTGGTATTCCTCACTGTGTATGGGCCGTTAGTTATCAGACTTGGGGCGATCAAACCAATTGATATTGAAGTAATTAACCGATTTGAAGACTCAACAGGAGTTCAGTTAGCCAGTGCTCGAAGGGTTGTGAAGTATTTTAATACACGAAGATCATAGTAAAATATCCCGAAGAAGGCTTTCAAACGCCTTTCGGAAGGCCGCCTTGCGTGACTCGGGATCAAAACATGCCCCTCGTTCGCGGGCACGCTGGGATAACTCATGCCGACGATTAACATCAGAGTCGAAATAATCAATGATACCCTCGGCGAGAGCGGATGCGTTGGAGTCAACAACGAGATCACCGTCAATAGCGCGAATTTCGGAGCGAGTTCCAGTGGTAAGAGTGACAATTGCTGGGACTCCAGCTCTTAAAGCTTCAAGTGTACTTACAGGGAAGGCATCACCACGTGAAGGTTGGATAAACAGAGATGCATCGTTAAAAATATTTGTAATATCATCAACATATCCCTCAACGGTTACACCTGGTGTTTCTTCATATTCTATTGGATGATCTCCTGGGCCGACAATTTTTAATTCTGCTTTAGAATTACTTTCACGTACCTTTGTCCATCCTTTTACAAGTTGTTCTATCCCTTTATAATTCATTGACCGCCCTATCGTAACGGCCTTGGTGGAAGAAATTTCAGGGCTAACTTTAGCCAATCTACTATATTTTTTATATTCTATATACGGGTGTGCGATACGAATGGGTGTTTTGGATCCAACAAAGAGACGAGTATAATCTGCTATGAAATCTGAGACTGCTATTACCCCATCTATAGTATCCTCTATTAATTGTTTGGCAGCAAAATTACCATATCTTTCTATGAGATCATTAAATATGGAATTCCTCATTGTTCTTTCACTAGCATTTGTTAATCCAAACATCCCACGATCAGCCCCTAAATATATAAAAATTGAATCATCAATTAGGTTCCGGGCAGCAGCGGCAATGAGCGGTGATGAACCTTCGATCATATAGATATCACTTTCTGGCCAATACCTGCCAGCCATAGCATCACCAAATGGAGTATTTTTCATGGGACCGTTGTATGTTGATCGGAAATCAACAATGTTTGCATCAATTGAATTTGCAAATCCTAAGTGTACGTCATGGGAAAACGATGATAGAAAGGTAACATCTAGTGTCGACGCAATTGGGGAAGAACTATTAGTAGCAAAACTCTCTTCACTGCTGCAGAGATCATCATTCCTCTGGAATGGTTCTTTCTTCATGAAGGTAGACTTCTATATGCAGTATAAATAATCTTACTTTATAACCATGATCTTCGTTCATTTCGAAACTTCTACTGCCTCCTTTAATGCCTCAGATTGGGCTCTTTTTTCTACGCGTAATTTCTCTTGGTCAATTTCGTTGTAACCGCTAGATATATTTTCACCAAGTACTTTGTCAAATAATCCAGCTCTAGGAGTTTCATACGAAAAGTAGGCGCAGTTTCCATATACAAGTGATGGGACACAGGCGTGAACACGATCAGAAACTGTCTTTTCCGCATTTGAGTATATGGTCAGATAATCTTTTATACTATCAGATATGAATAGGTTCTCATCTTCAAAATATCCCTCAGATAACCACGATTTGGCAACTGACTTGATAGAATGTCGAATATCTGAAGACAAATCTATAGGACGATCGTCTGGTCTAATAATTCTTTTCGCAAATCCTTGAAAAGGCGTACCAAAGGGAGCATGGTGAGGCCTCACGATAAGGCCATTATATTCTATCGGAGGTTCCTCTACTTTATCGAAAGTGGAAGCCATAAATGTCTTCTCAATATTTGGGGGTTGATACCACTCATCAATATAAAATGCACAGTCAATACCGTCATAAGCATAAATGACATCGTCATTATAGCATTCATAAGCTTTTTTGTCACGAGTTAATAAGGCGGTGATCTTGAATCTCTTAAACCGCTTTCGGACAAATTCCTGCATTTCTTTCGTGTAAATACCACCGCCTCCTCCAACAATTATTATAGGTATATCACGATTAGTCAGAGATTGCAAAACCTTATCATATTTTCGCAGAGCGTGACTGGTTAATACACAGCCAGGGAGAATTGCTAGATCGGCCTTGAAAAGCTCGGATAGATTAAGGGCCTTATTCTGTTCCTGATAGTCTTTCTCTCTACAATCAATATCTAAAACCTCCCTCGCTATATTGGATACCGTCCCCGTAGCTTTTTCATCCGCAGCAAAATTTCCATATGCACTAATTTCGATTACTTCGGAGTCTGGTAGAGTACTCTGAATCAGTGCCCTTGCTCCTTTATCTATAAACCCATTCCCTATGTTTGTTATCCATGTTTTCAATAATAGTATTCTCATCTCTTATTCCTCCTTTTTCTTGATGATCTGATGCAATTTCGCTTCTAAAGGGCAGACTGAACGCATAAACCAAGGATTCGGATTCAATGATAATTAAACTCTCCCTCAATACATTTGGTCATTGAAATAATTGTAGGAAATGAAATATGAGTAGAAATTTTACTCACTAACATTCTTCCCCCTTGGAATCAAAAGCTATTGTCAATGTTAAAACCAAATATACTATTCATCGTCTGGGATGCGGCTCGTCTGGACGTAGCTTGTTCAGCCGCTCCGAATCTTCGAAAACTCGCTAAAGAGAATCTTTGGTTCGAAAATGCGATAGCCCCTGCGGGGACTTCGTTACCATCTCATGTTTCAATGGTAACTGGGGTGCTCCCCCATTGCCATGGGACATTTAAACAGACTCACAAGATCTCTTCGATGCCGCTACTAACCGATCTGGGCGATGCCGGGTACACTCGGTATGGCGTCTCCGCTAACGGTTTCGCCTCAGCAAAGTATGGATTCGACCACGGATTCGACGCGTTTTATAACACGCAAGGTGTGACCGTCTATCCTGATGGTCTAGACGTCCACGGATATGCTGGGACAGTGCGTGAGGAGGGGAATGATGAATTACAAGCAAATGATATCGGATATTTAAGACTTCTCCGAACCGTTGTGAAACATGAGCGACCAGTAAAGAGTGCAATCAACGTTGCCGCGGCCGGCCTCTCACAGTTGGTCGGACAATATTCCATTTTTTCGCGGATTCCCCACCGCCGGTTTAGCCGGTACAATGAGTTCATGTACGACCCGAAGAAAAACACGAAGTGGTTGACACGACTCTTTGAGAAGACGGAAGACGAAAATGAGCCTTTCTTTTTGTTCACAAACTACATGGACCCCCACCATCCGTATGCGCCGCCTGAACGGTTTCAACAAGAATTCAGTGGACGCACATTTAGATATAAGGAACTTGATCAAATAGCAGAGGATACACATCCTTTTGAGTTCATAGACCGTTATGGGCCAAGAATATCACCACCTGAAGAAACCTTAGATACGGTTCGAACACTCTATACAGGCGAGGTCCGAACTGCTGACGAACATCTGGGCAGACTATTGAAATCTTTAGAACGACACAATCTGCGCGATGAAACCGTTATTGTTGTAACTGCCGATCATGGAGAAAATCTCGGCGAAGTTAACGAAATGGGTGAGCGACGGATGGGACACGTCTGTTCGGCGAGTGATGCCCACCTTCGTGTCCCGCTGGTTATTGCCCATCCCGAACTCGAAGGACGCCGCGTGGAAACGCCCGTTTCGACGAAGGATTTGAAGAGACTATTCACGGATGCTATCAACCAGCTGCTAGAGACAGATGGACGTAATATTGGACCGCTGAAACCATCAGACGGGATCGTCGCGAGTGAAGTTCCCGCGACCGGGACCGACATCCTTGAACAACGATATCCTGATCTCCAAGAACTCCTCCGTCGACATCTATCTGTCGTATACACCCAAGAGTGGAAAGTTGTTCTCGGATCAAACGAAAGTGAGTGGGCGTGGAGAGAAGGGGAAGAGCAACCTATCGAGGAGGCACCAGATCGACTCGTCAACAGATGTTATGAACACCTCGATAGGCTTGAACAAATCGATCGCACCGAACAGGAACTGTCCAAGGCCGACGTCTCGCATCTAGAGGCGTTGGGATATATTTGAACGGAACGATGAGTGAACCTATATTAAATTTGAAACAGACGAATGGCAACGGGTGGCGGTCAATACGAATACGATTAGACGGACTACTAGCTGTCGGTGCGGCCTTACTCGTTGTGACGATTCTCTTTGAGCGAGTCGGCGTTGAGTTGCCGATTATTCGACCCGTACTCGTCTTGGCTGTCTTCTTGTTCGGTCCAGGAGCACTCACGCTATCATTGCTTGGCGTTCGACCACGGCCTCAAACAGCGTGGTTAGTGTATGCTCTCGGAGTCGGTGCCGTCCTTCTGATGGCCGTTGGTCTCCTCGCTGGCGTGCTTCCGTTCATCGGACGTGAACGGCCGCTGGCCATCGGTCCACTGTTAGTGGGGATGCTCACGCTTCTTGGTGTACTTACGATAGGTGTTCGCTATCATGAGGCACCGAAGTCAATTGATCTGACAATTCCGGCTTCTCTGGATACGCTCCCCATTCAGCCGATGATTCTTTTGCTCGTACCGCTCTGGAGCATCCTTAGCGTCAAGTTGCTCAACGTCACTGGAAGGAACGTGCCCCTGATACTCGTCCTCGGCGGTCTCGCAGTCCTTGCTATCGCAATTTCGCTCTCGTATTTCGACGATCGGTATCTCACACTTGCGGTCTGGTCTATGGCACTGGCGCTCCTCTATCATAAGAGTCTCTGGGAGGGATTCGTCTACGGCGGGCACGCGTCAGTCGTCACATTCTACGAGACTGAGGCGTACGCTCTGAGTGCTGAAAACCTCCTTCCGAACGCAGTACTAATGCCGGCTCTTGCACGGTTGGCAGGAATCGAAATTCTGACTCAAATGAAGGTGATTATGCCGTTCCTCGTCGCGTTCATTCCGGCAGGTATCTACACTGCGTCTCGTCGCTACACGTCAACACGGACGGCTTTCCTTGGCGCGGTGTTGTTCATTTTTGCCCATCCATTCTACTATCAATATCCTTCGACGCCGCGAGCGTCAATGCCCGTCTTCTTCTTCGTACTAATCGGACTTGCGATGAGCGAGTCAGAGTTCTCCGTGTTCCAGCGCCGCGGACTGGCATTTCCGTTTGCGTACGGTCTAATCGTCTCACATTACGGGACCTCTTACTACGTAATGTTTGCCATCGTTGGCGCATTCGTACTCCTCATCAGCAATGATGTCATCAGTGTCGGAATTCACCGACTCCACCAAGTAGAAAGGAGAATCACAGATGGAGGACAACCCGCCGATGGAGCTGAAGAGTCTAATCACGCGGATAGTACGTTTGAGAGATGGGGCGGTATTTTGACACCACAGTTCGTCATGGCTTACGTGGTAGCCGTCCTCGGATGGTACCTCTATACGGGAGACGGAACGAAGTTTGAATTACTGAAACAGCGTCTTGTTAAGATCTATAGCGACCTAATCGGAGAAACATCTGGACATGGGTCGACGATGACACGGATGACTGTGGACTACGGTGCGGAGTCGATCGTTCTCTCAAAGTACCTCTACGTGCTAATAGGCTTCCTCACGGGGGCCGGACTAACAGTGGTTTATGCCCGTCACGTCTTCGACTTTGAAGACACTGAATTTGATAAGGGATATCTGGCACTTGGAACTCTCGTCTTCGTCCTTTTCGGTGGGACGGTCATCTTCTCGGGCCAGTGGGGCGGCGGCCGTCCGATGATGGTAGTTCTCGCTTTTGACGCAGTATTCGTCGTTGTGGCTGTCGTCACGATGGGGAAACTCCTCCGGAGCAGTATTTTGCGAGTTACTGAGCAGGTGGGTTGGCATCCATCGGTAGTGAGCGATTTGGAAGCAGTGAGTCGGCGGCAATGCACAGCACTCGCCGTCCTCCTAGCTGTTTTCCTTCTTGTCAATAGCGGCGTGATGGCTGCAGTGGTCCTCGGAGGATACGCACCAAGTACCGTTCCCCTTGCCGGTGATACGACGAAGGAGGACTACCCATCCCATCGAGTTGGCACGTTCGTGGAGACCGATATACAGGCTCATGCATGGACGGCTGACCACATGGATCGGCAGCTACAGATGTATAGCGATAGGGTTGTCTACCAGCAAGCGACGGACTGGTATAATGGAGAGACAGCTGCCCGGTCGACCCGAGGACCATATCGATTCAAGCCGAAGTATGATCTCGAGAATGTCGCCGATTCGTCGTCGGACCCGGGATACATCCTCCTCGGTGGTCACAACGTAGTCTCCGGTATCGTCTGGGAAACACACCTTGAGCAGCGTCCGTTAGCTGACTACGAACTGGAGACCGAGCAGCGGAATAAAGTCTACACCAGCGGACAAGCGACGTTGTACCACTCAAACGAAAGCCACGAAAACGATACAGAGACAATCTAAAACCGCGTAATAAACTCCAAGAGAGCGGCCACGGCAACGAAGACAGAACACAACTTGAGAATATCGGTTCCCGTCTGCCAGGACATGCCGAAGGGCATCGGTGTGGTTATGAGTGGGGGTAGTAACACCAGCACCATGACGATAGTGGCGACCCAAAGACCGGTAGTGACAGAAGTAGCGAATCCCTTCCACACCCTATTTAATACCATTGTTGATGGCCCTCGGAATTAATACGATACCATTGTATAATAGTCTAACCCCTATTCATTCCACCAATAGACAGCGAAAAAATTCAGATGCCGTTAAATGAAACAGGCGTGTGAGAACCTTGTCCTGTCTGGACTTATTCTCTTCCCAATCTCAAAATACCATGATAGGCGATCGTCGAACCACAACAAAACATGCATTGATAATGCTTCACACAGATATTGGAAGATAATGATATCCGTGGATTGGCATCGTCGTGCGTTCCGGACGTTCCGACAGCTACCAGAACCGCTTCAACGAGTGATCCGTACCGTGTACGAGGATTACATGGAGGGTAGCGGAATCGCCCCGAACTACAGACAGGGGTTTGTCCGTAAGTTCTTTGATAGTGAGACGGAGTTTGAAGCATATGTCGAGGAATTCAAAGAATCGAACGTGATGGGTCGTATCGAGACCTCTCGCGTTAAACACCGTCGGCGAACGGGACACGGACGATTCGCGGCGATCAACCAGTTCACCCATCCTCGGTTGTACGCATTCGTCCGAAAATTCAAACCGAATACGATAGTTGAAACGGGAGTCTGTAACGGCGTCTCGACATACATCCTCCTTCAGGCCCTGGAAGAGAACGGGCACGGCAACCTCTATTCCGTCGATTATCCGGATCCTGATCGTATCCCGGAGGGAGAGGAACCCGGCTGGATCATTCCTGACGATCTCCGATACCGATGGTCACTCACGAAAGGAAAGTCCCAAGAGAAGCTTCCAAGTGTTGTTTCCGACTTGGACGACGTCGATCTCTTTCTCCACGATACGATGGCGAGCATATTTGACGAAGAACTCAACATCGTGTGGTCGAACCTCGCTCCCAACGCCACAGTCATAGCTGATGATGTTCACAAAAGCGATACATTTGAGAGAATTGTTAACGGACGAAATGTCACTCATGGTTACGTTGCGCCAAATGTCGGCTACCTAATCAAACAGGGATGAAAATACTCCATTGGGCTACTTGGAGATGGGATTTCTGAGAGTCTCCCTGAAGCAGAATAAAGACTTGTATAGGATACGGCGTGGTCAGTAGACGGGATTATTGAGTTCGAGTTCGTCGAATTCTACATCCACGGCCGTCCCACAGCCACGGAAGTCGGGGTTGTTAACGACAACCTGCTTCGAATTGAATCCCTTGAGACCGTAATCGACGTCCGAGAAGATTATCTCTGAAAGTGTCCCGTACTGATTGGCGCGCCCAGAGTTGAATAGAACTCCTGCGTCCGAATTTGAGATCGTGAGTCCATTTACATTCGGAATGTGGGTCTCAC
This sequence comes from Halostella limicola, assembly GCF_003675875.1. Lineage (NCBI taxonomy): Archaea > Methanobacteriati > Methanobacteriota > Halobacteria > Halobacteriales > Natronoarchaeaceae > Halostella > Halostella limicola. The sequence continues at coordinate 581,537 of NZ_RCDI01000001.1, read as the reverse complement.
AAGAGATACCGGCCTCAGTGTTGGAGAAATGGCAGTTACTAATCCGAGCTGGAACCATCCCGTTGAGCCGATACCCGTACCGAACGTTCGAGATAGAGGTATTAGAGATGTTAGCATGGTTGTACTGACACCAGACACCATCTGCATTCCCATTTTTCCCCTCGATAGTGTATCCGTCCATGTCCGCGTGGCCGTGTTCGTGCTTCCAGATAGCTGTGGAATCTTCCGTATTGGTGAGTGGAGCATTCCCCGCGTAGTAGTCACTTTCGCTCCCGATGAAACGGGGCTCCGTTTCCTCGATCCTCGCTTGTGACCAGCCGCCCGAGACGAACTTGACCCCATGCGTGAACGTTTCCATAGTCGGGGCCGGGCCGACAGCTTCGAGGTCAAAGATCCCGGTGGTGTAAACGGTCGGGTCCGGGGGGTAGGCCGTGTGCAGTGTAACGGCGTTGCAGTGGAAGTCCGTTGCACCTCCTTCATACCGTCCACCGAGGTCGCGAACGCCACGGCACCCGTTGAGGAAGAGGCCGTATCCGTCGAAGTTTCTTGTTTCGACGTTTTCGAGCCGGAGGTTGTCCGACCGCGAGAAGAGCGTCGCGTCGTATGCGCCGAAGTAGCCTGACTTGTAATACTTCTTTTCCGATGCGTCGATGATGATGTTCCGCAGCCCGACATTGTGGCCCCAGTACGTTAGTTCCTCGTCGGTCGGGTCACGGTTCGCGAGTTCCATCGGCGGCGTCCGATAGTTCGCAACGACGGGATAGTGATCGTGGGGATGATCGCCGTTGTGTCGGAACGTCGCCTCGCTCCCGAGATTCTCGGTCGACAGGACAGTGGCTTGGGCCTCAGGATGATTCCGGTGATTGAAATGGCGGTTTGTCTCAACGCCTTCCAGCGTCACACCGGCTTTCAGCCAGATCGTCGTCTCCGGCTTATACACTTTTGCACCCAGTTTGACGATACCGCCGCGAGATCCGTCACCGTTTGGCTCAGCGAGCTCGTCGATAGCCGGTTGGATCTCGTCTGCCGTCTCCGCGTATCGAATACCGTCGACGTCGGAGGTGGTGATCTGATCTGCCTGTAGGCTTTGGGTCGTCGCCTCAACCGACATGGATTCGCGGACCTCTCCTTGAGCTGCTGCCGAACCACTCTGTAACCCCAGACCGAGAACGCTTCCACCGAGCATCCCTAACACGCCGCGACGAGCCATCGACGTCGAAGAATCGTTCTCCAGATCCTCGATATCAATGTCTTGTTTTTCGAACCACGTTTGGATCCGGTCGTCGACGACAGCTTCCAGTTCTTCGAATCCGTCTTGGTCCTCATCTTCAAACGTTTCTGGCTTTTCCGATTTCTGCTTCTTTGTCATCTATCCGACTATCATAGGATACATACATATAATCTTTCTGGTATCGCGCTAAATCGTCTTGTTAGTCCCTAGAAACGTATTTTAGGCCCTGTGCTGGTGTTATATAATCTAGCCAATTTTGGTTTACATACTCGAAGATGTTATAATATGCACATATACTATATAGGTACTTTTGTATACCTGATAACTAACTGAATATACTACAAAGCTTATTGGCTATTCATCTGAGCTAAGGGATCCCAATTATATAGGAAGTAAATATCGTCGTCATCTGGCTGAACCCTTCAGTAACCAAATATGGTCATGGAAGTGGCTGAGATCGTGAGCCTATGGTAAGAATTGAGCCGATCTTAACCTCCACCCTCGTTCACGCAGTCGCCTCCAGTTTGTTTATCATTCGGGAAGACACAAACCTCGATGGTGATATTGCTTATCCCATATCGTTTCCCGTTGTTGTCGTTAATTGGCGCACATACCTCTAGTTTGCTATATTTCTGATTTACTTGATCCACATCTCCGCAGTTAAATTCTGCAAACTCTGGTCCTCCCTTAACGACGGCACCGTTGAGATACAGGCCGTCGTCGGCACATTTGCAGGCGCCATTGTCATCAATGATTTCCAACTCGACACACGTCACCTCATTTCCCTTGAACTCAGTTGGCTTAGCTAATACCTCTACAATTTTGTCATTCTGACACTCGGGGTCATCGGCGATGCGAAGATCACCATCTAACGTCAGCTCAAACGTGGAAGTTTCCCCCTCTTCCAGACTTTCAATTTCATCCGAATCTAACTTCCCGAGCGTCACACCTTCACACGGGCAGTTGGCAGCTGCGGTACCCGGACCGGCTGCTAACCCAACGGCTCCCGCTGCCCCCACACCTGTCGCTCTCAGTATTGTTCTTCGTGATAGCGTGCCCTCCCCCTCTTGGTTCTTGTTACTTTCTACCATGCCTTACAGTTTAAGAACTCAACAAAAGAGCGTTTCCAAATAAACAATAGAAAATATATAAAGTTTATTAAATTATGTAGCAGTCGCCTCCCATACGGAGTACAATCCGGAATTATCTTGGAGGGATGTTTTCACCTACCGGAAATACTCCTGGTGGGTGTTATGAATCGACGATTCGACGATCGCCGCCAGTTCCGCTTCCACGTCCTCCTCAAGATCCTCGTGCAAGACCTCCAGTAATGCGTAATGACCGTCACTGATCTCAAGGGTCACTTCCTTTACCATGGGACTGTCGCCTCCTGAATGATGCCGTCGCTATCTTTCCCCTTGATGACGAACTGACCGTTTGACTCGTCCATCAGCAGCGTCACCTCCTGGTTCACGTAGTCCTCGTCGGCGAGTTGCTCAACGCCCTGCCAGACTAACTGCCGTGGCCCCGGGTTCGACGCGGTCGAGGTACCAATACGCGCCACCTGTGCGGTCCCGACTTCGACTGCGGTGCCAATAGCGACCGCCCCATCCGCGTCGGGTTTGATCATCGTTTCTTCGTCTCCCTCAGTGCCGATCTCCCGCTGGTCGCCGATCGCGATCGAGTAATCACCGGACGCGGAGGCCTCATTGCCGATGTTGACGACGTTCGTTCCTGGCGTCCCGTACTCACCGGCGCCAGGCCCGACTGCGGTGCCACGTACGTTCGCCGCCGCACGGGAGCCGACGGCAACCCGAATTCCGGGCCACTTCTCGTCTTGCCCGGGAGCATTCTCGTTGACGTGGGAGCCGATCGCAACAGAGTTCCGGTTCGCTCCGACTGCATTGAGGCCGAGCGTCACTGACTCCTCCTTGTTCGAAACACCGGAACCAACGGTCACGGCTGCGCGCTCTCCAGCGTTGTCGTACCCGACGACGACTTCCTCGTTGCCGTTTGATTCGTTCCCCTGGCCGATGATCGTTGACCCGACGTTCCCGGACGCGTCGATCCCCTCGCCGATGACGACGCCGTCAGGCGGCCCAGTACTGTTCGGGCCGACGACCGTTGCCGAATCGACTCCCGACGCTCCGTCGCCAAGTATGACCGGGTCACTGTTCTCTTGGAGTGTTACCTGAGATCCCGCTGACGTGCCGGACTCCGTTTGGCGTCCACTCGCATCACTACACCCGGCGAGCCCCGCTGCTGCGCCAGCGATCGTGAGGAACTGTCGACGATTCGGCGGAGATACCATATCTCCACCACCGTGCCAATAGTGAAATACGCTGGCCGCTACACATGGAATCGTGGTTCTGAACGGCCAGGCAAAGCGGTCTCAAACGAACCTCGTAGTGGATTGAACGGATATCTTTATGTAGAACAGCTCTGGGTGACAGGAGAACCCTGTCTCAATGAGTAGGCGTTATCAGGAATGTTGTGAACTGGTTCACGAAAGGTGCATGGGCAGGTGACCCCCGCCAGCGGCCGCGCTCACACAGTGAGTTCGAGCGAGTGGATGTACTACCCACCAGTACGCGACCCCACTACGTGGCAACCAGCAGAGACAACGACGACCGCTGGACGTCGCCACTCCATCAGACAGCGACGATTCCCACGCTCTCTCCTCGTCGTTCCTCCTACCTCCCGTGGTGAACTGGTTCATACCCTTCGTCGCCGCGTGAACGTGTTCACAGTCGACGAGCAGTACCTTCCGTTTCACGTTGGACCCAGTCGGGTTTTCCGTGGCCTCCCAGACGCGGACGCCGTCGACGTCGGCCGAAATCTCTGCCAGCAGGTCGTAAGCGTAGCGCCGGGAGACGCCGGTGTACCTCATGATCTCGGAGGGAGAGACGACGAGCTTGGCAGAGCCGTTGCGCTTGTTCTGCGCGAACGCCAGAATCGCGCCGTACTTCTCGGCCTTGGTCGACGCGGCGGTCCCCGCCTCGCAGAGTGTTTCGAGCTTCGTCTCCACCGCCTGCAAGCACTTCTCGCGGTCGGCACAGCGTCGGCGGAACGTTCGCCCCGCCTCAGACAAGTCGTCAAGACTGTCGACCTCGGTCGCGACGAGGGTACGAACCGTACCTTTCAGTAGCGGAATGTCGCGGTTCGTCGCCGTCGACAGTTGCTCCTCCAGATCGTGGACGGCTGCCTCGACGGCGTCGAGGCGGCGTTCGAGGTCTGCGTCATCAGTCACGGTGGCGTCCCCTCCGCCACCGGACTCGTAGCAACCGGGTCAACCTTGAGCAGGGAGAACCGGTGGGTCTGCCGGCGCACCTCGGACACGGTGCCGAGCGCGGCGGCCGCCAGCGTCTCGCTCGTCCCGAGGGTGGGCGCCGCGATGCCGTCCGGTCCACAATCCCCACAGTAACAGCGCGCAACGTCCTGCTCAGTATCGGCGCGACCCCGTGGGATGTCCCACGGATAGATGCTCCCATGGGACGCTCTCGTCATGCTTGATCCACTATTCGTATTCTCGGTCTGGATCGTCATACGCGAAACACGTAAGTGCCGACTAGCCACCGGCGCGAACGACGCCGGACTCAATGCTGGGCAGCTCAACTGTGATCAAGCGCTCGGCGCGGACCTGAAACTGGAGGTCGAGGCTATCGTCGACACCACGGCTTCTCGCTTTTCGATAGTCCGCCAGAACGAGGGAGCTGAACGCGGATACCTCCGTAGCGGCCGCTATGCCGCCATAAATAGGTTTCCAATTATACCACCTCACAGAGTAATAACCGACAGCGATCGCGCTGGCCACGTCGCAAGGAAACGCTACTGCAAATTGGTGTGTGAAGAAATAACAAAGGTGAGCGACGGAGACGGCTGGGCTGTCGGCACGTCCGACCAGGCCAGAGATCGAGCGTCCGTGAACGACCCCGGACCGCCGACGGAGACTGCCAATGGCAGAGGAACAAAGTCCCGTCTCAGGGAGTGGCCGATCATTGCACCAACCGGTTACGACAGGAACCACCGAACAGCCACGTGCGGAGTACGCAAAACTCGTCGAACGCGAGCAATGGGAACAACTTCAGACGCTCGCCACCGAACTCGGAGAATTGCGCGTTCTCCACGTCAACTCGACGGCGTCCGGCGGCGGCGTCGCAGAGATGCTCCATTCGCTGGTCCCACTGTCGAACAGCCTCGATGTCGACACGGACTGGGTCGTCATGGACGCCGACGACAGGTTTTTCGAGGTGACGAAAGCGCTCCACAATGGTCTGCAGGGCCAAGAGGTCACGCTCACCGATGAGATGCGGGCGACATATCGGGCGGTAACCGACCGAAACGCGGGGATGGTCACAGGCGAGTACGATATCGTCGTCCTCCACGACCCGCAGACTCTCGGGATGATACCTCGGCTCACGGATCGCTTCCCGAACACACGATTCATCTGGCGGTGTCACATCGATCTCACGGCGGCATCCCAGTCGCCGCTCTCGTTTATCGTCGACTACGCGCGCGAGGTCGATCAAACAGTGTTCAGTCACTCTAATTACAGGCCGGGTATCGACGTCCCGTCGACGATCATCTATCCGTCGATCGATCCCCTCTCCGAGAAGAACCGACCCCAGGACCAAGCGGAACGAGCGGCAACACGCAACCGATTGGACTCGATACCGTTCGATACCGGCGCACCGGTAGTGACGCAGGTGTCGCGGTTCGATCCGTGGAAAGACCCACTCGGTGTCGTCCAGGCGTTTCAGGAAGCGCAAGCGATGGTTCCAGACGCACACTTAGTACTCGCAGGCGGCATGGCCGACGATGACCCGGAAGGCCCCGAGGTGTACGACCGCGTTGCGGACGCGACAGCGGACGATCCCCGGATCCATCTGCTGACGAACGAACCGGACACGACCATCAACTTCCTCCAGCGGGAATCAGACGTCGTCGTGCAGAAGTCGCTCCGTGAAGGGTTCGGTCTCGTCGTCGCCGAAGCACTCTGGAAGCAGACGCCGGTCATTGGGTCGAACGTCGGCGGTATCCCCGTACAGATCGACGACGGCGCGAACGGCTATCTCGTCGACCCAGACGATACGTCGGCGGTGAGCGATCGCCTCGAACGGTTACTTGCCGACGAGGAGCATCGCAACCGACTGGGCCAGCGCGGGCGGGAAACCGTTCGCGAACGGTTTCTCCTGACACGGCATCTCGTCGACTACTTCGAGCTCTACGACGGTATTCTGTGAAGATTTGCCCGCTATCTCGCCTCGCGACGCTACGATTGCCTACTGCGCCACGATCTCCATTCCAAGGCGCTTTTGGCAGGTCAAGGGAGAGGAGGAGGTCAATAAACCAAGCCCATCGCCCCCTGGTCGCTGTCGCCACCGTTCGAGCACAGTAGGGAATAGAAATCCATTACTCTCTCTGCCGAATCACCTGCTGAGGATGAAAAATTGCTGGCCTAACAACGAAAACAAACTGAGCGAGGAGAGATCGGCGCTTTTCGGGGCCGTAGTAGGACTTACTCGGACTGCGGCTGTTCAATTCTCGCAGCGAGACGAAGTAACTCGTTGAGGAGACCGGAAGGGAATCGATAGCGCACGGTATTGGTCCGTCGGTCGTACTCCACGAGAGCGGTGTCCTGCAGTTTCGGAAGGTCTCGATGTTGGTGTTTACCGCGAAGATCCAGCGGTGCTTCCTCTTTCTCGTGTCCCAACCCATAGAACGAAAGCGACGCTCCCGGCAACGACAGCTGGCCACCGATCAGTACTGAGATACAGGTTTCCGGTCGGCGGGTAATACCCTGTGAGCGGCCAGAAGATGGGATAGGCGTACCCACTGGAAGTGAGAAGGAGCAAGTCAAGCACATGGTGACTAATAGCGCCGAGGGCTAGCAGTCCAAAGCCTATACGTCGCTGGTCAGGACCGATCAGTAGCGCCCCGAGCACGACAACGAGGACCGTACCGGCGAGAGTGTGCAACGGAAACCACGCGAACGGTACACCAGAGAGTGTTTCGACGGTCGTGGCGGGAACAAGATCCTGCATTTTGACGAGATCCGGCACGAGTGCACCGAGCATGACGAGCGTCACGTGGGCTGGACGGAGTCGGTCGTCGAAGATGGTTAGGATCGTGCCGAGACTGTAGCCCACGAGGGCGTGCGTGAGGAGCTCAGCCATCGCTTTCACCGTCCGAGAAGCAGTCCGTGCAGGGAACGACCGATAGTGTCTCCGGGTCGACGCACCACTGTGTTGCGACGCGAGCGAGTACCCAGAGAATCCCGAACAGTGAGGCGCCGTACAGATACCAGTACTCCCACACTTCATGGTTGGCGACCCGGTCACGATCGACGACTCGGTCGACAGCGAGCGTGCGGTCGTCGCGCAACGTCCCGACGACGATTACCTCGTCGCCTGCAACGTGGTCCGCGTCAGTACCGCGGAGCGTGACGTCGAGTGAGGTATCGGCACCTGTGGTGCGAACCACGAGTGGCTCCGTAGCGATGACCGTCCCGTAGAGGGTCACGCGTTCGCCGACATATGCATCAGGCGTCGGAACGACAGCCTCGTTCCCGGGATTATCAAACGACGGCGGGACGAGCGACACGCTTCCACCCCAGACGAACAGGCCGGCAAGAGCGACGATGAAGAAACAAGCTGTGACGCCACGAGTACGCTGTCGGGAGTCAGGCATCACCGGTGAGTCGTATGACTGAGGAGGTCATTCTTTCCATCCACGACTCTCTGTAGGGGGTCGCGTTCCCACCAGTCTGAGTGGGCACTGTGTGGTGCGGTTAGAGGCTGTTTCAGTTGCTATACTGGGATTCAAGACGCCGCGTGACTGCGCGGCCGTCGGGGACACCGACGTGACAGCGGTCGTTAACAGGGAGACTGCTCAGTGACGGAGCAGTCTCACGCTTGTCAAATCTATTCGACGTTTGGAACGGTCTTCGGTAGGACCCTCGCCGCCAATAGAGCCACAAGAAGAGTCCGATGACGAGCAGACTCAGTTTACCACCGCGGGCGACGAACAGTAGCCCTCCTCAATTGTGTTGTTTGGTTGCAGCAGTACGACAGATGCGGATCGCGCTGGCGTCTAGGATGAGACCTACCGCTCTGTATTTTGGGCAGAATTTTCGCGGAAAGTATGTTTCGCCCTCACGGACGAAAGACCTAACCACGAACGCGCCCTCGCAAATGTTGCCTCAATGGCTCCGACCTGTGACCACTGTCGTGGCGATACGACCCGCGTCTTCCGGTTCGATACGCCCGGGGGGACCGAATGGCGGTGTTCCCGTTGCCATCCCGAGATCGAGGGTCTTGACTACCTCTGAGATCACCAGCGCTTCCAGAACTGGTACCGGGCGCGGTCCGGACCCAACTATTTCGCATTCGACATCTTTGGTGGCCAGCTGGTCTCCGGCGGCTTGGTATCCATGAGGATTATCTGCAAATAAGGGTGCGGTATCGATGGGTGGCCCCTCAGGACGGTTACGATGCGACGGCTCTGCCGCGTATTCTCGGATCGAGAGAGCACTTCCTCTACTGAACCAATCGGTTGGTCAACCGAGTATCGGAGACCAAGTGTTGTCGGTCGACACTGAAGGAGGAATCAGCCATCTTCACTGATCCCACGCCAGCCCTCAGTAGCTCCACTGCTTGACGGCGTTCGGCGGGTTGCAGCAATTACGCCCAGAGCGGTCGGACAGCCTTGTTTAGTTATAAATTAGCCCGATCTAGAGTATAAATAACATTTGTAATGGAATATGGATGTTGTATTGGGAGTTGAAAACAATGGGCAATGAAACGACCGAATCAGCCGGTCCGTCACAGGCGCGACGTCCGTTCCTGAAGGCGCTCGGGACAGGTGTCGTCACGGGATTCACTGCCGGACCGGTTGCAGCAGACTCAGGAAAGGAGAACGGAGACGACAAGCGGAAGACGTTCGTCGCCTCGTGTTCCGGCGACGAGGAAGTACCGCCCGTCGATACGGAGGCCACCGGCACAGGAACGTTCAAACTACGAAAGGGCGGGTCGGAGCTGCAGTACAAACTGACCGTCGCCAACATCACGGACGCCGTTGCGGCGCACATCCACTACGAGGTCGCTGGCGAGAACGGCCCGGTCATCGTCGGCCTCTACGGTGGCTCGACTACCGGACGGACACAGGGCGTCCTCGCCGAAGGAACGATCACCGACGACGACCTGACCGGTCCGTTCAGTGGCCGGACGGTTGCGGATCTGGTCGATGCCATCCGCGCGGGCAATACGTACGTCAACGTCCACACCGAGGCCCACCCCGCGGGTGAGATCCGCGGCCAGATCGGCGAGCAGGCGACGGACGCCCGAACCGTTCCTGATGAACAGAAAGACGGACAGGTGACGCTCATTCACGACACGCATTTCCACGGCCGTTTCGAGAACTCCTTCGAGGAACAGCAGAACATCGCCAACTACTTCGGGTTGATGAACCGCCTCGACGCCGAGAACGTCGGCTCGATGAAAGTCGGCAACGGCGACGACCTCGCCTCGTCGGTCCTTTCATCGTTCTTCGAGGGGGAGCACATGACCGACGCATTCAACGCGGGCGGGTTGCGCTACGACACGTACGGTAACCACGACTTCGACCTCGGGCCAGATATCACCCGCGACCGGGTCGCCGACAGCGAGTTCACCTGGCTCAGCGCGAATCTTCTCGACGAGCGCACCGGCGACGTGTTCGCGAAAGATCAGGGTGCACGGCGGTACATCCTCGATCAGGTCGGCGACCTTCTGGTCGGCGTGACCGGCGTCATCAACGAGGAGGCGCCCGATATCACCAACCTCGGCGAGAACGCGACCGTTCAGGACGTCAAGCCAGCGCTCCGCGAGGTCGTCCCGCAGATGCGTGCGGACGGCGCCGACGTCGTCGTCGTCCTCTCGCATCTGTCGAGTCCAGTCATGGAGGACGTTCTGGCTGACCTCGACGACGTCGCTATCGACGCCGTCGTCGGCGACCACGCTGCGCAGGTCTTCGAGGAACCGAAGGTCATCAACGGGACCGTCTTTTCGGCCGTCGGGGATCAGTTCGAGTTCGTCGGCGAACTCACACTCGACGTCGAGGCGGGCGAGGTGTCGGACCACGACTTCACGCTCCACGATCTCACCGCAGCGGTCGAGGACGGGCTTGAGCCCGACCCGGCCGTCGCAGAGATCAAAGAAGAATACGAGTCTCGTCTCGAAGACCTCGACGAGGTCATCGGTACGACGGAAGTGCCGTTAGACACGCGTGAGGCAGTGGTTCGGACTGAGGAAGCCAATACGGGGAACTACATCGCGGACAAGATGCGCGAGTTCGCTGACGCCGACGCGGCCCTCATGAACGGTGGCGGCATCCGGACGGACACGCGCTACTTCCCCGACGCCAGCCCCGAATCGCCAGCCGACGTCTCGAAGCTTCTGGTGTTCAACGTTCTCCCGTTCGGGAACACGGTGGTCAAATTACGCGTGACGGGAGCGGCCATCCGGGCGGCGCTCGAGAACGGCGTCAGCCGTGTCGAAGACCTCGCCGGCAGGTTCCCGCAGGTCGGCGGACTGTCGTACACGTGGGATCCGGACGCGGACGCCGGAAACCGCATCGTCGACGTGACCATCGGCGGCGAGTCGCTGGACGACAGCGCGACCTACACGCTGGCGACGAACAACTTCGTCGCGGGCGGCGGCGACGGATACGAAATGCTCACAGACGCCGAACGGCTCATCGACGAGAACGGCGGGCCGCTGCTCGCGCAGCTGATCGTCGACAGCATTGCCGCGGAGTCCCCGATCGCACCGGCCGTGGAGGGTCGCATCACGGAACTCGACAGCGATACGTCCGGTGCCGCATCGTTGCGGCTCCCGACTCAGTAGGCTCCTTTTTCTTCTCGGGTCTCTTCCATCTGTGTTCGATGGCATGGACAGACGTCTGACTCTCTTTACTCCCGAATTCAGTTGTTGTGGTGGATTCCGCTGGCTACCGCGGGGAGGATACCGTCGTAGACACCCAACTCCCTGCTCATCAGCCGTCGTATCCTCCGTGCCTGAGCAGTACTTAGTTGATGTTATCACGGAGAGACAGATCTCGGGTATCGCCTAGTGGAGCCTGACTCAGCCAAGTTTCTGAGCGAAAAAGGAGACGTGGACCGACTAGCGTCAGCGCTGACGGCCGTGGTTAGGCACGGAGTCGGCCCCGTCGAAGGCTGGCGCGGCCCGTTTGCCGCGGTCCTCGTGGAGGAACACGAGGCCGCCCCCGATGTCGCTCGCGATGACGAACCCGCGAGCGCGGACGGCGGTCCAGAACGACGAGCCATCGGGGTCGTACTCGTAGGTCTGTTCTGGACTCGACGGGTCCGTGATGTCGTAGACTCGAGCGCCGGCGTCGTACCACGACGTGTAGAGACGGTTCGACGTCACGTCGAAGTTGTGCGACGTGTCCGGGAAGATACCCGGATTCCGGTCTTCGGCCTCGATCTCGGCGATCTGGTGCGGGTCGTCGAAGTCGGTGACATCGAAGACCGTGATGCCGCCGGACTCGCCGGCGTACGTCTCCGCGCCGATGTAGACGTGGTCGCCATCAGGTGACGGCTGGACGTAGTGGGCGTTCCCCGGGGAGCTGAAGACTCGAGCCCAAGGGTCACCGTCCATGCCCATGACGGCGTTCTCGGTCTGGCCGAACCAGCAGACCTCAACGGGGTCTGTGGGGTCGCTCACGTCAAGAATGCGACAACCGGCGTCCCAGTACGCGAGGTAGGCGTAGTCGCCTTGTGCGTAGACGTCGTGGACGAAGTTCGTCACCGAATCGAGTTCGGGATGGACGTCTTCGAGGACCCACCGCGAGAGTTCCGTCGGATTCGCGGGGTCGCTCACGTCCACGATGATGAGTGCGCTCTCGTCGAACGGGGCTTCCTTACAGATGTAGAGGACGTCGTCGACGAGGTGGGCGTTGTGAACGCCGTCGGGAAGCACCTGGAACGTGCTCAGGTACTCCGGGTCGGTGGGGTCGCTTACGTCGTAGAGGTGCGTGCCGATCTGGGCGTCCGGATCGACGTCTGGGTCGTCACCTGGACCGTGGTCGTGTTCCGCTCCCTGCGTGCTGACCGCGAGCAGGTCGTCCTCAACTTTCACGTCGGCGATGCCCGTGCCGGGGGCGTGCCAGGTCCCGACGAGTTCCGGCCGGTTCGGGTTTCGCCAGTCCACGACCGCGAAGCCGTCGCCGGTCGCGACGTAGGCCCACGTCTTCTCGGTGACGACTTCCTGGGCGCCGTCGACGGCCACTTCGCTGAAAAGGCGGAGCGTGGCGTCCCTGTCGCTGTTCCCCTTTCCGGGGTCGCGGGCTGTTGTGATGCCCGAGAGTCCGGTCGCTGCGAGTAGTCCGGTGGTCTTCAGTGCCGTTCGTCGAGTGAACCGTGGTGTGTCGTCCATGATCTGTGTGGCTGAAAGAAGGTGGGTGGCGAGCGATACGGTCCGCCGACGTTACCGCATCCCGGGCGAGTCGGGACGGCCAGTCCCCTCGAAACCGGGCGAGTCTCGTTTGCCGCGGTCCTCGTGGAGGAACACCAGTCCGCCGCCGATGTCGCTCCCGACGGTGAAGCTCCGGGCGGCCTCAGCACCCCAGAACGACGTATCGTCGGTGTGGTAGCTCGCGACGGTGTCGGGAGCAGTGGGATCGGTCACGTCGTGGACGGTCAGGCCGCCGTTGTACCACGACGCATGCAGGCGGTTGGCCGTGACGTCGAAGTTGTGCGACGTGCGGAACGCGTCGACGTCCGGTGGCCTGATCTCTGCGAGTTCCTGCGGGTCGTCGTAGTCCGAGACGTCGAAGATCCTAATGCCGCCGTAGTCATCGTCCGCGGGGTCGTCCTTGACGACCCCGGGGAACGTCTCCGCGCCGACGTAGACGAGGTCGCCGTCGGGCGACGGCTGGACGTAGTGTGCGTTCCCGGGAGGGGTGAGGTAGCGCTCTAAGTCGAATCCCGGCCCGTCAGCGTCCGGCGCGTCTCCGAACTGCGTTACGAGCTGCGGGTCGGTCGGGTCGCTTACGTCAGCGACGACGACACCCGCGTCCCAGAATGCCTGATACAGCAGGTCGTCCTGGACGTAGATGTCGTGACACGGACTGACGCCGCCCATGGCGAACTCGGGGAAGTCGTCCTTGAGGCGGTACTCGCCGACGATTTCCGGGTCCGTGGGGTCGCGTACGTCGACGATGGTGGTCCGCGCTTCGCTAAAGGCGGCCTCGCCGGACTCGTTGACCGTGAGGTAGGCGTAGCCGTCGGCGAGGAAGTTGTTGTGGATGTGGTGGCCGACGTCCACGAAGCCGATCTCGGTCGGGTCGGTCGGGTCGCTCACGTCGACAAGCGTGATACCCGGGCTGCCGTTGCTCGCGAGGCTGGCGAGGTCACCCTCGACTTTGGCGTCGAGGATGCCGCCCGCAGGATCGTCGGCCGTCATCGACCCGACGACTTCGGGTCGGTTCGGGTTTCGCCAGTCCACGACGGCGAGACCGTTCCCGGTCGCCACGTACGCATGATTCTTCTGTATGGAGACCTCCAGCGAACCGTCGACGGCCACCTCGCTGAAGAGGCGGAGCGTGTCGTCCTTTTCGCGGCCGTTACCGTTCCCGGGGGGACTGGCGCTTCCGACGCCAGCGATGCCGGTGAGGCCGAGCGCACCGGTCGCCTTCAGGAAGTCGCGTCTGCGTGGCCGGCGCATGGTCACCGCCCTCCGTTTCCACCGTTGCCACCGTTTCCGGCGGACGGCGTGACCTTGAACACGTAGACGCCGGTGGCCATGTCGGAGACGACGGTGAGGTCGCGTTGTTTGTTGTAGTTCGCGCCCCACGCCATCGGCGCCTCGCCGATCCAACTCGGACTATTCGCTTGGTCGGCCTGGTCGTCGGTCGCGTAGCGGTCGGTGAACGTGGGATCGGTCGGGTCACTGATGTCCCAGACGACCATCCCTTCGTGGTACGCCCCGTCGACGAGCAGGGAGTTGTTCCCTTTCGAGATGATATCGTGATTGTGTGTCGTCCAGTCGTACAATTCCGGAAGTTCGTCCATCACCTGCGCGTTCGGTGACGGCGTGTACCCGATGGGCTTGGGGTCCGCAACGGAGCCGTCACCCCAGCCGATATCGAAGATGTGCTTGCCGCCGGGCTTCCCGAATCCGATCTCGTCGCCGACGACCGCGATATCCCGGTCGGGGTCGTAGTTGGCGTAGTGGCAGTTCTGGAAGCCTTCCTCGCCGAGCGGGACGTCCTCGTAGGAGGGGAGCCCCTCGTAGCTGAAACGCCCGGCCTCTTCCGGGTTCGCGGGGTCGCTCACGTCCATGATGACGTAGCCGTCGAAGCCGCCGCCGATGAACGCGAGGTGGGCGAGATCGTTCTCAGGATCGACGACGACGTCGTGGAGGTCGGCTTCGGGGCCGAACGTCCCGACGAACGAGGTGTCGGTGGGGTCGCTCACGTCGAAGACACCCATTCCGTGGTGTTCAGTGGTGTAGACGTACGGCTCGGTGGGATGCGGGAAGAGGTTGTGCGTCTCCCCCGCGTCGAGCGACCCCAGGATGGTCGGATCCTCGGGTGACCCCTCGGCGTAGCCGTAGTCGATGATCTCGACACCGTCGAGCTCTGCACCGTCATTGTTCGCTTCCTGCGTCCGGTAGTAGAGGCCGTCCCGACGGCCGAACTTCACGTCTGCGTTGCGAACGTTCTCAGACGAGGGGACGCGGTGGGCCTCCCTGGGGTCGGTCGGGTTACTGATGTCGACGAGGAAGCTACCCCCTGTCCCGTAGAAGCTCCCCGTGAGGGCGTACTGTCCATCGTCGCGTACGTCGCCCTCGGTGTACCCCCCGGGCGGGTCCGAGAGCAGGGAGTGGCCGAGGTTCCTGATCCGTCCTTTCGGTGGTGTTTCGCGTGCGGCTGCCGTTCCGATGCTACCGATCGCGGCCGTGCTGCCAAGTGCTTTGAGCAGCGTGCGTCGTGTGGGCTTCATTGGACGATCCGTCTTCGCATTCGTTGATGTGTATCATAGTAAATCGGTAGTTAGAGACATGAATGGCAGCGATGAAGTAGTAGTGTTTGCCATCAGCGCCTGCTACTATAGATACTATATTTTATATGTTAATCATAGGGGTGGGACCCGGAAAATCACAGGATAGAATTGTACTAAGATAATCCTGAAAGATTCCGAAGTATCTAATTACCTGTCATGACGGTGGATAATAGAGTCCGGGAAAGAGCCTATTTTCCGCGGTTCCTTTGGATTACTCGGATCTACTTCTGGAGAACAGAATGAATTGGAAGAAGAGAGGTACGTATTTCTGTGAGAGAGCTACTGTCTACTGTGATTTGAGATTATCAGTGTTCAGCCGCTACAGAGAGAGGTCACAGGATCACTGCTCTGACGTACCGGGCCATGGAACATTCATCGGTAGAGACTATGGCGTGGTTGCTATCGGCGTTGTCGCGCTCGTCCGCCTCCCTCCCACGCGGGGTGTCGTACATCCAATTGGCTCGTCAGCGGCGTTCTTCGATGAGATATTCGTTCCCCACTGCCGCAGACCGGATACACGATGGGAACGAACGCTCCCTCAGTCGTCAGTATCCGGATCGTTCTGATGTCTCTTGGACTTCTCACCGTTTCTCTCCGCACTGCCCGACACCACCTCGAAGGGCCGCATCATCTTGTGGTCCTCGTGTTCGAGGATGTGACAGTGCCAGGGGTACTGCCCGGTGAAGTCGCCGAATTTGGCCGCGATGCGAACCGTCTCGTCGGGATTGACGCGGACGACGTCTTTCCCCACGCGCTCGTTCGGGGCGGGCGCCTCGGTGCCGTCCGGGCCGCGGCCGATCACGCTGAACTCGACCAGGTGGAGGTGGATCGGATGCGTGTGGTGGGTCTCGTTCTGGAGCTCCCAGACCTCTGTCGTTCCGAGCTGGGGTTTGATCTGTGTCTCCTCGGTGAACCGTCGGCCGTTGAGCAGATGTGTCGAGAGCCCATGGTCGTCCATCGTCATACTCATGGTCATCTGCCGGGTCTCCGTCGCACTCCGCTCGTCGGGGCCACCCGACGACGGGAGGGTCAGGTCCGACGGGTGCGTGCTGGTGTCTCGGCCACTGCTCGACTCGGCCACCTGGATCTGCATGAGTTCGTCGAGGTCGGCGCCTTCGGTGTGGCCCTCGAACGGGAACTCGGCGTCGTTGGTGACGGTGAACGTCTCGCCCGCGTGGTCGGAAAAGTCGACGATGACGTCCCCGCGTTCGAACGGGGAGAGCAACAGGGAGTCGAGGTCGCCGTCCGGGCCGATCGGGACGACTCGCTCGAGGAAGCCGTGGCCGGCAGCGACCTGATACAGCGTGGGGACGGCCGTGCCGGCGTCGTTGTCGAGGCGCATGTTGTACGTCCGTCCGTTCGACGTGTTCACGAACCGAAGTCGGTAGCGGCGGGGCTCCACTTCCAGATACGGCCAGACGGCCCCGTTGATGACGGCCGTATCACCGGCGACGTTCGCTTCGAACGAGTCCGGATAGTGCAACGACCCGTCCTCGTTGAACGACCGGTCGTGGAGCATGAGTGGGATATCGTACTCGCCGCTGGGCAGGTCCAGGCGGTCCTCGGCGCGACTTCGGATGAAATAGAAGCCGACCAGCCCGGCGTAGAGGTTGAGACGACTGATGCCCAGGGCGTGGTCGTGATACGACGACGTCAGCCTGGACTGGCGGTTCGGGATGTCGTGGACGTGCGTGGCGAATCGCGGGCCCGTCACCCCGTCCGGCGACGTCCACATCTCGGCCTGACCGTCGTTTTCGGGGTCGACGTTGAGCCCGTGGAAATGCGTCACCGTCCGGACCTCCGGCACGGGCCCGTCGAACTCGGGGTAGTCGTCGGGGGTCGTGCCAGCGATGCGCTCGTCGACGCTCAGGAGATGCTCCGAGGGGAGCGCACCGTTGCCGAACTGCACCTTGATACGTTCGTTCCGGCGTGCGCGGATGATCGGCCCGGGGTATTGGCCGTCGTATCCCCAGAGCGTGGTTTCCGGCAGATCGGGGTGGAGTTGTGCCGTGAACTCCGTGAGAGGGATCTCGTGATAGTCGGCGCCCTGTCGTCGGCCGTCGGGCGCTCGCACGTCCGGGATCGGCAGGGGTTGGACGTATTTGTCCAGTTCGGGGGACGTGCGCGCGACCGCACTCCCTGTTCCGAGCCGAAGGCCACCTGCGATGCCGAGGGCCGCACCGGCCCCTTTCAGCACCGCGCGGCGGTTGTAGTTGTGCGTCATCTTCGAGACACGTCAGTAGTGTCAGTATTAAGAATCAACCACTTATCCCTATTCGGCTGAATTTACGCTGTTTATACGGAATATTTATGAGACTCATATTTCCATAATCAGCGAATACATCCCCACGAGAGGTCCCACATGTCGCGGAGTCTGCGTCTGGCCCCGTCTCTGTCGCTGAGAGGTGTTTTGGGTCGCACGCCGGAGACTACCGACATAGTGTTGAATTGGATCCATCTGATTGCCTGTTAATTATACTACTTTTGTAATTCTAGTAGTTTTGTTGTACATTTTATTCCCTTACATTAACATACCACTGTGTTGACGCTCAGAACGGTATGCCAGACAGTGATGATTCATTAGACACGCAGGAGTCGATCACACGACGGAACGTCCTCTCAGCGACGGCCGGAGGGCTTGCTGCCGGCGGCCTCGGCGTCGCACAGGGTGGAACGGTCGCCGCACAGTCGGCCGAGACGGTGACCATCCTCCACGATAGTCACTTCCACGGTCGCTTCGGGGACCCGACCGATGACAGGGCCATGGACATCGCCCGATACCAGACGCTCATCGACGACTTGCGTAGCGCCCGAGAGAACGCGGTGTTCCTCGGCATCGGCGACGACCTTGCGCCGTCGATCATGGGCCTCATCCACGAAGGCGAGCATATGGTCGAGGCGCTCAACTACCTCGACCCGCTGGCGGTGGGTGTCGGCAACCACGAGTTCGATTTCGGGATCGACGTCGCCACGGAGCGGTTCGCGGACAGCACGTTTCCCTGGGTGGTCGCCAACCTCCGCACACCCGACGGCGACCCGATCCCGGGAACGGAACCGTGGATCACCCGCGACGTCGGCGGGGTCACGCTCGGCGTCTTCGGGAGCGGCGTCCGGAACTTCTACGACATCACCGACTATCCGGCGGACTACCAGGCCATCGACCCGGTCACGGCGAGCGAGGCAGCGACGGCCGCGCTCAAGGACGCCGGAGCGGACGTCGTCGTCCTCGCCTCCCACACCAACCACTCGACCCACTACGAGATCGCGGAGGCAGTCGACGACCTGGACGCCATCGTCGGCTCGCATTCGGAGGTCACGATGGACGAGCCGGAGGTTCACGCGGGGACCGTCATCAGTGAGGTCGGCGACGAGTTCGACCACCTCGGCGAGCTCACGCTCACTGTGGACGGGGACCTCGTCGACTGGCAGCGACACGATCCCGACGTCGCCGCGCTCGAGCCCGACGACGGGATGGCCTCCATCGTCTCGACGTGGCGGGACCAGCTCGAGGCCGAACTGGGACGGGAGTACTTCACCACCGACGTCACGCTCGACGCCAGGTTCGACACCAACTACGCCAAGGAGAGCGCGCTGGGGAACCTGATCTGTGACCTCATGATGGAGTACGCCGAGGCCAACGCCCCGGGCGTGGACGAGGTCGACGCTGCGCTCCAGAACGCCGGCGGGATCCGCTCGAACCAGGTGTACGGCCCCGGCGGTATCACCGGGCTAGAGTGGCTCGACATCCTTCCGTTCCCCAACACCATCGTCACGATGGAGGTCAAGGGACGCACCCTGCAGGCCCTCCTCGAGAGCCAGATTGCGGCGCTCCCGTGGTCGACCTTCGGCGCACAGCAGTCCGTCCAGGTAGGCGGCGTCCAGTACGAGTGGTCGGGCCACGACGGGGACGGGCAGGTCGAGGCCGTCTACGTACAGGGCGAGCCGCTCGACCCCGACACGACCTATACGTTCACGACGAACAGCTACGTCGCCGGGTTCGACGAGCTCGCAGACGCCGACGTCGTCCACGAATCCGACGGGCCACAGGGGCCCATCACGCTCGACATGCTCGAGGCGAAGGGGACGGTCTCACCCAGCGTCGAGCACCGCATCCTGCGTGTCGATGCGCGGACGGACGCCCGACAAGTGACCGCGGATCGTGACCGCATCAGCGTCTTCCTCGAGTTGCCGGCTGCCGTGGAGGGGCCGGCCGACGGCACCTTCTACGCGGTCACGCGCACCGGGGACCACGCGGAGGCACAGGGGATCCGCGGCCGCGGGGAGGCAGGCGCACTGCGGGTGATCTTCGACCGCGACGACCTCGCCGCGCTCGCGGACACTGAGGAACCGGACCTCCGCGTGTTCGGTGGGTTCGATCCCGACGAGGGGTACTACGACTACCGGGATGACGACGGTGCCCTGATCGACCTCCCGGTCGCCGCTGCGTGGGACACCTTCGTGTTGCGCGGACGGGTGCCGGCCGACGAGGTTCCCGGTCGACCGGGGCGGTGAGGCGAGCCACGCCATTGCCCACACGACGCCATGACGGTGTGGCGCCGGGCCTCGTGCGTGCGGAGACGCAGTGCATGGTCGGGAGGACGACCAAGTCGACACCGCACGGCGGCCATTCGCCCCGTCGGGACGGGCGCGATGCTCACGTCGCGTTTCACTGTCGAGGCGACGCTCACACGGTGGTCGTCCGCGGTAGCGCAGGAGTGCCCAATGCTGTACGGGTCACCCAGATGTCGGGACGAGCGGATGGACTGCTCCGTCTCTGACGAGGGGTGTTGCGGCAGCCCTTCCCCTCCATTTCGAGTTGACGGGGTGACACCTTTGGTGGATGAGTATGTTTTCGTCGGCAGGATCAGGAACTGCGCAGGTCGCTTCATGAGGCTACCCGGGTATCATGCTCGTACGGTGTTACGATCCCTGGGACCCGGAAGAAGTAGAATAGGACATTCAGGGGGAAGACAGAGGCGAAGTTCATCAGAGGCTGGACGGCAGTACGACGCGAGACAGATCGCGGTCTCTGGGGCAGGGTTAAGAAAACAGCGCCAGAATCGGAGCCTATGCCTGGGGCAGTATTCATGCGTGGTGAGCGAGTGACGCTCAATACGATTCATCCCGAGGATTATCCGTTCGTCGAGAAGCAGCTCAACGACCCCTCGATCCGGCAGCAAGCAGGCGTGTCCGTACCGTGGTCCGAAACCGAGGTCGCCGACTTTATCGAAGAGACCGAAGACACAGTGCAGTTTCTCGTCTGTCGTAACGGGACTCCCATCGGACACGTCGCGCTGACAGAACTCGATACGCAGGCCAGCAACGCCGAACTAGGGTGGATCGTGATCACCCCCGAGGAACAGGGCAACGGCTTTGCCACCGAAGCTGTCGAGTTGTGTCTCACACATGCGTTCAACGACAGAGGCCTTCACAAAGTCTGGGCACGAGTAAACGAGGACAACAGGGCGTCGATACGAGTGCTGGAGAAGCATGGATTCGAACAGGAAGGCGTCCTTCGAGAGCAGGAATATGTCGACGGAGAATACGTGGATGTCCGCCGTTACGGGCTGATCGCACCGTAACGGAAGTCTGTCGGGACCACACCCTTGAGAGATCAGCGTTCTCTGTTTGGTACAGTCCGAATCGACTTCTCCAGATTCCAGGTCCTGAAGAGCGAGGGAGTCACACGGTGGAGTTCCACGCCGACACGGACTCGTCAGAGAGTTACCTAGAACAGAGTCTAGTGTGTTTTTATCGGCCATGTCGTGCGTTATCTTCTCTACTACCATGGAGGTGAGAATCTCAATTGGCGAGGGAAAACCAACAGCGAGCCCGTATCCGGACTGCTGAGCGGACGGACTGACACATGATCGAACCAATTGCAGACCCATGAACGAACTGAGAGGATCGACACGGCGGAACGTACTGAAAACGATCGGTGCAGGCGTTACCGGGGGGACAGTGCTGACCGGCTCCGCAACTGCGTCGCCTGGTCAGGGAACCGATATCTACCTCAGGGGCCATAACTTCACTCCCAATCAGGCGAACGTAAGACTCGGTGGTGAAGGGAGTGCGACTGTCCGGTGGACGAATGATGAAGTGAACTATTTCGGGGAGGGCTTTCCCGTTCCTCATGACGTCCATCTCCACCATGAGGATGGCCATCTGGTCGAAAGTGGGATTTTTACGCAGATGTCATCCTTCAATGCTCCTGACCTCGGATCGGTCCCATTAGGGCCGACGTTTTACGAGGTGGAGTTCAGAGAGGAAGGAAACGATCTCGTGATCGAAGAAACCGGTGGGAAAGTAGCGTCAACGGGCTTTGAGAATTGGCCTCCGTATGATCTTATTGAAGACTATGACAGCGCAACGATCGAGGACTGGGGCGGGTCTGTCACCCTTGATGTCCACTGTTCACTACATAGCGTAGCCCTCAATGTGAACGAGGGTGAACTGGTGACTCGAACGATAAAGAGCGAAGACACAGAACCACCCTACGAACTTCACCTCGGCTTCTTCAAAATGGATGGGGGTCTGACGATAACACGGTAGGAATGTGTCTCCGATAGATCATTTTTTCACATGAGCCCCGATTCAGCACGCCGTGGCCCGACCATCGCCGACTGTGAATTGGCCCCATCGTGGATGAGTTCCGCCAGACGGTGACGCCTCCGACGAATCCGATCTGGGTCAGTGGGCGTGACGCGGTGCAGCCAGTTCGCTGCGACGACTGGGAGCGGCGACGCCTCCGCACCGCTGCGACCGCGTCGGTGGTGCCGCGACGGCGTCGGTCGATGGCCGAGTCGGAGAGCCCGATTGGTCCCCACTGTTTCCCGTGCTCGGGCGCTCTTCAGTCGTCAGTCCGCTGGCACACGGCCCGCTATCCCCAGCGCACGGAGGACAATAACGCGTCCGCCGCCAGCGTCGCGCTCGACACCATCCGGTCCTTGCGCACCTTTATCACTGCTGGCGTGTACTCACGCGTCACCCCGCTGAACGCCGCCATGAGCAAGTACGACGACCTCTTCGACGAACACCGCCCCCGACGACAGCGTCTTCGCCGACAAGGGCGCGCTCGATCCCCTTACTGAGCCGGACAAGATCGTCGGTCGGGACACACAGGAACGCGACCTCGCGACGCTGTTGAACGGGGTGCACGAGGGCTACCTCCCGACGACCGTCTCGATCTACGGCCCGCCGGGGACGGGGAAGACGCTCACGACGCGACGCGTCTGTCAGGGGTTCGCCGCTCGGACCGACGATCTCGCTATCGTGTTGTTGGCAGGAGCTGGCCGTTCTGCTGACTCGGCTATCGCTTCTGATGGCTCATCAGCTGTTCTGAGATGTCGTCTCTCGGTTGCGGACGTCGCCTGTCCCAACAATCGTTTTGTTGTCTCCGGTGCAACCGATAGCTCTGAACAGCAACCGGCTCCTCGAGGTCGTCCCCCACTACGTCGCGCTGCTGCTCCTCGTATTTCTCGTGCTCTCCGTCGTCCGGTCACTCGCCGGCGACGTGGGCTTCTGGATCGAATTGCTGATTGTGCTCGTTGTTGGGAGTCTCTACCGACCGGTCGTCCAGCGCCTCGGCATCGGGCCCAGTGCATGGGGGGACTGAACTAGCAGGAGGGGCGTGGGGGCCCGGTGCTACTCCTGCGGCGTCGCCGGACGGCGGCACGTGAGGAGACCTAGAGCAGCGACCTCGCTCCCGTCGCGGCATGTCGTCGCCCACACGTCGTGGGCCGATCAGACGGAGAACTGTGTCCGCAGTCGACGGAGTGCATGAGCCAACGCCACCGTGTTTGCTGGAGCGAGAATCTTGGCCCGCTCGACGAAGGCGACCGCCTCGACATCGGTCAATTTCCCCAGGTGCGCCTGATAGAGGCCGTACAGACACCCTCTCACTGCTTGCTCGTTACCATCTTACGCTCGACCTCGTACTGGCGGGCTGCGACGCGCTCGGCGATTTCTGCTCAAGAGAGCGGTTCACCGTGGTCGTTGAGGATCGCGATAGTACAGCGCCGCCGCACCGCACTCGCCACGTCGGGTATACGACGGCGTCTCATGACGCCGGGCGTGTGTACCGTCAACTGAAGACCTCCACACGCTCGTTCTCACAATCGTTCCGTTGGCTGGAGGCGGATAACAGAGCGACACCATCTTTCCTCGCTTCGGTATCGACTGTCAGACAAACAGGTGGGTCCCTGAGGAGCAAACTGAATACAGGGCGCGACTGCAGCACACGTGGATCCTGCCAACACAGAGATGTTTTGCGGGTCGATATCGATCACTCACGAATACTTATGCCGCCACACGACCCACCTTGTACCGTGGTACCACATGACAAGCAGCATCGACTCGGGTTCGGACCCATTCCGGTTCGAGGTCGGGACGGTCGATTGTACGCTCGTGAGTGATGGGTCCTACGCATATCCCCACCCGGCAGAGGTATTCTTTGCGGATGCACCGCCCGACGAGCGTGAACAGGCGTTGGCAGATGAAGGCATCCAGCCAGACGAGTGGAAGGAGTACGTCAGTCCGTATCCCAGCCTCGTGATCGACGCTGGCGACCAGACCGTTCTCGTGGATACTGGCGGAGGTGAGATGGCCCCAACGACCGGCAAACTCCAGACCTCGCTCGACGCGGCCGATATCGACGCCACCGCCGTCGATGTTGTCCTGATCACCCACGGCCATGCGGATCACGTCGGCGGTATGCTCACCGACGATGGGGACCCGGCGTTTCCGAACGCTCGCTACGTCATGCCCGAGGCGGAGTGGGAGTTCTGGACAGGCGCGGACCCGGACCTCTCATCACTCCGTGTCGATGAGGAACTCCGAACGCTGCTGATCACGGCTGCGCAGGCCAATCTCGAGCCGCTCGATGGACGGATCGAACTGGTAGAGGATGAGACCGAGATCGTTCCCGGGGTTCGGACCCTACCGGCACCGGGCCATACACCCGGTCACGTCGCTGTCGAAGTCACCTCGAACGAGGAGCGCCTGCTCCACTTGGTCGATACGGTCCTGCATCCACTGCACATTGCCCACCCAGAGTGGACCGCTGCCGTCGATTACAACCCCGACCAAACTGTCGAGACGCGCCGAGATCTACTCGACAGGGCAAGTCAGACCGAAGCCCTCGTATTTGCCTTTCACTTCCCTGCGCCGGGTCTTGGACACATCACAGCGACGGACGACGCCTGGGAGTGGCACCCGATCGAAACTCCACTGTAGCTAGCTTTGCCAGTTCTCCGAGAGGCAACCCGGATCCGTCGTTTTGTCGCGACTCGTCCAGCCGCTCTGTATGTGATACCCCTGGGGAGATGTTTGTGTATTTTCTCTCCAGTTGGCTCAAGATAATTTTGCCGTAACAGTCAGAATCTATGCTGATTTATGAATCTCAACAGGGTCTATTCTATTTAGTTTTATAATCGGTTTTTTGTATAGTGGAATGGTAACACAACTCATGTCGCAACATTTCGGCGTCCTCGCACTGGCGCCACCACTACTGGCGATCATACTTGCGATGACAACCCGACAGGTGTTAGTGTCACTGTTTGCCGGCGTCTGGATCGGGGCATTACTTGTCGCCGGCGGAAATCCGATTGGCGCGACAGCGCTCACAATGGATTGGCTTGTCGAAGTCGTCCGGTCACCGTTCGACACGAAGTTCATCATCCTGATCCTGTTTATGGGAGCTGGTGCTGCGTTCATTTACCGATCTGGGGGGATCCTGGCGCTGGAACGCTGGATCGGCGATCGCGTAGATACCGCCCGTGACTCACAGATTCTCACGTGGCTAATCGGCGTCTTCATTTTCTTCGATTCATACACCAGCACCGTCGTCACGGGCAACGCGACGCGGGAACTCTCTCAAGAGAACAAGTCATCCAGAGAGATGCACGCCTATGCGCTCGACTCAACGACGTCGCCAGTGACGACGTTTGGGCCGGTGTCGAACTGGATCGGGTTCCAGGTGTCGATGATCATCACTGGGTTTGAGGCGGCGCGGTTCACCGCCGATGAAATCGGGGTGACGGCGTTCGGACTGTTCCTCCGGTCGATCCCGTGGAATATCTATTGCTTCATGGCGTTCTTTATGGTCGGATTCATCGCGATTACCCAGCGGTTCTTCGGTCCGATGCTAAACGCCGAGTGGCGTGCGCGTTCGACCGGGAAAACTATCCGCGACGACGCGACCCCGCTGTCGGATGTCTCGGCGGACGTCGGCGAACCGAGTGAGAAGAACCCCTCGCTAGTGAACTTCTTTGTCCCGATCATCGTCCTGCTTGTTGTCGGCCTCGTCTCCATGTGGTGGCTCGGTGGGGGCTACCAGCCGGGTGTGGATATCCCGACGGCCTTCCAGGAAACCGACGTGGCGCTCGGCTTACTGTACGGAGCGTTTGCGTTCATGCTTACCGGATTCGTCGGCTCGCTCGCCTACCGGACGATGGATCTCGAAGAGGCCAGCGAAACGATCATCGACGGGTTCAACACGATGATGATCGCGCTCGCAATCATCGTGCTGGCGTGGGCGATCGGTCATGCCGCCGAGCAGGTCGGCACCGCGCAGTACATCGTCGACGTGATGGTCGGCAGTGGCGTCCCGGGCAGTTTCCTCCCGTTGATCATCTTCGTCGCCGCTATGTTCGTCGCGTTCACGACCGGGACGTCCTGGGGCACGATGGCGATCTTAACGCCACTTGCAATCCCGCTGGGGTACCAGCTCGTCGGCCCATCTGTGCTCCCAGTTCTGGTGGCGGTACTGTTCGGTGGTGCCATCTGGGGAGATCACAGTTCTCCGATTAGCGACACCACCGTGATGTCTTCGATCTTCGCAGGATCCGACCACATCGACCACGTCAACACACA
This sequence comes from Halostella limicola, assembly GCF_003675875.1. Lineage (NCBI taxonomy): Archaea > Methanobacteriati > Methanobacteriota > Halobacteria > Halobacteriales > Natronoarchaeaceae > Halostella > Halostella limicola. The sequence goes on along the minus strand of NZ_RCDI01000001.1, from coordinate 555,369 downwards.
GATTCCCTTCGCGGCGACGGCCGCCGGCGTCACTCTGATCATTCTCGTGCTGTACGGCTTCGGGCTTCGGAGCCCGCTCATCGCGTTGCCGCTCGCATTCGTGTTGACGGCCGTGGCAGTTATCGTGCTCAACAAACTCGACGCACGGCGCAAGGGCCTTCCCGAGGTGATGCCCACGGCTGAAGAGATTGAAGCCGGTACGGTTGACGTCGAGCGCGTCGAGCGCGTCGAGCGCGGCGAGATCGACGAACGTACTGGCAACTACGACTACCTCTCGCCGATCACGGTTACGGCGGTCGCCATCGTTGTCGGGTACCTCGCGATCGTGTTCGCGTTTGCTACGCTCGGAGCTTGAACTATGACAGACGAGTACATCCACTTCGTGACCACTGGCGGAACGATCGACAAAGACTACGTCACGCGGCGGGGGACTCGCAACTTCACAATCGATGATCCCGCTGTCGAGCGGATTCTGGAAAGTATCGCCCCGGAGCCGAACTTCGACTATGCTGTTGAGTCCGTGATGAAGAAAGACAGTCTCGATACTAACGCCGATGATCGACAAAAAATACGCGAAGCTTGCAGGGAGGCGCCGGGCAAGAACGTCGTCGTCACACATGGATCCGACACGATGGTCGAGACGGCCGCGGAACTGGACTGCGAGAAAACGATTGTGCTCACCGGCGCAGCGAAACCCCAGCGGATGACCGACTCGGACGCGGCGTTCAACGTGGGAATGGCTGTAGGAGCAGTGCAGTCGCTTGACGACGGCGTGTATGTGGCGATGAGCGGCAGAGTATACGAACGTGACGAGGTTGAAAAGCGTGAGGACGGGCAGTTCGTACGGAAGTGATCTTCCCGCAGGTAATCCAGAGGATCGGACGTAGCGCTCCGAATTACTCGTCGAACAGGCGGCGCGCGTACCGGTAGATCGGCGCATCGAGCCAGTCTCGCCCGTCAGCGATCGTTTCGAACGCGGTTTCCGCGCTCTCGGAACTGAGTGCGTTACGCTTGACGAGCGCTCGGAGCACGATCGGTGACACTGCAACCTCCGCATCGACCAGTCCCTGTAGTTCGGGGAGTGCTCGATAATCGTCCGTTACGAGGAACGCGGCGTCAACGTCGCGGGCGGCGGCGACGCAACTCGCCTCCCCGGTATCGACACGACTCGTTTCGAACGGCGCGCCGTCAGCGTCCTGTACCGTTAGTACGTCTGTCTGTCGGAGTACTGTGGTCGCCGCTGTTCCGTGTCGGTCATCGTACTCAGCCGTCTCTTCGAGTTCCTCGATGACCGTTGGCGTCGTGACGACGTCGAACGCTGCCAGCGTCTGATCGAGTACATCACCGACAGCGAGTGAAATGAACGCGCTCGTATCGACGACGACAGTCACAGCTCTGCGAGGTCGTCAGCGAGTTCCTCGCCCCGATCTAGCACGTGCTTTGACGCACGCACTGACTCGGCATCCTGCCGACCGATGACTTCCGCGAGTTTCTCAAACTCGATTTGGCCGTCGAGATACAGTTCCACGACCGCCTCCCGGAAGCTTTCGTCAGACTCCTTCTCTTCAAGATACTGCTGTAGCGCCTCGATCAGGATCTCGGTCCGGTTCTTGTGCGTGACTTCTGCAGCAACATCCGCTTGAGCGATCAGTTCCTCCGGGAGCCGGAAATTCACTCGCTTCGTGCTCATCGTTGTACGTACGTTGTATGTACGATCTTATAGGCGTGTCGCCAGTTATCCGTACGTACCACAGATCATTCCCGTGTTACTTCCAGCGCGAGTACGTCGTCAACCCGATGCAGTTCTTCGAGGACCTTGCCCCCTATCTGGAGGACGGATCGATCGAGGGACTGCGCGTCCACGACGTCCGCGTTAGGCGGCTGCTGAAGGGGAACTCCGGCAAGCGCCACTACGAGAACCTCGTCGTCTCCCACGACGACCGTTACGTCGCGGCTATCGAGGCGTTCGTCGAGGCTGGCGGGAACCTCGTGCTCACTGATTCGGGCTACAGTTGCTGGGTGTGCTGGATGTCAGCGACGCTGCGAGTATTGATGGTGACGACGTGACTTCGAGCACGGTCCGATTCCCGAATCTGAAGGAACGAGACCTAGAGCGTTCACTGTTAACGGACGTGCGGCCGATCCAGAAGGAGATCTGGAAGATCTCACAGCTCGGCTATACGACTGGGGTCGATTCACCTGTCTGGACCGTGGAGGCCGACGCGTTCGACGGGACGGTCGCCGGTGTGTTCGGTGACAACGGCGTCGGCGCCGGCACGCTGTCGGCTGGCGAAGCGGAGATCAACGTCATCGGCTCCGTACTGCCTCCAGCGAACCAGCGGGAACTCCACCCGTTCGGGATGGCCGACTACACGCTTTCGTTCATAGGCCACACGCTGCTCTGTAACGCCCTCGGCTTCGAGCAACGGCGGTATGTTGAGGGTGAGCTGGTTGGGACGTGGGGTGAACTACGGTAGGAAAACAGGCTAGTCGGACGGGCAGTTGTGTGGAGACTGCTGTCGTGATCCTTCGATCGAAGCCATCGAAGTCGTTCCCCACGTAGTTCTCCGCGCTATCCAGATGATCGGCATACAACACGCTCGTATCGACGAGCACCGTCATCCGTAGAGGACGTCGTTGATATCCGCTTCGTCGGTTTCGACGCCCGAACTGCTGCGGCCACGTCGCATCGCGTCTTTCTCCCCGTCAGAGAGCGGCACGGTCGAGTTCCAGAAGGAGTCGATGACGTCCGCTCGTGACTCGTACGTGACGTCGATCAGCCGCGCCAGGAGGTCCTGTTGCGTGACCGTCTCACCCGTCCGACGGCGAATCTCCGCCTGTAGTTCTTCGAGTTGCACTTCGCGTCCTCGTCGAGCTTCACTGCAGTCGCCAGACGGCAGTTGCATCCGAAACGTAGTAACCAGTGTTACTGAGTAGTGGTGTGAACGAGCGCCGGTGTCGAGGGGACGCCACATGGCCGACCAGCACTCGGTGAGGTTCGGCGACCGCGGACGTCACGGAGTCACCACCGTATCCAGCACGGCCACCCGCCGGGGACGTGCCCGGAGCGCCCCAGCGTACGGCGCCGGTATCTAACGCACTTGACTCCCGTCTCTCCGCCTGCGACCGTTCGAGAGGTTCCTGACGGCGGGATGAAGCGGCGCCGGTTACCAAGGCAGCCGTTCGCCGAGCGCGATGGGATCGTCACGCGTGACACACAGGAGCGCCAGCTTGCGATACTGTTGAACGATGTCCACGAGAGCTACCTCCCGACGACCATGTCGGTGTACGGCCCGCCGAGTACGGGGAACGCTCACGACGACGGGTGTGTCGCGAGTGCACGGCTGGGGTTCTGGTGGGACGCCGCGGCCAAGAGCCAGGGAATTACTCACTCTCAATCCCGTGTGCCAGCCCATAGGACGAGCGCGATGCACCCAGCGACGGCGGCCGGCCAGCGATCACTGCTGAGGTAGAGGTTGCCGGTCGGCGGATGGTACCCGGTGAGTGGCCAGAGGACAGGGTACGCGTATCCGCTCGGGGTGATGAGCAGAAGGTCGAGCGCGTGATGGGAGACGGCACCGAGTGCCAGTAATAGGAGGGTGACACGGCGCTGCTCTGGACCGACCAGCCACGCTCCGATGGCGACGATCAAGACTGTGCCGCCGAGCGTGTGCAGCGGCAGCCAATCGAAGGGGATGCCGAGCATTGCCTCGATGGACGTCGCAGGGATGAGGAGTCGAACCTTGACCACGTCGGGCGAGAGCGCGCCGAGCATCACGAGCGTGAGTGCGACCGGCCCGAACGACGCACTGACCTTCTACTCGAACTGGGGGACCAACGAAATCGACGTTGGCGCACCCGGCGGCGGGTACGAGACGTATGAGAAGACCGTAGACCCGGAGGCTGACGTCGAGTGGCCGTACCCGGCGAACCTGGTGCTTTCGACAGTCCCGGAAGATCTCTACAATGCATCGTATGCCTATTTCGCTGGCACATCGAATGCAGCGCCCCAAGTAGTGGGGACCGCGGCCCTCGTCCGCGAGGTCGCTCCGAACGCGAACGCTCGGCAAGTCGAGAACGCAATCAAGCTGGGGGCGGATCTCGTTAACGGTCGCGGCGATTCGGAACTCGGGGCCGGCCGAGTGAACGCTCGTGGCGCGCTCGACGCTGTGCGGTAGCCGACCCCCTGCAACGATAGCGCTAGGCTGTCCGCAGTCGTGGTGAAGGGGTCGCCACCAGCACCGGGACGACTGGAAGCACTTCGACGTGGTGGCGTCGTCGCTCGGCACGCTGGTCGTCTGTACCCGTCCCCGTATCGGGGAGCGCCGAACTCGGTACGCCACAAGAGACGCCAGGGCGGTGGCCGACGTCTGGGCCACTCCGCGCCCCGTATCCAGAGGTCTACTCGTGAGGCCCTGACTGTCGACGCGCCGTGTGCGGCATGCCGTCGCTTGGCTATCGACTCGTCTTGGTACGTCACTCCACCCGTGCCATATCCTCGCTAGTATCGGCCGTATCAGGCTCGACGTCATCCATTCCTTGCGAACATTTAGCAATGACGGCGTGTACTCACCCGTATTCCCGCTAGACGGTATGAGCACGTCCGGCGACCGCTTCGACGACACCGCCCCCGACAACAGTGTCTTCGCCGACACGGGACGCTCGATTCCCTTTCCGTGTCAGACGAAATCATCACGCGCGCCGCCGGCCGGCCGAAAATCGCCGCGAACTGGTAGTCGTTCGTTCCCGTTCGATAGCCACTGGCGTTCGTAGGACCGCTGCATCGTTGTTCCGCGCCGGGTTACTGGAGTTTCCTCAACTCCGTACTGCCGTCGGATGCTTCTAACAGGGCTTTGCAGACCTCGCTTTTGCGGTGATGCACCATCAGGTGCATATAGATGGTACGTACGCTCTCTCCTGTTGAGTCACAAAGTGGGCAGGTATGGTGATCGGTCATGTGAAGTCTTGTACACTGGTCGATGCCGTTGTTCAGATGGTGCACGATCGATGTGCGAGGGTGCGAGTGGCGACTCACAGCTCGTCAGAGACGAGCCGAGAGGTGGATTTCTGTCTGTATGCGGTGGGAGTCCCCTTGCGACTGACTCAGCCGCATCATCGCCTCTCGTTGCCCTCGCTGTCCGTGAGTCGGCACCAACTGTAGGAGAGCTCCCTTCGTAAATACTGTGGGGATATATGTAAACTTCTGAACTAACATAAATCGGCAGTGAAGGCTTCAGTTGCGACACTTGGGCGGAAACCTCCCATCTGTTGTTGGGTGTCTCGTAGTCCCTGGCACTCGTCCACCTGGGAAGGGGACGCTGGACAGGTGGGCGCGGCAGTGTTCGCCCCCATCCTTGGTCCCTATACAGATTAGGTGTCTGATATGGTATTTGCTAGCTATCGGGATCACGGACAGTCTCTCACTCTGCTAAACACCTTTCGGTGAAACTGGCTCGGTCAATCCATCGAGTATGACCGCCTTGGACACCGTCTCGGTGGGAATCCGCAGACACACCCAGATGAATTAGTCAGTGCCGCACCGGTACAACAATCGGGTCAGAGCCCCGTTTGATGCCCCAGAAACGGAGATCAGGTGGAGACAGCGTCGGCGAGGTCTGTGTTAGAGAGGTACTGGTCTTCCCACTCCCGGCGACTTTGGATTTCACGCCGGCCACGCTTCGTCAACCGGTACTCGTTCGTCCGTCGATCCTTCTCACTCTTGTTCACCAGTCCCTTGTCGACCACGGTATCGAGATTCGGGTAGAGTCGCCCGTGGTGTACCTCCGTCTCGTAGTAGTCATCCATCTCTTCTTTGATCGCGAGGCCGTGCGGTTCATCGAGGCCAGCGATCGTGTACAGCAAGTCGCGCTGAAATCCTGTCAGGTCGTACATTGAGCGTTTCCCTCTGTAGGTATCGTCACTGTCGGACTAAATAAGTATACCAAAATACGATAAGTATAGTGACAACAGACTGGACGTTCCGTGCCATCGCGCGACGCGTCCGCCTGTACTCAGCCCGCTGTTCAAACCTACCGGGATCGTCGGCGGGAGAAACGAGCGATGATGAGGCTGGTGAACGGTGACGCTGAGAGCTACTTGCCGACGGCGTCGTTCCGTCTCCTGAGATGCCTGTCTCAGTGATGCCGAGCAGCCCTCGCTTCTACTTCCCGCCGGCGTTTCCGTCCAGCCCACTACCGTGTGCCAATGCGCTGAACCAGTTGCCTTCTGCACCAGGAGTCTCGTCCAAATGGTTGATTCACCAATTATTTAGAAAAAGGGCTTATCCGGTTAGTTGTTCAATATAATTATTATGCGTGATAGAAGAGGGAAGAAGGGACAAGCCGGCCACGCCATCAGGAGGCAAAGTCGATGAGCGACGAAAAACCGAACTGGATCGCTACGCTGAAAACGAAGTTAGGAGATGATCTCCGAGTCGCCGTTGAGTATGACGAAACCGGATACGTATCCAGATACGTCCGAGACGATCTTGATGAAGAGTACTCTTCAGACGATCTCAATGAGATACGGCAGGAAATGATTGTGCTCATGCTGGGAAAAGATCGTATTGAAGAGTTCCTCACTGCTGGCGAGTTTCGTGCGCTCACGTATTGGCTTGATGACGCGATTATCTATCATTTTCCAGAAACGGAGGCGTTCTATGGCAGGGTGGTAAGCGTTGAACCAGAAGGAGAGTCAATGCGGGCAGCCATATTCGATGCGTGTAGTACGAAAGCATAGTCTCTCAGATACCTTTACTTCCCATCTCTCGGAATCCTGAATGGGACACTCCATCTCTGTTACCGTCCGCACGATCCCTCGCTGGTCTACTGGCACGCGTAATCGAGATCCTGGGAACATGTAGACGACCGCTTCGACGACACCGCCCCCGACGACAGCGTTGTCGCCGACACGGGGGACTCGACCAGTTAGCAAGCACCAAGCAGACTCGTTGCGCGAAAAAAGATGGCCTAGGGATCGTTTGCGGACACCTGTTCCACCCCACGCCCGGGTTCACGGCGCGTTTCCAACTGCCTATTCGTCGGGTCCGGGATGTCGACGCGCCGTGTGGGCCACACCGTCGCCTTGGATATCGATCGGGGTAGCGTCACCGGCGGGTGGGGCTCGCTCCCCACGGTCGGTGTGCAGCAGTGCAATGGAGCCACGGCTCAGATCACTCGCAAGCGTGAAGCTCCGATGCTGGATCGCGGTCCAGAACGACGAGCCGTCCGGGTCGTACGACGCGATCTCCGATGGGGACCCGGGGTCTGAAATATCGAAGACGCGAACCCCGCCCTCGTACCACGAGGTGTGGAGCCGGTTCGCCGTCACGTCGAAGTTATGCGACGTGTCGAAGCCCGGGGTGTCGGGCGAATCGATGAACCCGATCTTTTCGATGTTCGAGAGGTCAGACGTGTCGAGTACGTGGATCCCACCATATGGCTCGCTAAACGTCTCATCGCCGACGAAGACGATATCGTCGTTCGGCATCGGCTGGGCGTAGTGGGCCGCGTCGGTCGGGTCCGGCCAGTGGCCCACCTCCTCCGGGCTCGCCGGATCGGACACATCGAGGATGCGCAGGCCGGCATCGAACGCCGCAACGTACGCGAGGTCGTTCTGGACGTACACGTCATGCACGAGCCCTGTACTTTCGTCCGTGGGGTCATATGTCGCGATTCGTGACGGGTCACTTGCATCGTCGACGTCCCAGACCTCGAGGACATATTGGAAGCCCTCGTCAGTTGGGACGGCATGGCGGATAACGTACAGCGTCGTGCCGTCCGGATACACGTTGTGCGACCCTACCGGCGGGACCGGTACGAACCCGATGTCGGTCGGGTCGGTGGGATCACTGATGTCGTAGATCGTAACACCGACCTCGTCCGGGTTGCCCTCGCCGAGTGGCGGCGCAAGCTCCCCGCTTTCATCCAGTTGGCTCGCGACGTACATTCGATTGCCCTCGACTTTGACGTCCCACGCAAACGACCCCGGGACATCGCGGCTTGCCACCTCCTGGAGACGATTCGGATTTCGTAGATCGATCACCGAGACGTTTCCTGGTGAGTAATCGGTCACGTACGCGTAGTGGCCCTGCGTGACGGCTTCCGTACAGGCACTGTGGACCTGTTTCGTGCCGAACAGCCGCAGGTCCTGTGACTGCCCTGCACTACCAGTAGTGGCGAACCCGCCTGCCATTGTCACTGCGCCGATCGACCGCAGGAACGTTCGCCGTGTTGAATATGTCATTGGGATAGTACCCCGTCCCGAAATCCACTCATTTTCTATTAACTATTATTGAATAAATTAATAATAATATAAAACACCAGATCTAACTGAAAAGTCAGGGCAGAGACGTTCCTCATCAAACTGGGCGGCGCGCACGGCAACGCACTGGGTTTCGGTGCTGTGTCGAAATCAAAAAGGGAGACCAGCAGAGTGACGCATGTCCTACCCACGGCGTTTCCGGTTGAGAAGTTCCGTGATAGTTCTCTCACAGAGGACGGGTTGGTCGCCGGCCCGTGACTCCGGGGAGATGACGCACATACCCCACGCGCGTATATGACGGGGCGGCCGGGGTTCCAGCATGTCGGGCAGCTTTCCCGACAGTTGTTTCACTGTTATTATATTACTTAAACGCTTCCGTTTTAGTATAAAATACCATATATATATGAGTGGTATCAGGGAGGGACGAGTCTGCTGGGAGACTGAATCGATACGGACACCCGTGAGAGACAGCGAGGTATCGATCATCAGCTTCTCCCGCACGCGATTACCGTGGCAATCTGCGCCAGTTCGCCGTTGGACTGAGAAGAACTATCACGTTTCTCGTATTTGTCCGACTAATCCTTGCTTCCTGAAATATAGCGTGATCCAGCCGCTCTCTTCGGCGGCTTCCTGGTGGAGAGTGGAGAGCACCAGTTTTGCAGCGTACTCGTTCGTCCAACATCGATGGGACGGCACTCTCTGCATCCTCCTCTCACTACCGCCGTCCATTCCCAGGGCTGGGAATCGGTACGGGCAAAATAAGCCGTCGACAGCTGCGGCGACGGAGATTACTCCTGCGACTCCGCTGCTTCGATCCAGTCCGAAGCCTGCTCCTCCGAGACTTCCGCGGCCTCGGCGACGGTCTCCGTCTGCGCGTACGCGAGGTCGTTGGCGCTCACGATCCCGACATCGTTGAGTCGCTCGGCGATGGTCGCGCCGATGCCGTCGATGGTTTCCACATCTTCTTCGGCGTCCTGGTCAGCCGCGTCTTCGAGCGCATCCGAGGTCTCGTCGACGACCTCTTCGGTCGCCTCGGCGGCGTCGCCGGCGACGCCTTGCGTGGCTTCCTGAGACGTTTCAACGACGCCAGCGGTCTGTTGCTGGGCGGTCCGCACGGTCTCTTCGGTCTGCTGCTGGACGGACTCGGCGGTCTCTTCGGCGCGCTGGACGCCCTCGATGGTCTGTTGTTCGGTCTCCTGCTGGGCGTCGAGGAACGACTGGGTCGACTCGGCGACCAGCTGCTTCTGCTGTCGCGACAGGTCGTTGACCATGTCGCGGTACTCCGCTTCGAACTCCTCCCAGGCCTCGTCCTGGGCCTGTTCGAACTCGTCGAGCTGCTGGTCGACCGCCGACTGGACGTCGACGTCGTCGACTGCCGACTCGAGCGCGTCGAGCTGGACGTGCAGCAGACGCTGGAACAGGTCGGCGCCCTGCTCGTACTGCTTGTTCAGCAGGTCCTGGGTCTGCTCTGCGTTGTCCTCGAACTGCTGGTCGATCATCGCGCGGAACTTGTCGTCGTCGACCGCCGACTGGACCGCGTCGAGGTAGGCGTCGAAGACTTCCCGCGACAGTTCGGTGCCCTGGCGCTGGGCACTGCGCTGGGCCGAGAGCCCGTTCTGGAAGAACGCCTCCAGGGCGTTCTGCTGGAAGTCGAGGCTCTGCTCGACGAGCTGCTGGCTGTGTTCGACTGTTCGGCGCTGCAGTTCGAATGCCGCTTCGATGGGTGTGGTTGCGTTTGTCATGGTTATGTGGGGTGATTCCGTGGCGAACCAAGTTGCCTCGGAATCTTCGCTTGCAAGAGACCAGAGGCACTCCGGGCGTATAAGTCTCTTCCACTGTATGGATCTAAATACCATCTGATGGCATCTGATGGTATAGATGTTACCAGCGTCTGCGAACGATATCGTCGGTGATGCGGTTGCTATATCATACCGTTACCACTACGGCGCTCTCCACGACGGGATAGAATCGGGGGATGCAGTACTGATCACGATCGACACTCCGCCACATCGCTCTCGCCACGACGGGTGCGAGACGGCGTTGTTCGATATGACGCCGGCCACATGGCTACGGCCGCCGTTCGAGTGGTCCCCTTCTCGAGGTCTCTAGTACGATGGAGAGCGATCCGGTGGGATGCGCCATCGTGACGACGGTGAGCTGCCCCCACCATTTCCTGTTGGCGTAGCAATACCGTTGCGGGCACTCACGTCGAGATCGCCGAGACCGTGTCCTGCGACCCTCTTCTACAAGACACCGCTCCCAAATCCGGATGGGGTGCTCCAACACCGTTACCCCGCGGACGACCACAGGTCGTACCGCTGGCACGCGGACCGATATTCCATGAACAGGGACGTCGACTGCTTTCACGACACCGCACCCGTCGCCCGCGTTGCGTTCGGCACCGTCCATTCCTTGCGCATCTTTTTCACTGTCGACGCCTCCCCCCGCTGAAAGATGGTATGAGCATGTACGACGACCGCTTCGACGACACCGCGCCCAACGACAACGTCGTCGCCGACAAGGGCACGCTCGATCCACTTACTGAGTCCGCCGCGATCGTCGCTCGCGACGCACAGGAATACTCGCGACGCTGTTAAACGGTGAGCATGAGGGCTGCCTCCCAACGACCGTTTCGATCTACGGCCCACCGGGCACGGGGAAGACGCTCACAACTCGGTGTCCTCGGACCCCATCACACGTTCTCTGGAGCGATCCGTCGAACGACACCATCGAAGTCGTCGTCGAAACTTAGGATTCCGTCGGGATCATGTCGGTCGATCAGACGACACTCGTCGCATCCGTGAAACTCAGTGCTTGGTCGTCGTATCGTTCGAACACCGAAATCGCGTCGGTGAAGACCGTGGTCGAGACGTGAAGTAGCTCGTACACGTGCGGATCCGGGTCGTGACCGCGGAGTCGGTCGCTCAACTGTTTGGCTGCGGCGTGTGAGCCCGACAGCGTCCGGGTCAGCCTGATGGCCTCGTCGAACACGTAGTCGCTCACAGACGGGTGGCCAAACTCGCCGTCGTAGACGGCGTGCCTCGCTGGCCACATCGTGTCTGGACGCGTCCGTATCGTGGTCGGCAGCCGACACACCCGTCTCGACGAGCACCGTCATCCGTAGAGGATGTCGTCGATATCCGCTTCGTCGGTCTCGACGACCGAACTGATGCGGCCACGTCGCATCGCCTCTTTCTCCTCGTCCGAGAGCGGCACGGTCGAGACCCGGAAGGAGTCGATGACCTCCGCTCGTGACTCATACGCGTCATCGATCAGCCGCGTCAGGAGGTCCTGTTGGGTGATCGTCTCGCCCGTCTGAAGGCGAATCTCCGCCGGAGTTCTTCGAGTCACGCCTTCGCGTCCTCGTCGACCTTCACTGCAGTCGCCATATCTACGGTTGCATCCGAAACGTCGTAAACAGTGCTACTGAGTAGTGGTGGGAACGAGCGCCGGTAACGAGGGGGGGGGTGCTACATGGCCGACCAGCACTCGATGAGGTACGCGACCGCGGCCGACACGGAATGTAGTTCGCACGTCCGTATCGGTGAGGAATAGGCTCGGAAGGCCATCAGAATACAGTCATGTCTCTGGTCAGGTTTCCACCGCTATGAGTAGACAAGATAGGAGAACGTTATCCATCAACGGCCGTCAAACAGTATTTGAATAGCGTCTCTCCAGTCGGTTGACTGGGATACTGGTAGGTATATTCTCGCCAGTCCAAGGTATACGTCCCGGCCAACCGAATAGTGCGGTCCTGACTCTGTCGGAGACTTGCTTCCTCCGGCCATGCCAGCGTTCCCTTCACAGTCCGCCCATCGTACAGTTTGAAGGAGTCATAATTGGCGCCACTCGGTTGATTATCCCAGAGTAGCGCGTCGTTCGAGAGTATCACGGCCGCCCCTTGATCACAGCGCCCATCTGCAACTAGTGTTTCCAGCCGCTGTATATCGGTGAGATAGCTGGCACAGGCCATATCCGTCGGATCACTCCCAAAGTCGAATAGCTCTTCGTCAGTTCGGGCAGTGAAGTCCTTCTTCGGGTATTTCAGTTCGACTGCCATCGTCCCTTCAGTATCCACCAGCCAGAGATCAACCGTTGAGCCATCTACTGAGTATGCAGTCCGGATCGTCAGCGACGGAAAGTGTTGATGTAACGCTCACGTGAGGGCCTGTTGGAAATCCGCCTCTTTGTGGAACACTCGTGATAGCCGGTCGAGCGTCGCCTCGATGAGGGCTTCGCCCATATCCTCGTTTCGCTGATATCAGTGATAAAGACTGGCCGTAAAGAGGTGATCAACAGCTTCGAGTCCAGATGGGCGTCACGAGGGGACAGCAGTTCGACCGATTGCTGTTGTTCTAGCCAGTAGAATAATAGGAACGGTGCAACTGTGGTCGCGTATGGGTGAAAAGAAAACCCCGAACGAGGGCACGCTTCCCTGTTTGGTCTGTGGCGACCGGCTCAACTATCTTAACACGGCACACCTGCAGACGCATCCGCCCGAGAAGCCACAGACCGTTGCCCAGTATCGGGCATGGGTTGCCGAGCAGTTTGACCTCGATCCCGATGACCCGGCGGTTGCGAGTAACGAACTTCTCAAACCGCAACATTGGCGTGCGAATCGAAAGAAGTTCGAAGGGTGGCGGGAGAAGGCTAAGGATTATTCAGAAGTTCGGAAGTAGTAATCTAACTGGAACTCGTCAATCGGCCGGCTCTGGCGTTCACTTGACCATTCCGAAGCACAGCCATCGAGTCTGATAGAACAACTCGGCAGGTATTATTATCAGCAGGACATGTATTCTAGAATTGCTAGGGAACTGCGATTGAGTTCGTGCGTAGAACTCGGAGAGTCTATTCTTCTTCGATTGCTGTTCTGATCCCCTCTTCGAACATTTCTCGTCCGAGGTCACCAGTCGACATCTTTCGGCGGTCCGCAAGACGTTCTAGAACAGTAAATTGACCCCGTGGAACCCGGAACGTTAGTTCCACTCGATCATCGGCACCGAGATCATGGTGACGCTGAAGCGCTGCATTGAAAAACTGCGTTCGGGACTCGACTGCAGCAGTCGATTCGATGGCCGTATCAATCAACGATAGCAGATCGGACGGGAGAAGAAGTTCTACTGATTGGGAGGGTGAGCAAGCGATATCCGATGGGATATCCCCGTCGATCACGTCTTTCAAGAGAGTCCTAGCAGCGTTTTCAATCACAGACGGCGTGTCCGATTCAGTATCATTAGTCTCGGTCGTCAAAAACAATAGGAGTGGGTCGAACTCTACCTCGATCCTCTCACAGGCGTCGTCGCTGGCCGCGAGAGTATACTGATTGCGGGACTTCTCTGCCTGATGATCATCACTCGACGGTTCTGATCTCATCTGATCGTCCTTCCAGTGCGAGCGTACTTGTTCCAGTGACCAGTTGCGCCAGTTTGGCCAGGATTCCAGAAACTCCTGTACCTCCAGGTCGTCCGCTTCGTGGCGAATATTAAAGGCGTAAATCCGACCGCGATGATGGTTGACATCAAGCGAGACGAGATCGCCAGTCTCAATTTCTGGATCTTCGAATTCGTCTTCAGAGAAGGGGAACGTATGGCCTGTGTGGGTCCGGATGCGCCCGTATCCTTTTTGTCCTAACGTCAGGGGCACGCCGAAGACCCGACCATACTCAGCAGGGGTAATTGGTCCGATCTCATCCAACGCTTCGATACGGTCCTCGTCTCCATCTGGGATTGCTGCCGTCGCAGTCCCCTGTAGATCACCAAGTCTGGGACTTTTGACTAAGTTATGAACATAGTAGGAGATATCGGGAAAGACAGTGACGATATCCTCTACTTGGCGAGGGGAAAACCGGTCGCTACTCGTGTGCCACTCGACGATCTCGTTCTCGATCGTGATCGACTGCGAACCGCTTTCACCGGGCCTGATATCGAAAAAGAGAGAGGCATCGAGCGTCGAGTCTCGAATCATCCGGAAGTCATACACTACCCACGGGATCCCGTTCGAATCAAAGGAATACACCGGTATTCCGCGAGAACTGATGTGGAACCGATTCGGCTGGATCGGGTGTTCAGTGGCATGGTGTGCGACCGATTTTTTGATCCCCTCCGGGTCTCCGGCATTCGCTAATCGGTTTACCGTCGCTTCGTATTCGTCATCAGTGGGCGACCACTTTTTGATGAAGTACTCCTGGTTGCCGAAATCCGCTTCGGTAGCGTCGTCCGGAGAGTTGTCGTCAGGCTGCATGTTCTCTGTCAAACTGCCTCGCGGAGTATGGCGATCAAGGAACTCCTCAATCCGCTGTTTTTCCGCCTTAGAGAGCGAGGTAGAAGTAGTTGAAACGCCGGCATCGATCGTCTCTTGCGTAACTTCTGTTCCGGATTTGTTGGTATAGACGTGGCCCTGCTCACAGAGCGGCTGGAGCAGGGTCCACGAGATCTCCTCCTCAGCAGTGTATCCAAGATCCCTGAGAAGGCCTTCCGCTGCGGGTGTGAGTTGCAGAGTGATAAACCGACCCTCGATATTGGACCGTAAATAAAGCCCCGTCTCATCGGTATATTGGCGTATAGTTGGCATCGACACTGCTTTTGTGAGTTATTTGTTCTATATTGACTTTTCGACTAGACGAGCTGAGCCCGCATCATCGAACCATCCCTGAGATTTATTCTAAGCGGTAGCACCACTGCACACGGATGGTGGCGTCAACGGCGCGGAGATACGCCCAAATTAGGGCTGGGGTCCCCGCTACGGTGCTCGTCGCGCGATGGTCAAGGACGGTGCCGACAGCAGAGGAACGTTCACACGAGGTGACTACCAGCAAGTCCCTATGGCACCGATCATCGCTCGGAAATTGCCTAGTAACGTTTTACTGCCGTAATCGATCGCTACAGCATTCTGCAGTCAACCGTTTTGTCGCACTACCCAGCCCACATGTGGTATCCTCGCTGGTGACTCCACTGCCAGCGTCGCGATCGGCGCTCTCCGTTCCTTGCGTACCTTTTCACTGTCGGCACGTACTCACGCGTAACCCCCGCTGCACGCCGCTATGAGCAAGTACGACGACCGCTTCGACGACACCGCCCCCGACGACAGCGTCTTCGCGGACAAGGGCGCGCTCGATCCCCTTACCGACCCCGACGAGATCGTCGCCCGTGACGCCCAGGAGCGCGCACTCGCGACGCTGTTGAACGGCGTCCACGAGGGCTACCTCCCGACGACCGTCTTGATCTACGGCCCACCGGGCACGGGGAAGACGCTTACGACGCGACGGGTGTGTCGTGAGTTCGCCGCGCGGACCGACGCCCTCGCCGTCGAGTACGTGAACCTGAAGGAGTGTCGATCGCTGTTTAGCGCCGCCAACGAGATCCATGTCGAGCTCACGGGCGAGAAACTGGGCGCCTACGCAGGACTCGATGGCGTGTTCGAGGGGATCTGGACGGCGCTTGCGGACTATCCCGAGTGGACGGTGCTCATCCTCGACGAGATCGACCACGTCCAGCACGACAGCAACTACGATCCGAGCGACTTCTTCTACCGGCTGCTGCGCGGCGAGGGGAAGCTCACACGCGACATCCAGTTATCGGTGTGGCTCATCAGTAACGAGTTGCTCGAGGTGGACCTGCGGTTGGACAGTCGCGTCCAAAGCGCAATGAGCGGTGAGGAGCTCTTCTTCCCACCCTACTCCATCGAGGAACTAGCACAGGTGTTGCAGCCGCGGCTCAAGACGGCATTCCAGGATGGTGCACTGTCGGATGCAGCGATCGATGCAGGAATCACGATGGCGGCGACACGGTGGGGTGACGCCCGGAAGGCACTAACGCTGTTTCGACATGCCGGCGAGACGGCGAACGAACGGGGCCTCGACCAAGTGACTGTCGAGTGTATCGAACAAAACCTTGATCAGACTGATAAAACGGCGATCCAAGAGAAATTCCTCAGTCTCCCTGTGAAGCACTTCTTCGTGTTGTTGGCGGTCACTGCGTGGACCGAGCGGTTGTCCGGCGAGATCGTTCAGCCAGTGACCACCGCACAGGTTCGCGACGCGTACACGGACGTCGTGGGTGAGGGTTCGCAGGTGAGTGAACGAGCGATTCGCGACCTCCTGACCGACCTCGAGACGATGAATATCGTTGAGACGTGGGTCCAGTCGAAGGGCAGTGAGGGGCGCGTCAAGCAGATCGAAACCACGTTTGATCCTGCATGGGTGCAGGAGGTGCGGGATCAGTACATCGATCAAACGCCAAACTTAGAACATCAGAAGTAAAATTGATATCCAAGTATCAGATATATTCTTGACAGTACGTTAGTCTTCCTCGCAAACCACATCACGTAGTTCCTCAAGAAGATCAGGGCGATGTTCTTCGAGGACCTCAATATCTTGTGGGAGTTCCTCATTGATTCTTTTACGAACCCGGTAGACCGACTGATCCACCTGCCTATCAGACGGATCATCTTCTTCCGAGATATGCTTTCTATCAGTTTCCGTCATTATCGCGCGATATCGTCCCATCGGTATGCTGTTTTGATAACCAGTCATAAGTAAATCTCTACACTCCAGTTTTATCTACTATGCAATAATGACCAGTCTTCACTATTGCATAGTATTAATAGGCATTAGTGCATAGATGGAACTAGCGAGCACGGTATTGCTGAATCGAAACCGGCCGGTGCTGATGACACCGACCGTGCTCCTCGGAGGTTCGAGAAGCAATGGCAACTACAGAACGAACACAACAAAAGACTGGCGGAGCAACGAACGATTGCGACAACGACTGGTGTGACGGCCCGACGGGTGAGTCACTCCCATGTTTCGAGTGCTACGACCCAACGCAGGAGTACGAACCTCGCAGTCGGCACGATGATACCACGGAGCGGCGTGCATGATCGACGAGTACATCCACCCGTGGGACACGCCATGGGAGCGTACCGATACCGAGCTGTCGACGGTCCTCACGACGCCGGAACAGCTCCTGACGGGGGTGTCGATTGGCGTCCCGATCCCTGAAGCCCAGTGTGCCGACTGTGGACGAACGCTTCGGGAGGGGGAAAACGTCGTCGTGTATGCCTATCGGGCGGCAGACGCGACGGAGTGGGACGTGGCGCGCTGTTACTGCCGGGACTGTGGCCCCGATGGGATCTCGGCGCCGACCCTTGGCACGAGTGAGACCCTCGTAGGCGCCTTGATCGGGACGGTATCGGACGTCGGGCGGCAAACCCACCAGTTCTGCCTGCTTGACATCGAGCGTGTCGATGCAAGTCCACCAACGGATGGGACAGAGGCATGAGTGGCGCAGACGACTGCGATGAAGCCCTCGAACGACGCCTTGCTGCCCTCGAGGACGCTATTCACGACCTCGAAGAGACGGTGTCGAGGGCGACGAATCGGGACATACCACTGCTCACGGGAACCCTTCGCGCGCTCGTCGATGCCGATATCGAGACGCTTGAGGAACTCCCCGATGCAGGGCGGACGTTCCGACAGCACTGTGCCGAGCGCGAGGAGCGGCTACGGGCAGTCGAAGCACAAATCGACGCGCTCGGGGACGCTGAAGCCGCGAAGACCACGAAGGCTGAGAAGTACGGCGCGATTCTCTCGTTTGCCCACAACAAGCGCAACGGAAATGCGAAAGTCGCGGTGTCGCCTGCCGAAATCAAATTTTTGATGCGAACTCGATTTCTTTATTATTCTCCATCTCGACCGGGCATTCACAAGGGTTCGTTTATTTATTGGGTCCTACTACAGTGAAGCGTCCGAGATGGATCTGTTTCCTTTTCTATCGGTAGTACTCGTAGTTCTCCGAACCCATACTTCGAGTGGCTTCCGACGCGGCGGATGCCGCTCTTTGCTGTCTCCACCGGGCGGTCGCCCTCGTACGGTACCACCTGTCCGTGGTCCACCGTCTGGAGTATGTACTCTTCACGCCCCTCGAGTAGCTTCTCCTCGCGTTCCCGGAGGTCGGCGCGGTCCTCTCCCCACCACCACGGAACGTCCTGGTCGGCAGCGTCGGGATACGCCGACGCCAGTACGAACGGTGTCACCAGTTCGAGGCGGAACGTTTCGGCGTTGTCGAGCCGTGAGTAGTCCAGGGTCTCGAGGTCGACCATCTGAGTCTCCTTCAGCCGAGTGGTCCCGTAGCCGTAATTGCGCTTCCCGCCGAACTGGAGGCCGTCCAGGCTGCTTTCGTTGAGCGGAAGGACGTCATCTTGGTCGGCATGAAGGTAGGCGGTGATGTACCACGTCGTGGTTTGGTACTGTTTCCATGCCTCAGCGGGCCTGCCCATGATGGTTTCGTGCGCGAACGCTGGGTGGCCACCCTGAACGCGGACGTCGTGGGTGTTCAGTGCGTCACACGGCCGCGAGTCAAGCAGCCACGGCTGTGCCGGGTGACGCAGTAGGAACAGGTCGTCGTAGGCCTTGACGGACGGGAGGCTACTGCCGAGATACGGCTGGACACCATGCTGCGAGTGTTCCTCCGGGAACGACCCGAACTGCCCTGGGACGAAGATACCGTGGCTCGCGTGCAGGTGCTGATGGGCGTCGTTCGGAAGCCGCTGCCCGAGCGCGTGCAGGATGGCGTTCCCCGAGACGTAGTACGGGTGGCCGATGTAGTCCATCGTCAGCTCCCAGTGGACTTGTTGAATTTTCGTCATTGCTCGAACCTCTTCTCGTAATCCTCGATGTACTGCAGTGCCGTGGACCACGCGCCGATCCGACGGAGGTTCGTATCAAGCACCATCTCGATCTTGTCGTTGTCAGTGTCGAGCGGCTGCGCGGTCAATCGGGACCACGTCGACGCCCACGACCGCCACGGCCGTCGACCGAGCCGTGCGCCTGGCCGTCCGTCGGTTTTCGCGTCGATTCTGAGTGCGAAGCGCTCACCCGCGTAGACCGTCCGGTGTGGCACGAGCTCGTCGGCTGGATCCACGACCAACTGGAGGTCGGCGAACTCGTGGCCGTCGCGGTAGTTCGCCAGAAGTGCCGCCACCAGTAGTGTGTGGTACTTCAGCGACGTGTACGGGTAGTAGACGCTCTCGTTGAACGCCGCGGCGACGTCGCTGTCCAACCACGCCCGGTGCATGGCTTCCGGATCGGTTTCTGTTAGGAGCTCGCGGACGGCGGTCTCGTCATCGCGTGTGGCCGCCTGCGCCTCGTCTCGGCTCTCGCCCTCGAGGAGCGACAGCCGATAGGGCGTCGCGTGGGTGTCCACCGTCTGCTCGGGCTGGCCAGTGGGCCGGCTCAGTGCTGCCGCGTCGCCGTCCGCGCCCTGAGGGACCGGCTGGTTCACTGGCATGCCCGCGATCGTCTCGGGTGCAGCGTCGTGCGGATGGCCGGTCATCTTGTGCGCATCGTGTCTGTAGCTAGTGATAAGAACGCGATCTCTTGAGTCAGTCATTGGCTTTCGATGCGCTCTTCCAGTGCTTCGATGAATACCGGGCGGTATTCCTCGGCCCATTCTGTGTCTTTCTCGTCCATCGCCTGCGTAGTTCCCCGCCCGCGGTCGAAGACTCGCTGCAGTTCCCGCTTGTCGTAGAGGGGATTGATGACGTGCGTGTCGACGATCCCCGCGCCGAAGTTTCGCGCACCACCGAGTTGGTGCATGAACTCGGTGCTTCTTTTATTGAGGAATTCGATTGCTTCAATCAATAACCCGAGGAACTCCGGCTTTGACTCTCGGAAGGAGAGGTGCCAGCAGCCGTCGAGATTGGCGATGGCATCCACTTCGGTGTTCCGCAGCGGCTCTCGCTTGTCTTCGTCGTTGCGGGAGACGACGTTGCGGTTGAGTTGGCGGTAGTGACCTTCGGCCTGGCCGCGCGTGTAGTCCACGCTCGAACGGACGGGGTTGAACTTGATCGGCCGTCGCATCACCTTCCCGGGAACGCCACCAAAGCCGCCGAATAGGTCAAAGACCACGCAGCCGTCGTCCACGTTTGGATCCTCAACGCACGCACCCTTCTCATGGTACCCGTCGTCAAGGTCACGGTCGTAGACACTGTCCTTCCTGAAGTTCGCGTTCGACTCTCCAGGATGACACGCGGTGCTGCCGTACTGCTGCACGACTGCTTCCATCCCATGCCGAAGCCACCCGGAGAGCGGAAAAGCCGGAATGATCCCACCGATCTGGTTCTGCGGGTCGTCGGCTTCGTAGTTCCCGTTCGAAGCATGATGGCGGTCGGTCATGATCGAGTCGCCGACCACCAGCAGGTCAGCCTCGAGTCGAACGTAGACGTCCTGGATGTTGGTCATCGGAACACCTCCTCGCCATCTTCATAAACGACGTCGCGCACGGGTTCCCGACCGCGGATCCGCCACCGACACCCGTTCCACACCTCGTCGATACGCCAGTAACCGGATTCATCCGATCGCGGTTCGTACCGAATCCGTTGGCGGCTCCCATAGACAGGAGAGTATTCGATGGTAAACCCGTCAGTCATGCGTGTCGACACCTCTTGAAGTGACTTACGCGGTCTCTGTCGTCAACCAACACTTCGATTCCACAGTCAGAGCATCGAAGGAAGAAGTCTCCTGTATACTTCCCATACCGATTTCGTTTTGCGATGGGTCCTTCCCAAGCGCTGCTCTTTCTCGATCCGGAGGATTCAACTCCGGTTGCATCCGTTTTAGACATGGGTTCTTCAGTGCACGGAACCCAGTCCGCCTGTTCCAGCAGGCGGGCGCTTTTGCGCTATAGCACCCTACAGGACTGGGTTCTCATTATCAGATACAACAGAGAGGCACTTAGTGTTTTTGCTTAGCAAAGTGCTTGATATTTTACTGTGCGGAATACCAAACGAATTGCTTGGAATTATGTCTCCACCGCTGAAATGGGGAGGCAAATGGTGAACGAAAACTACGAACCGAACGAACGGGAGGAGCAAGTCTTAGAGTTGTTCAAAAACGGATGTGAAAGCCAGGATCCATGGGGACGAGTGAATCCACTGTATATTCGCGAGAACTCTGATTTAGATAAAGGACAAGTAGAATATGCATTGCGAAATTTGAGAAATGCTGGATGGGTGAAGCAGCTAAATCAAGGTGGCCTTTATGAACTCGTTGAGGATCCTCGAGAGGAGTAGAAACAAGGTTCCAGATATGGAGTTAGAGTTAAACGCAAAGGGAAGTCATTGCTTGACAACTGTGAGCGCGTCCATTTCTGTATCACTCCATTCCAAGGAGCTGACAGCGTCTGATTTGCCATCGCACAGTCGCTCGGCTCATTGAGTCGGGGTGGAAATCGCTCGCACTTGAGTATCGTAATTAGAGATAGTAATACCTGACTGGATTTTGATACGCTCTTCCGACATATATCATAAATACTTTCAAAAGAGAACTGTTGTTCTCACATCACTCTAAAATAGAACCGGTAAATACATATTAAATTCTATATAACTATATCCACTATAATGAAATCCGGATTGAAGATAGGATTGACTACCATTTTCCTAGCGGCCGCCATTTCCCTCTATCTACATACAATTTCAATAGCTGACTTTGCTGCACAACACGCTGAAGTCGTTTCCCACAGTCAACAAACGGGCCACCTTTCGACGAATGGAAAGTTGATCGAAGCATTCTACAGTTATGGGATTGTTTTTATTCAAATACTTGGTGTCAAAGGATCTAACTTACTTACATTTCCATTCTTAGTTTGGCCATATGTTGCTATTTTATTCACAACCTCATACCAACTATCTAATAATTATAAGATAGCAGGTAGTATCGTATTCTTGCATTTTGTATCTGGGATAAATGGAACAAATAAGTTATTTTATTGGCCTCATGGAATGGGAGCAGTGTTATTTCTCTGTGTTATAACACTCCTGATCATATTTGCAAGAAACTTTGATCATTACAGACGAATAGCACCCGCATTTACTATAATCATGACAACATTAATGTTCACTTCTTATAATTGGTCTGTCATTGGACTCTCTTCGATATTAGCTTTGGCCATAAGTATTGGGACTTTGTACCACTGGCACCCAGATATAGTTTCTGAGCGCACTAAAATTATATCAATGAGGATGTTATTACCAGTGATCGCCATCTCTATAATTCTGATAACAAGGATAAGCGAGTTCATATATACTACCGCTGTGCCAATGGTGTTACGTGTTCACGAAATATCTAGTATATCCAAGTTCTTGGGAGGATGGCTTGGAGCAAACACTCTACCTGAAGAGCTTTCGGAGATCTATCTGGTCCGGCCAGAGGTATTGACTTATTTATCAATATTCAAATATATTATAGTTGGTTTGGTTCTTTCATCATTCGGGATTATGATGTTACGGCGCCTCCAGAACAGGAAATTACATCTATTAGACTTTTTGATCAGTTCTTTCATTGTTGGAACTGGTGTATTTATAACACTCAGATTGACTATCGGATCAATCCCAATTCCTTGGCTGCATTTCCCTACAATCCTTTGTCTCGCTTACTGCTGGAGATTACAAATTGGAGAGAAGATCTGGAAACGCGTAAAGATTCGACGTGTATTCGTTGTAATCGCACTTGGTGGGCTACTACTCCAAGCACCCTTATTTTATGCGGCGAATGCCGAAGCCGATCTTATTAATCGAACCGATGGCTTAGATGATTACAAAGTTGCAAGTAGCTTTATCGGTGAGTATTTAGATGATCCTATTTACTCAACCCAAAAGCCGCGTTATTTATTGAGTATGTATTTAACTGAGAAGTTTGGTGAGAGTGGGAAGAAACCACCTACGCGAGTAATGCAATCTGAAGACGTGATTAATATTAGGGAACATAACAATATTGAGAAGGGCAGCTTTGTAATTAATTATGAATGGAATCATGTTGTATTAGGGAATTATATTTCCCTCGAATCGTGGAGATCATCTGAAGAAAGAATCAACTCACATCCCGGGGTGAATAAAGTTTATGTGTCTGAAGAAACGTATATTTATATAAGTAAATGACGTAAATTTATGTTATATTTATAGTGTATTGGATATAGGTGGTTTTGTCAGACCGGTCGCCGGAGGTTTCATACCCAAAAAGGGTTTATTAGAGTCTCTTATTGCGGGCACCGTCATATATCAATGAGGGTGATGTACATATACGGATCGTCATTTATTTAATAATTGAACTACTCCGCCGTATCATGACTAGAACCGTAATCATAGGCCTTGATGCCTTCCATCACGATCTACTAGAATACACACCATACATACAGAGATTAGTCAATGATAATATTTCTTCGGAGTTGCAGAGTACGAATCCTCCTTTAACTGCTGCAGCTTGGGCATCCTTTCAAACAGGGAAGCAACAAGGTAAGCATGGGGTTTTTGATTTTGTCTCGTATCAAAATGGAGATATGGAATACAACACCGGAGAAGATCTAAAATCAAAGACATTCTATGAATATCTCTATGAAGGTGAGAATGATATCTTTTTATGGAATCTCCCGCTTTGCTTTCCAGCTCGAATTGAAGGCGATATAGTACCTTCTTGGTTGGATGATCAAACAGAACCCACACCAGCCGATATTTATGATAAATATAGTATTGAACCCCCTCAATATCCAACACTTAGTGGCACTTCTAAACAAAAAATCGAAAAGCTTTCTAAAAGTTTCACTCACAATTCCAAACAATTCAGAAAAGTTTTAAATGAAGACGATCATGATATCCTATTCCAGTTAGTGAGTGTAACGGATTGGTTACAGCATGCCGGCTATAAAGAGTTGAAACAGAACCCTGAGAGTGAGATCGCCACAGCTGTGAGAGAGGTGTTGGCAGAGGTTGATGATTATATTAAAGACATAGATAATAGTTTATATGAAGAAGATAATCTGTTACTAATAAGTGATCACGGGTTTCGGATATTTGATAGACTATTTTACGCAAATGACTGGCTCGAAAAGAATAGATATTTAAAAACCGGTACAAGAGAGAAATCCGAAGACAAAAATCTCCAAAACCTCTCAAAGGTATCTGTGGGAAAAATAGGACGAAAGTTGCTCCAATTTGATTCTATTCGTCCTTTCTTGAAACAGATCAAAGATCTCCTCCAGTCTGCAGGATTTATTCTAGAAGCAAAAAAGGAAATAGATCTAGAATCCTCAATTGCTTATTGTCGTTCAAAAGACGAAGCTGGTATACGTATCAATAGAATACCGGAGAGTAAGGAAGAAAGTGCTATAATCAAGGAGATTATCAAGGGTATAAATGAGATAGATGGCATTTCGGCAAAAGAACGGTACGAGGTTTATTATGGCCCTTATACTGATGATGCGGCTGAAATTATTGTATCGTCCAATGAAATGAAGATGAACGATGGGCCAATTGGACAGACGATACTTGATGAATCGATCGCTCACCATGACTCAGACGGCATATTTGTTGCTAAGGGACAAGATATAACCTCAAACTTGGATTCTCCTAACCTGATCGATATTGCCCCAACGCTGCTACACCTGTGCGATATGAAAGTACCTAATGATATGGATGGGGATGTAGTTATTAGCCAATCAAACAAAGAAGTAGAATACTTCGATCCACCTCAGTACCAAGCTCCCCAGGAGAAAGAATCAACTCACGGTGAAGTTGAAGATCGACTTGAAAACTTAGGGTATCTTTAGAATTATTCCTCTGTATTTGAGCTTATATTTTAATCCTTATATGTTTACCAACGGATCGAATTATTGAATAGCAGCGTCTCTAGTAAGGTTGTATGTCCTTCCGAGAGGAGATAATAAGTGAGTATCGTCAAAATGGTATTTCTGCGGCCACAGAGTGGATATATGAAAGAGGTTTACAAATATCGCTTTCACCCGTAGCAAACTTCCTCACAAACGATTATAACCCCCTGATCATAGACGATCAAGAACTATACCGAATATGTCAAGATAAAGGGAAAGTGTTTGAGTACGATTCGGCTAAAAAGATTGAAAAACCTCTCCCCGATTCATACGATTATATCGACTCAAAGATAATGAATCAGCAGGGGAATTTTACCATCACGAAACCCTACGTGGGGACGACTGAGGCAAAATTGCTAGGTACTTATCCTTTAGTTGTCATAAATGGTAAGTTCCCAATTGAACCACTTGGAAGCCCTCAAGTTCTTGTAGCAAATATATACAATACAATAAAAGATATTTCACGTGATCCGGGCTTGATCTCTAATCCCGAAACGGATCACTTTGATTCCGCTGTTCTACTATATAATGCTTGGAATAAGGGGTATTTTCATTGGACTGCAGAAACTCTCACTCGGCTTGAAGGAGTTGAGCGATATAGGAAAGAAACCGGAAACAGCCCACCGCTAATTATTGGACCAAATCCAACAAGTTTTCAGTTAGAATCACTCGACTTGCTAGGATACTCTGAAGAGGATCTCATTTTTTGGGACTCAGAATATGCAACTGTCGATAAGCTCATCCTCCCTACATCCAGACGGGAAGCAGATCATAGATCCTGGTCGGCGCTCTCCACAGGATGGCTTCGTGAACGTATGAGGTCTGAAGCATTAAAACGGGTCAGTAAAAACCGATTCACCTCTAACGTATATATTACGCGTAATGACGCCTCTGCACGACAGGTTGTGAATGAAGAGGCTGTCATGGAATGTTTGGAAAAATATGGATTCGAGCGATATACTCTATCCGAAATGAGCGTTGCCGAAACTGTTGCTCTTTTCTCACAAGCAGATACGATAGTTGCACCTCATGGGGCAGGTTTGACGGATCTGATCTATTCTGACGAAGTCTCCGTAATTGAATTACTCAGAGGAAATTCGAATACGCGGGTTTATTATTCACTGTCTAAACAGCATGGATTTTGGTATGGTTGTTTACACTGTCATTCAGTTGGCCCAGATCTAAGAGTTAATGTTCGAGACCTAGAACAAATGATTCAGGAAGCTACCAGTTAATATCTTGTTTCCCTCAATAGCTTTATAATATCATATCTAATTTTGTGCGAAGATAGGAGCAATACGATGTAGATCGCCCCGCCTCCCAGGAGATATACTATAACTAAAATATCTGATGACTTCCCCATCCATTTTATCGTACTTGCTAACCCAATTGCCATTAAGATCGCCGCTGAGGACTGTATTTTCAGTCTTGTCCATGAAAATGATATTTTGACATAACGCCGGAGTGTAAAATAATAGATGACTGCAGCAAATGCATACGAGACTGCTGTTGCTGTTGCAGCTCCAAGGCTGCCAAAGATAGGTATGAATAGTAGATTCATTACTAAATTCACTGTTATGGCAGCCGTAGTCGCATAAAAAGCCATCTTTGGTTTGTCTATAGCAATAAGCGATCGACTGAACAGAGAAAAAATAGCTTGGAAAATGAATCCAACCCCCAGTATTGTAATAACTAACCGAGGAGTCGTGTAATCCGCTGTGAAAAGTAATGAGATGACTTCTTGACCTATAAAGAATGCACCAGCAGCGGTGGCAAAGGGGATCAGAAGAATATAGCGTAGACTCTGGCCAATTTCGCTGGTGATCCCTTTCGTATCATTTTCTCCGTATGATTTGCTAATATAGGAAAATACTGTATTTGAAATGATACTGTTCAACATCATGCCTGCAAATATAAGCCTCCAAGCTATTTCATAACGCCCCACATCAGCTTTTGTTAGAAGTATACCAATTATCACAACATCAGCCAGATAGAATATTTTGGATCCAAGAACATTGATGGCATAATACTTAGCAAAATGTATCAACTCTCTCCCCTCCTGGAATCTAGGTATAGTAACTGAAGTTTTAGAAATAAAGACAGAAATAGGGAGAAGAAGTACATGAGAAAGTATGTATCCCAGGATGAGTCCAGTCGATCCAAGCCCATACTTTACGAGGAGGAAAGATATAGCGAATATTACAACAAATCGTGCCAGATCAATACTGCCTGCTGTAGCGGCACGTAATTCTGCGCGTAGTAGGTGTTGATAAATCGAATAGAGTCGAGTAGATACTAACGCTATAATAAATAGTAATAGATACTGAGAAGAAAGTATTTCATGGACCTTAGAATTAAATATAATAAATAGAGCAGAAATAGCAATAGACGTACAAATAATAAGGAACAAGCCTGAGGAGAACCAAAGAGATCTATCAGATTTTTCGCTCACATATTTTTCAGTTGCCCCTGAAATTCCAAAACCAGCAAAAATAGCCACCATCCCTAATAAAGATTCAAAGTAAAAGTATTGTCCAAGTTGTTCTGGAGAAAGTATCCGAGTAAAATACATTATAGTGAGGAGTGAGACAATTTGTGAACCAGACTTTAGGAGGAATTGACGACCGATATTAGCAAGAGAGGACATGTATTCAAAGAGGTAATTTCTACACCTATATCACTTTTGATGCTCTCCCGTATTCCGGTCTAGACCGTGTAGAATAATGTGTGGGAGAGATCGTAGGATTTATAAAATATTATACTATTCCCATGGGTGTGAGAGAAAAGAACGATACAGTTGACCAAAATGTCTTAGTCATCTCCGAGCATTCCAACCCTGACAAGATCAAGCGCCACATAGAACCATTAGCAACAGTTGCTGACAGAACTAAAATGGTCTGCCTTACTCCCAATGAGAATGTTGAAATACAGTATCAAAAAGTACCAACATTTGGTTTTAGAATGCTAGGGATAATTCTAATCTTCTTTGAAGCTTTTAAAGATGCCGTGACCAACGATTATGATCTTGTAGTGTCTTTCTCTCTTTTTCCCTATGGCATGTATGCTCTGCTCATAGGCAATATATCAAAAACACCGACTCACTTAGGTATCCTTGGAGCTGATTTGGATGTTCATGCCCAATCATGGTATCGAATATTCCCAAAAACTGTATTCCGACAATTTGGTTCCCTGTCAGTACTCGGAACAGAACATAAATCTCAGCTCACCCAATATGGGGTACCGATAGAAAATATATTTATCCTCACTAATGCGATCGATACTGAAAAATATAACCCTAAGAGGAAGAAAGAAGTGGTATACGACTTTGTATGGTCAGGACGTTTTGCGCCTGAAAAGGATCCTCTGTTGTTTATTCACGCAATTAAGGAACTACGAGAACGAGGATATAATGTTCAAGCAGTAATGCTTGGAAGCGGAGAGTTGGAAAAGTCCGTTCGAGCAGTCATAGAAGAGTATAAGCTCTCGGATAGTGTTACTCTGCCTGGTTGGATTAACGAACCCGTAGAATTCTATTCAAAATCAAGTATATTTGTACTGACGTCAAAGCGAGAGGCTCTGGGACTTTCACTCTTGGAATCAATGGCTATGGGACTTGCCTGTATAACACCATCTATCGGAAACATTCCAGATATTGCGACTAATGAGGAAAATGTATTACTGGTTGATAACCGTGACCTATCGGACTTTGTGGAGGCTATGGAACGTCTTCTCACGGATGAAGAATTACGCAACACGCTTGAAGAGAATGCTATATCAGTTGGACAATCGTTCTCTTACGAAAGTGCTGAGCAGGATTGGGAAGATATTATTTCATACACTATATAATAAGTTATAACGATATTTTGTTATTAATATTTTATATAAAAATAAAAATTATTTATATATATATATATATTAACAAAACTTGAGATGGTATTCACAAACTAAGGAGACTCCTCTCCGTCTGCTATCCTATTTCATATACCCGAGGTCCTTGAGCTGCGCTTGAACATCTCCCTCTAGATCGTCCATCCGATTACCATCCTCATCCGAAGCCGTATTACCAAGATTATCAATACGACTGGAAAGGGCATCTGTTAATCTACTTTGTAACGTAGAATCGGAGTCAGCAAGGACCTGTTCATCGAATCCTTTGCCGTCAAAGAGATAGCTGTCGTCCGTATCACTCTGGACGAACTTCCCCGAAGTAGTTCCCAACCCTCGCCAGTAGGTTACGTCATCATATGGGGTTTGCCGCCCCGTGTGGGGAATAAAGTCTTCAAATAGAGCGTGGTCGGCATCCGGCTGATACTCTTCGACTGCTTGTGATGCACCGTTTGAGATATACTGATGAAGAGAGACAAGTTCAACGGGCGATTTGACGAGGGCGCCATTGTTCTGGTCAGGAGCTTTAACGATCAGCGGAACACGGGTATTGATATCTCGAAGATAGTGAGGCGGAGTTTCTGAACGGTCGAATCCACCGAGCGTCTTCCCGTGGTCAGAACAAATAACGATTATCGTGTCATCGAACACGCCCTTCTCTCGAAGAAGGTCCAGCAATTCGGCCACTTTCCGATCCTGATAGCGAAGACTCGCATCATAGAACTCCATCACCCGTTCGCGGGTGTCCGGCTCAAGATCGGCTTTTCCCATGATATAGGCCAGTAGTTTCGTGTTCAACACCCGGGGTTCGATAGGCCCTGGTGTGGAGAGCCCGAGTTCCCGGAAGGCCCACTTGCGCGGAAAGTACGGACTGTGGGCTTCCATGAGGTTCATGAAACAGAACCAAGGCTGTCCATCAGCGGATGCGGTGTCAATCCATGTCGACGCTCGCCGCGTGAGCGAGTCGGTAAAGAAGGGACGTTTCAGAAGATAAATCGGCTGACGAGCTGCATGCCCGACCAGCGAATTGAACCGCGAGGCAAGCCGGTCAGTCGTCGAATGGATCGCAGAGGTTGCTTCACTCCCAATTTCGAGGTTCCACTCAACGTAGTCGTCAAAACCTCTGTCAAGTCCCGATGTCTTTCCGACCCAGGGATTGTTAGAAAAGCCAGCCGTCCGATACCCTGAATCACGAAGTTTCTCCGCAAGTGTCGAGATCTCCGGAGAGAGCTGAAGATTACTATCGGGGAACGCGTTCGTGATGCCGTGTTCAGAGGGAAAGAGGCCGGTAAACAACGAGGTGTGTGTGGGAAGAGTCCACGGCGCGGGAGTATACGCGTTCGTATAGCGAGTTGCCGACGAAGCAAATTCATCTAGGTTTGGAGTTGTCTTCCGATCATGACCGTAACATGATACTCGATCAGTCCGCATCGAATCGAGAACGAGGAAAAGAACATTCGGTGATTCTGGCATTGCTACCCCATTAGACAGCCTATCAGATATATCTTATCAATCAGGTGTTATGCCTTTAATGACAGAAACACATAAATGACAACCGTAATAGTTTAGGCGAGGACATGAATTAGAGAGAGCATGAAGTTAGAAGGAATCTGGGAAGATATGCTATATACGTCAGATAGTCAAAATGTGTACGATGAAAGAGGTGGATTGGAGTTCACCCAGGTCAGTCACCTCCCAAGTCTCGGGATACGGACAGGTTCACTAAGTCGACTGCTCCAGACGAACAGCGTCACGAAAGAAGTTCTCTCCCAATTAGTTGGGCCGTATTTGACCACAAACGTCTGGCGAGTAACTACTGACGAACTCTATGCAACGCAAGGGAATCGTCTCTTTCGGAGTTTAGACAACGGAAATTCCTGGGTAGCAGTCCGCCAATTGCCCGCCTCTTCAGGGCCGATGGGAATCCTCCCGTCGGGGTTCTGTGCCCACGAAGGTATAATCTATCTCGGAGAGTATCCATTAGACCGATCACAGCAACCACGCCTTCTCGCCAGTCGGAACGATGGCGTGTCGTGGACAACGATAGCATCATTTGATGCACGACATATACATTCGGTACAAGTGGATCCGTATACTGGTGATCGGTGGATTACGACCGGAGATACGGACGATGAATCCATGATCCTCCGACTTTCTGAGGGGGAGTTAGAGGTCATCGGAACTGGAAGTCAACTCTGGCGAGCGGTCGACCTTGCGTTTACTCCGTCCGCCATCCTTTGGGGGATGGATTGTCCATACACAGAGGAAAACCGGATCGTGAAACTCGATCGCAATGATCTTAACGCCGAAGACCCACCTGTAGAGACGCTTCATACAGTCTCAAGTCCCGTCTATTACGCAGAGACACTGGAAATCAGTGGGGAATATCACGTATTTTTCTCGACTGCGATCGAACCCGCAACGGAACCACAGCATGAGGCCTGTGTACTGCATGCGACGTCTGCCGATTCATTTGAAACCTGGGAAACCGTAGTCTCGTACAAGAAGGGCAGGCACCCGCTATCTACGATTGTGGACACAAACTCGTACATCTTCATGGCTACTCATCCTGAGCGCGGGCTATTCGTGAATCCCTACAATACCCAGAAAGACCACGGGACAATACGAAACGTTCCCGTTACTCAGTTTCAGCAGTCGAGAGAGCCTTTGTGCTATGGAGACTAAATGCTGAAAGCGCATAGCACATCCAAGCTTGACTCCACCGCATGTACGGTGTTTTGTCGGTAAGGACACGCCCGATTCGCCGGTAGAAGTATCCTTCTGAATCAAAGAGATTATCGAGCGACCATTGGCAAACGTCGCCCGCAAGCTCCCAGTCCCGGTCGGACCCTCGTTGGACGAAGGTGAGTATTGCTTGAGCAGCGGCGTGGGCGTCATAGGGGTAACGTTGATCGGCTTCAAAGCGAGGTGCGCCGTTCTCATCAAACAGGTTTTGCTGGTAGAACTCCATGCCTTTCTGATAGGCCCGTTTCGCAGGATGATCGTCGGACTGCTCCATCGCATATTCGTAGAGGCTCTCCAAAACGAATCCAGTGTGGAAGTTGTCGTGGCTCAAATGCGAGTCCGTAGCAGGCATCGCGTAGTACCATCCGCCACTGCTCGCTTGAGCATCGATAACAAACTCGAAGAGTTCTTCCGCTCGATCTGACAACGCTGTCGAAGTTGTATGGTTCCCAAGCCGATAGAAGAAACCTGCAGCGAGAGCGTTCGTGTTTATCAAGACGAACGAATCGTAGGGCGTGTAGGTGAATACGTCGAAGCCATTGACCTGCTCTTGGTTAATGTGGGTGCGGATGAACGACGCCGCTGATTTTGCCGTCTCAAGTGCCCACTCTACACCAGTCACGGTGTAGTACTCGAGGAACGCCCGACCGCCGAAAACGGTGACGACAATGGAGGGATAATATTCCGGCAGAAAGAACTTCCGCGCGTTCTGCCAGTCAAAGTTGTACCCCCATGCGGCGTCGTCATAATTCGGAGAGCGATTTCGATCGAGCCAGCGAAGAAGGTCTTCTGCTGTGTCTTTGTCAGCATCCCGGCCAGTCTCGCGGTACCGGTTCAAATACGCCATCGCAAACAGAGCAACTCCCTTTGGATTGCGCTCTTTCGGGACGTTGAGCAACGGCCGGAGATTGATCGGAGATTTGTTCACCGTATGGATTCCGATCAGCCGTGTTAACCAGTTGTCTGAGACGGCAGAGAGATAGGGACTATTCAAGCCATCGTACGGGTCATAGCCTGCATACTCCTGCGCTGCAGCCCACTCAAGACAGCGATCGCAGATGTCCTCTAAATCGTACGTGACGTCGATATCGGGAGCCGCGTTATCAGGTTCCGAACTACGGGGAACCGAATCGTCAGACTCCGTTCGTTCAGCGTCCTGGTCGTCAGTCTCAGCGCTCTCAGGGATGGTGTTCTTCATTGATAATCTCCGTGACAATCTCAGCGACTTCTTGACGGACAGTCCTCGATCGCGTTAGATCCGGTGAAATATCTTGGTTTGAGAGTGAATCGATATAATCGAAAATCGCAGTTGGATCGCGTGAATGGAAGATCCGCCCGTCAGCTTCGAGTTCGCGGTCCACCGAGAGTAGCGTGTTCGGGAAG
Organism: Halostella limicola; assembly: GCF_003675875.1. Classification (NCBI taxonomy): domain Archaea; kingdom Methanobacteriati; phylum Methanobacteriota; class Halobacteria; order Halobacteriales; family Natronoarchaeaceae; genus Halostella; species Halostella limicola. The sequence goes on along the minus strand of NZ_RCDI01000001.1, from coordinate 522,439 downwards.
AAGGACACGGCTGGTTTCTCCATACAGGCTGCTTCCCGCGCCATCGTGCCGGACCCAGTGAGCATACATCTCGAGTGCCAAGCCAGCTGGAGCCCGTTGAGTGCTTCATCCGGTGTGTAGACCTCCGTGTCGTCATAGGGAGCTGCATATCGCTCGTCCCCCCGGCCGCGGGGAAGATAAACGACACTCAAATCCCGTTCGACAGCACCCTCAAGCAACTCGGGAACGAGTGACTCCTCAGTATCAACATAGGCAGCGTCGAGTGCTTCCGGCCGGACGACGATATACTCCTCGAAGGGGAACTGATCGGTAAACGCCGGATCAGACTCAAAATCAGCAATGTAGATATCTTCCTTGTAGCCGTCGTAGGTGTGCACACTCTCGGGATCCGCACCGCGTTTGACGAGCTCGTTCGTCTCGAAGGCTGCCGGGACGACGTTGTGCGTCGCCATCGCTTCAAGCCGGTTGTAGAGTTTCTCGAAGGAGAGTCCATCGACATGCGCGGTGATGTCATTGTCTGTGAAGTGTATCGATGGAATTCCCCTTGCCTTGGATGCGAGGATACACATCGCATTTCGGGACGAGAAGGACACGTCTGCTTGGGGGGCGGACAGCGCGAGTTGCCCAGTGCGAAGCGGGATACCGAACTTCCGAAGACGAGGGTTATCGAAGTCTCTGCCAACCACACGATACTTAAATCCGGCCTCGGCCGCGAGGGCAACTGTCTCCGTTTTCTCCCGGACAGTCGTTTGGAGTCGCATCTCCGGGAATTCATCAGCTAATGCGCGGAAGAAGAACGGATGAGAGGGACTTACCAGGTCGATCCACGTTGTTGTTTCACTTGTATTAGACATCGGTTAGATACGTCGCAGGGTCATGTCTGCTGATTGCCACCGTGCTTCCGGAAGGATCGCTTTCGTGTCAACGACCAGATCCCAATTCATGAGATCGCCTATCTGCCGAGGGTCGAGTTGTTCGAATTCATCGTGATCAGTGGTGATCACAACTGCATCTGCATCACTGACAGCGTCATCAAGGTCAGTGAGATCAAGCGTTGAATCAGTCACATGCGGGTCGTGCAGTGCAATATCAACCGACGAACCACCATCCACAATTGCCGCGTCAGCCTCAGTTGATTCCACTGCCTGCAAGTCACGAGCCAGCTTCAAGCCAGGACTCATTCGCGTATCGCCGACGTTCCCTTTATACGCCACACCTAGAATGGCGATTTTCTTGCCGGCCACCGAGCCGAGTTCGTCTTGCAGGATCTCGATGACGTACTCAGACATTCCATCGTTCACCTGCCGGGCAACCTCAATCAGATCCAGTTTGTCGGAGTTCTGGCCGAGGAACCAGGGATCGATAGGGAGACAATGGCCGCCAACCCCCGGCCCGGGTTGGTGGATATCGACACGAGGGTGCTGATTCGCCAGGTCGATCGCTTCCCGCGAGTCGATCCCGTAGTCGTCCGCCAGAATCGCGATCTCGTTCGCGAGGGCAATGTTCGTATCGCGGAACGTGTTCTGGATCAGTTTGACGAACTCGGCGGTCGTCGCGTTTGCCGTCGTCCGAATCTCGCCTTCGACGAACGACTCGTACAGTCGGACGGCTGCCTGCGTTGAGACGCCGTTGACGCCGCCGATGATACGATTGTTCTCCCGCAGTTCGGTGATGATGTTCCCCGGGAGTACCGTCTCGGGGCAGTGAACGAGCGCAAAGTCGTTGCCCGCATTGAGGCCGCTTTCCTCGAGGACCGGCTGTAACACGTCGACAGTCGTCCCTGGCGGCACGGTCGACTCCAGAATTACCGTGTCGCCCGTCCGCAAGTGCGGTACGATCGCCTCACCTGCAGTCTTCACGTACGCCAGGTCGGCTTCCTTGGTGTCGTCATCGAACGGCGTCGGCACAGCGATAATGTGGTACTTCGCAGGGACGACTTCGTCACTGACGGTAAGATTCCCGGATTCGAGCGCTTGCGTCACGAACGCTCGCAGACCAGGTTCGTCGAAGTGGACTTCACCGTCATTGAGCTGGTCTATAACCTCGGAATCAGCGTCGTAACCGATGACGTCGTGGTCGTAATTAGCGAACATTGCAGCGGTCGGCAGGCCGATATAGCCTAGTCCATGGACACAGATCGTACTCATTGTAGCACCTCTGATCGCATCGTAATCGGTAGCGCGTCCAGAATCCGTTCGCCAGCAGTGCCGTCACCGAAGGGGTTCTGCCAGTCACCAGCGTCGGTGACGGCTGTGACGGCCCCATCAACGATCCGGCTTGGGTCCGTTCCGACGAGGCGGTTCGCACCTGCCTCGATCGTCTCCGGACGTTCCGTGTTCTCCCGCAGCGTCACACAGGGGACACCCAGAATACAAGCTTCCTCCTGAACGCCGCCGGAGTCAGTCAGGATGAGCGAAGCTGCACTCTCGAGCGTCAGGAAATCCAAATAGTCCTGCGGCTCGATAAGCCGGATACGAGCATGAACATCAAGGTCGAACTCATTGAGCTTGCTCCGCGCACGGGGGTGAATCGGATAGAGGAGGTCGATTGACAACTCTTCCGCCACCTGCCCGACACCATCGAGTAGCTCCTTGAATCGGTCTTTGTCGTCAACGTTCTCCGCGCGGTGGGCAGTCATCAGGGCGAACTCACGTCGTTCGACTCCCAGAGTGTTGAGTATATCACTCTTCTGTTCGGCGAGCGCCCGGTTCTGTTCAACCGCATCGACGACGGTGTTGCCGGTGACGTAGATACGCTCGTCGTCGACGCCTTCATCCAGCAGGTACTCGCGTGACTGCTCGGTCGGCGCGAACAAGTAGTCGCCGACGTGGTCCGTAACGATCCGATTCGTCTCTTCAGGCATCGATCGGTCGAAACTCCGGAGCCCGGCTTCGATGTGGCCGAGCTCGATATCCAGTTTGCTCGTCGCGATGGCGCCCGCGAGCACGGAGTTCGTATCGCCCTGCACCAGCACGACCTCCGGGTCTTCCGCAAGCAGGAGCTCCTCGATCCCGACCATCATTGCGGCCGTCTGGTTCGCATGCGTGTCCGATCCGACGCCGAGGTGGTGGTCAGGCTCCGGGAGTTCGAGCTGGTCGAAGAAGACGGTATCGAGCGAGTCGGAGTAGTGCTGACCCGTGTGGATTACCGAGTACGCCACGTCGTACTGTTCACAGGCGCGGATGACGGGCGCGAGCTTGATGATCTCGGGGCGCGTCCCCAGCACGATCGTCACATCGACATCGGCCGTCATCGCGACACCTCCTTCAGTTCGGTAATCATGTTCGACATCCGATTCAGGACGAGCCCACAGAACACGCCGAGCACTCCCACGATCATCAGGAAGATGCCTCCGAGCGTGCGGCCGATCGCGAAGGTACCGGCGCTGTTGTAGAGGAGGATCACGTTCACACCGAGCGTCACACCCGCGGCGGTACAGAGGAAGCCCGGCACACCGAAGAACGCCAATGGATGGCGATCCCGGATGAGTTGCAGGAGGAACGTTGCGACGCGCAGCCCGTGCTGCAGTGGATTGTACGTCTGGCCGTCGACGCCTTCGTACCGGACGTCGATGGCGACCTCGTCAATCGTCAGATCGTGGTCCATCGCGTTCCCGATCATCTCGCTTTCGACGCCCATCCCGTCCGTCTGGATCGACAGCCGATCAACCGCGTCCGGCGAAAACGCCCGAAACCCGCTCTGGGTATCGGAGAGCTTCGTTCCGCTCGAGCCGACGGTCAGATAGTCGAGCGTCTTCTGGCCGAGTCGACGATAGAACGGCGTTTCGTCGGCGCCGGTTCCCTCGAGATAGCGACTGCCGATGACGACGTCCGCATCCTCCGTTTCGACCGGATCAACGACGGCCGGAATGTCCTCTGGCAGGTGTTGGCCATCGCCATCAAGCACGACGAACGACTCGTGGTTCGACGAGCGGGCATACTCGAAGAACGTCTGGAGGGCGCGCCCCTTCCCTTTATTCTCCTCGTGTTCGAGCACCGTCGCCCCCGTATCACGAGCGATTGCAACAGTGTCGTCCGAGCTGCCGTCGTCGACGACGACGACCTCGTCAGCGAACTGCTGTGCAGCGATGATCGTACTCCCGATCCCGACCGCTTCGTTGTAGGCGGGGATCCCGACCAATCGACCGGACGACGTGGACTCGTCGGACGCGGAGATAGCGAACGACGACGACGCGGCGAGCGAGCGCCGACACGCAGCGAAGTCGACGGTCTCATCGGCGTGACAGAGCACGAGTCCGTCGACATCGTCCGCCTTGGCTGTGTCCGTCAGTACTTCTCTGGTATCCGTCTGGAGACGGTGTTCCAGCCCATCGACGACACGGACATCCACCTGCTCGAGTAGGTGGTGTACTTCGGGATCAAGGCCATCTGAAGCGACGTACACAGTAAACCCTTCGCGGAGTGCACCGCAAGCAGTCTGGAACACCGCATCGGGGTTACCTGGGACGATCGCGACCGCGTACGTCGTCTCGGGTTTTCTGGGGGCTTGCGTCTCCGGACCCGTTACTGACTCGTGTGACATGATTTGAAAATGGGCTGCCGATATTCGGACTGTAGCATGCGCATCATCCCATCACCGCATTCCACCTGCTCTCAGTCCATCCATCCTTAGACATGTCATCTAAAAATTATCCTAACTACTAAACACTTTCCTATGTGATACTGTTTCCTATGAATTATTTCAGTAAAGGACGAGGCGGAAACGATTCCTGACAAGCACGACCACTCTCTACCGAGATAACTCCGCCCTATCACAATATTTATCATCTGTATATCATTACTCTTGTCAATCACATGTCTACGAAAGAGTGGAACGAGGGCAAATGGATGCCAGTAGGAGTGTTCATACTTGTTATAATAATGGGGATTAACACCTTCTATACGGTAGTCGAAGAACTCGGTGGATTTGCGGCCATGAATTCGCCGGCCGGAAGGGCCCTTTTCAGTTTGCAATTTGGTATGGCTATTCTCATTGTCACCGCGATCTCCTGCGGAAGAATAGTGCAGTCAAACTAGTGAGAACTGCATCACACTCGTACCAAATCCCCTCGGTGAGGGGACGTCGTACCAGAATACGTTTACTCGCGTCACCATTCCGTAATTGCAGTCATTAAAATTATATTTCTCCCGAAAAATCACCAAGGTAACGCTGATTCAGTGTGATAGAAAAAATGAGTAAAAGACTTAACTTGTTATGGAGTTAATGGGATTCAAATGACTTACAACGGTGATCCCGAGTGAAAGCGGTCATCCTCGCGGCGGGCGAGGGCCGCCGGCTGCGGCCGCTGACGAACCGGCGACCGAAGCCGATGCTGCCGGTCGCCAACACTCCGATCCTCGAGTCCGTCGTCGAGGCGGTCGCGGCGGCCGGCATCGACGAGATCGTCCTCGTCGTCGGCTACCAGCGCGCGCGCATCCAGAATCACTTCGGCGACGGCGATGACTGGGGCGTCGACATCACGTACGCCATCCAGGAGCGCCAACTCGGCACGGGCCACGCCGTCGCGCAGGCCGCCCCCTACGTCGACGACGACTTTCTCGTGCTCAATGGCGACCGCATCATCGACGCTAACCTCGTCGAGCGCGTCCGAACGACCAACACGGATGCCGACGCGGTCGTGACGGCGACGCGCGTCGACACACCCAGGGAGTACGGCGTCGTCACGACCGACGCCGAACGGCTGGTCGACATCCAGGAGAAACCGACCCACCAACCAACGTCGGAACTCATCAACGCGGGCGTCTACCGGCTCCCTCCGGCGATCATCGACGTGATCGACCACACCGACCCCACCCCGGAAGGCGAGATCGGACTCCCGCGGGCCGTCACGAACCTCGCCGACCACACACGCGTCGACGTCCTCCGCCACCAAGGAACGTGGACGGACGTCTCCCAGCTGTGGGACCTCCTCCGGGTCAACGCCCACCTCCTCGACGACACCACCAACGCCACGGCGGGCCGCATCGATCCATCGGCGGCCGTCGCGGACGCCGTCACGGTCGGCACCGACACGGTCGTCGGCCCGAACACGACGCTCCGCCCGGGCACGGCGCTTGGCCCGAACGTAACTGTCGGCGCGAACGCGGTCGTGGCGAACGCGATCGTCCTCCAGGACGCCGTCATCGAGGACGGCGCCGTCGTTCGCGACTGCATCGTCGGCGAGAACGCGACGGTCGGCGCCGGCAGCACCGTCAGCGGCGGCCAGACGACGCTGACTGTCGACGGCACCGTCCATGAAGACGTCACGCTTGGCGGCGTCGTCGGCGACAACACGACGCTCGGCAGCACGGTCGTCCTCGAACCAGGAACAGTGATCGGCGACGACGTCACGGTCGGCGACGGCGCCGTCGTCGGGGATCGCATCGCATCGAACGCAGTCGTGCGGACGGGATAATCTATGTGTGGTATTATCGGCTATCACGGCGACCAAGACGCATTGCCTATCATCCAGACCGGCCTCCAGAACCTCGAGTACCGCGGCTACGACTCCGCAGGCGTCGCCCTCCACAACGGCGACATATCGATCGAGAAGTGCAGCGGCGAGGTGGACGAACTCGTCCAGGCCTGCCCGCCCAGCAGCGAGGCGACCTGCGGCATCGGCCACACGCGCTGGTCGACGCATGGCCTGCCGACGGACGCGAACGCCCACCCGCATACGGACTGCACCCGGGAAGTTGCCGTCGTCCACAACGGTATCATCGAGAACTACGACGCGCTCAAGGCCGACCTCGCCGACCACGAGTTCACGAGCGAGACGGACACGGAGGTCATCCCCCACCTCCTCGAGGAGCGGCTGGCGGCCGGCGACGACCCCGTCGACGCCCTCACCGCCGTCACGGACCGCCTCGAGGGCAGCTACGCGGTCTGTGCGACAGTCGAGGGCTACGACGGCGTGTACGCCGCCCGCGACGACAGCCCGCTCGTGCTCGGCCACGGCGACGATGGGACGTACCTCGCGAGCGACGTGACGGCGTTTCTCGAGTACACGGACCAGGTGACCTACCTGGAAGACGGCGACGTCGCGGTCATTCGCGACGCCGTCACGCTGTATCGCGACGGCGACCGTGTGGACCCGCCGACGGAGACGATCGAGTGGGAGGCCGACGCCGCCGAGAAGAGCGGCTACGACCACTACATGCTCAAGGAGATCCACGAGCAACCCGACGCCTTGCGCCAGACGATCGCCGGCCGTATCGACCAACAGGCCGGCACAGTGGATCTGGACCTGGACCTCCCCCAGGAGTACCTGCAGTCAATTGAAGAGATCCAGATCGTCGCCTGCGGCACCTCCAACTACGCCGGTGAGTACGCGGCGCGACTCCTCGGAGAGTTCGCGGACGTCCGCACGTCGGTGTCGATCGCCAGCGAGTACGCGTTCGACAGCGGCAGCGACCCGTGGCGCACCCTCACCATCGCCGTCACGCAGAGCGGCGAGACGGCCGACACGCTGTCGGCGCTCCGGGCGGCCAATCAGGCGGGCGCCAGAACGCTCGCGGTGACGAATACGCTTGGCAGCACCGTCACACGGGAAGCCGACGACAGCGTGTTCATCCGCGCCGGCCCAGAGATCGGCGTCGCCGCGACGAAGACGTTCGCCTCCCAGGTCGCGACGCTGGCGCTGGTCGCGGTCCACATCGGCCGCCAGCGCGGGACGCTCACGGCGGACCAGGCGTCGACGGTGCTGGGCAACCTCCAGCAGCTCCCGGGCGCCGTCCAGCAGGTGCTCGACGACGAGGCTGCCGTCCAGTCGGTCGCAGAAGAATACGCCGACCATGACGCGTTCTTCTTCGTCGGGCGCCAGCTCGGCTACCCCGTCGCGCTCGAGGGCGCACTCAAACTCAAGGAGATCTCCTACGACCACGCCGAGGGCTTCGCGTCGGGCGAGCTCAAACACGGCCCGCTCGCGCTCGTCACGGAGCGCACGCCGGTGCTCGCGACGCTGACAGCCGGGACCGAGCCCGAGGACACGCTCAACAACGTGAAGGAGGCTCAGGCCCGCGGTGCGCCCGTCATCGGCGCGTCGTCCATGCCCGACGACGAGAAATACCTCGACGCGCGTTTCACTGTCCCCGACGTGGGCCGGGTCGCGCCGCTCGTCGCGAACGTCTACTGGCAGCTGTTCGCCTACCACGTCGCCGCACTCAAGGACCGGCCGATCGACAAGCCGCGAAACCTCGCGAAAAGCGTCACCGTCGAGTAAGCGTACCGGTGGCGCCACACGGCACGGCGTCGCTTGGTTAGTCGGGCTGACTGAACGCCTCCGTGTGCCCACAGTGCGGACACTCGATCCCGTAGCGCTCGGCTGTCTCCCACGACGCCGCCGGCCGCAGGCACGAGGGACAGCTCACTGAGTCCGCATCGTGTGTGAAAGCCGGTGTGTCCATACCAGTACTGTCGAGCGACAGCGGGTTAGTTACACACCTCATACGTGGCCGTAATGAGTCGATACTGGCAGATGCTGGACCTCACCCATGGGAGCACGCTGTCTCGCCAGGGACGAATCACTCTACGACACCGGCTCCTCGGAACTCGTCGTCTGTCCGCACTGCGAGCGGGCGGTCGGCACGGTCGCGACCGCATGTACGACAGCATCCTGTTCTGATGAACGGCTGCCGTCGCCGTTCGGGCACGGCGAGCAGGCTGGGTGGATAGGAATCGCTGCCCCCACCACGCTAGCTCACCATATCCGGCGAGCAGGGTCGCCGGTACGTGCGTGCCGCAAGAGCAGGTGAGGTGGCCGCGAACCCCCGGTCATCTCGGCGGGGGTTCGCTGTGGGCGGCCTCACTAGTGGAGTCGCTACCCCACTATGGGGACGATGGACATCAGTGGCTGGTGGGCGTGGTCACGGCGTTGTGGCTGGCAACAGGCGTCGGCAGTCTTCGTGACGCCGACAAACGAGTCGCCACCGTGAGTATTGATAAAACTACGGGGACATCTTTCCACAGCGCCGACCGGGAGCAGCGGACCCACCAAGGAAACCACCTGGTGCTGACGAGAAGCGCTATAGCCCTGTGGCCGCAACCAGAGAGGATGAGGAATGCCACCACAGCACGCGATCGACGGATCCCTGAGCGTCGTCCTCCCCACGCGGCGCTGGACGCGGGCGTGTGACGAACTCGTCGAACAACTCGCGCCCGGCGAGGAGTTCATCGTCGCCTGTGACCGTCCTGATGACCCCGTCGTCGCCGCGGCGGCTGCCACGCCCGCGGAGGTGGTGGTCGCCGGGGAGCCGCGACGATGTTCAGCGAAATGTAACGCGTTAGCTGCCGGCCTCGAGCGGGCGACAGGGGAGTATCTCGTCTGTACGGACGCCGACTTCGCGCACGGCCCCGAGTGGCTCGCGACGGTCCGCGACCACCTCGCCGAGGCTCCTGCGGGCCACGTCGTCTCGTCGGCGCCGGTCGTGGTCAGCAAGCGGCCGCTGTCGGCGCTGCTCGAGGGGCCGACCGCGGTCGGCGCCGCCCTGACAGTGCTCTTGGAGACCACCGCGTGGGGCGGGACGATGGCGTTTCGACGCGACGCCCTCGACCTCGACGCGTACATCGCCGACCTCCGGCGGACCATGAGCGATGACGCCTTGCTCACCCAGCGCGTCGACGGCGTCCACTCGGTGCCCGAACTCGTTCGGCCGATGCCGGTCGCGGGCACCTGCGCAGAGACGCTCGACCGGCAGGTCCGATGGACGCGGACAGGTCTGTATCTCGACCCGGTCGGACTGGTCATGTTCGCCGCCGTACTTCCACTGCTGGTTCTCTGCGGGACGATACTGGCTCCGATCCTAACGATCCCGCTCGTCACGATCGTGACGGGGCTCGCCTACGCCTACTGCGGACTTCACCGCTGGACGTTCCTCCTGGCCGTACCGGGCTATATCGTCAGCCTCCCGCTCTTGCTGTACGGCCTCGCGCGGTCGGAGTTCGACTGGAACGGTCGCCGGTACCGCTGGACAGCGCTGTACGACGTCACGGTACTGGATCACGGCGATGCGCGACTGGACCGATAGGGACGAGGTCGGCGACCGGCTCGAACGCAGTGTTCGTGACCCAGTAGCCTCGGCGGACGCGCACCGCCGTCACCCGCCGTCCTCGCACTCGTATTCGACGTCGGTATCCTCGAGCGCCGCGTCGATGGCCGACTCAGCCTCACCGCAGTCGGCCCCGTCCGTGACCGTGACCTCACCGGACTGCTCGACGGTCACCGAGCGCGTGCGCTCGGACTGCGTCTGTGTCGACTGCCCCGACCCACTGTCCGCGGTCTGGGTCTGCTCGACAGTGACCGATTGCCGTTGGTCTGACCCCGACCCGCCGCTCGCCTGGGTCTGCTCGACAGTGACCGATTGCCGTTGGTCTGACCCCGACCCGCCGCTCGCCTGGGTCTGCTCGACGTCGGCCGATTGGCGCTGGTCCGTTCCCGACGCCCCGTCCGTGGTCCGTGTCTGCTCGGCCTCGACCGACTGTGTTCGCTCGGTGCGCTGCCGGTCGGACCGACGGCGCTGCTCGGAACCCGCCGAGGCGTCGTCACAGGGGCCAGTCGTGACCCGGATCGGGGTGGAACGGTCGAGTGCGACGCGCTCGACGCCGCCGTCGGTCGCAGTGAGGAACTGCCAGTCGGTCACCGTCCCCTCGTAATACTCGTTGAAAAGGGGGGCCTCCTCGTTGAACGCGGGATCGATGGTGACGTCGATGTCGTCACCGAGGCCGCGGAACACGCCGCCGTCGGTGCCGGCGCTGCCCCACGTCCAGTCGATCCGCTGCGGGTCGCGGTCGAGGTACCACCGGTCGTAGTTCGACGTCGCGATCTCCCCCGAGTTGGGATCGCGGTAGAAGTCGTCCTTGACGAGCCAACGTCCGTCATCGGGGAGGCCCGCGAGCCGGAACGTCACGGACCCTGCGTCGTCGGCGTCCACTTTGCCGTGCACGACGACGAGACTCAGCCCGTCAGGGCCGCGATAGAGGAACGCGATGCTCGTCTGGGGGCGCTGGAGGTCTTGCGTCCCCGCGGACGCGTACGGCGCGGTGTCGCCGACGACCGCGCCGTTCTCGTCGGAGACGTATCGTTCGGGAAGCTGGTACTCGTAGAGCCCGTCGGCGGGCGACCCGCCCTGGAGCGGTCGCACCGGCACGCAGGTATCGCCCTGCACGAGGGCGAAGTCGGGGGGCGTATCACTCCCGGCGCTCGCAGGACGCACCACGCCAGCGGCGATCCCAGCACCGAGGGCCGACAGCACGGTGCGCCGTCGCAATGGGTGGCGTCGGCCGCTCATTGGGAGAGGCGCTCGTGCGTCGAGACGGTGGCCCTCGTCCGGCCCGGTACCGATGCGACAGCGGACGCGCCACTGGCGGTCGTTCCGTGTCTCTTCACAGGTGTCGGTTTGGTCAAATACTGATCATATCTACTGTACATATGTTGTACGTCAACATGCACCACTATAAGCGGAACTGTTCCCCCCCATCGCGGCGTGTCGACCGGGCCGCAGCGGTCAGTGATGATGGCGGCCGCACGCTTCGGATCGGCAGGAACGCGATAGCGACGACACCGTCGCAACGGGTGGCAATGAGAACTGCAACGCAGTGGGCAAGCCGCTGAACACGGAGCGTGGCACTGGTATCGATCTTCCCTCTGGCACGGCCCCGGCGTGGAGAACGTGTACGTCCACGACACCTGCGCGGACGCGTCGAAGCTCCGCGAGGCAACGGGCTGGGAGCCGTAGGTGACGGTCGAGGAGGAATCACGCAGGTCTGTGCGCCGTATACGGACGAGTAACCGCGGGCGTCGAAAGCGTCAGAGGTGCCGGACCCATTGACCTCCTCCCGCGCCTGAAGACGCGGGAATCCCACCACGGGATTTCAGGCCGAGCGTGGCCCTACGGTTTCAAGACGCATACGTTCCAAGCGTCTCTTGCTTGGTAGCATCGGCTTGGCTGTCTTGTGGGGCGGTCAAACGCCCCCCACCCTCAGCCGAGTCATCGTCGTTCTCGTGTTCTCTGAAACGACTCTCTCCGCTGAGGTAGCGGTCTGCGATGTTCACCGCTCCGTTCACGTCCGCTTGGTACTCGCCCATACAGCACGCATCGTTCGTACACTTGAACGTCGCCTGTCGCGGGCGGTATCCTACTTCACCGCAAGCGTGGCACTCCTTCGAGGTGTTTCGCGGGTTCACCGTCTCGACGGGGATACCCTTCTCAACGGCTTTGTAGCGTATCTGCGCGTGGAGTTTGGCGAATCCCCATCCGTGGAGACGGCGGTTCATGTACTCGCCGTAGTCCATCGACTCCCGTATGTACGTCAGGTCTTCCAGAACAAGAACGGGGTTCTCGACGGACTCGGCGTACTCCACGACTTCGCGGGTGACGCGGTGGAACACGTCGTCTATCTGGTTCCATATATCGTCCCCGAAGGACTCCGAGATACGCTCACTTCCGCGCGTCTGAAGTCGCCTCGTGGCGGTGAAGTAGGTCTTGCGGAGCCGACGAACAGTCTTGCCCTCGTCGGCCCACAGTTCGGGAGCGGTCGGAGAACCGTGCCTGTCGCGGTGACACACCGTGACAAGTGACGCTTCTCCAATATCGACTCCGATGGGCGTCCGCTCTTCGGCGGACATCTCGGAATCATCCTCAACGTTGCGGGTAGCGGTGACGTGGAGATACCACGTCCCGTCCCGCTCGAACAGCCGACTCTCGCCCATCGTGGCGTCTCCCGCGTTCAATGCTTCCAACCAGTCCCGTTGTTCGGGATTTGGTTGTGCTGGCATCCAGAGGTGGTAGTCCTCGTGGTGCGGAATTTTGACGTACCACTCGATAGCGTTCTCGGGCTTGTGGTCAAGCCGTAGCCCTTCGTTCGTGAAGCGGACGGGGTGGTCGTCGTGAAGTTCGCCCGCGTTGTACGTCGTCGTGAGTTGCGGGACGTACTTCTTGAGAGCGTTCTTCGCGTACCCGCTCAGGTCGTAGTTGACCACCACGTCGTTCGCTTCGGTCTGCGTGATACATCGGGCGTCGAAGGCGTCTTGGAGAGCGTGCTGGTACGCTTCTCGCGTCTCTCGGAGTTTCCTCCGCTTGTGGGCGTTCGGGTCCACAAGTTTGAGTTCCAGCGTCTTCGTGAATTCGGTCACGACTCGTCCTCCTCGTGACGCTGGATGTAGTTCATGACCGTTTCGCTGGATACATGGCCCGCTGTTCCCGCGTAGTAGTCTCTCGCCCACCCGATTTTCTCGCCATCGTGGTCGGCGTATCGGTGGTTGTACTTCCGTGAGGAAATACCCTTGAACCAGTTGGCGAGAAGCGACGGCGCGTGCTTCGGTGGGCTACTGACGAACAGGTGGATGTGGTCGGGTTGTACGGTCAGGTCGAGTATTTCGAGGCCCTTGTCGTCGGCAATTTCGTGGAGGATGGTTCGCACACGGTCAGCGACCTCGTTGACGAGTACCGAGTTGCGGGACTTCGGCAACCACACTATGTGATAGTTGAGGTTGTAGGTCGCGTGCCGTGTGGTCTTCATCCGTGTTGCACACTATGGTTCAAGGTATCTTGATACTGGTGGTGAATCGGTGGGAAATCCAGCCGTAGCGTCGTCGGTGGGAATGTACGCTATTGTCCGCTTGGCCCCCGCCTAAAGACGGGGGTATGCGCTCGTAACTCTATCACGATACGGCACCCAAGAAACCACCGGCGCGCGACCGACGTTCTGTACCGCACACCTCTCACAGAAGCAACTGATGCCAACAGTGATGGAGTATCCGGTGTCGATGTCGCGTATGGCGTTTACGTTTGTCGACAGCGCTCGCTGTCCCGAATGCGAGGCACGCATCACCGAGGAGGACGAGGTCGGGTTTCTGCGAATGAGCGAGAGCGACACCGGCTCCTCGGAACTCGTCGTCTGTCCGCACTGTGAGCGGGCGATCGGCGCGATCGCGACGGCGATGCACGACAGCATCCTGTACGAGATGCTGTTCTGACGTCGGGAGACAGTACGACGGGAAGCCGACCCTACCGTCCCTGATATGACGGGGAACCCGCCAGACGATACGTCCGCAGACGTGGAGTCACTCTTGCCACACTTCGATCCCGGTCGCGGCGACGTCCTCGAACGTCGCCTTCCAGCCGCCGACTTTCACGGGGCCGTCCTCGGTCCCCAGCGTGATCGAGGCGTACGTCGGCGGCGAGCGCATGTAGTCCACGTCGACCGGGCCGCCGGCGTCGTACTCCACGATCGGTCCCTCCCAGGTGCCGGTCTCGTGTGTGTCCGTCCGCCGACCCTCGACGATGGCGGCAAAGTCCTCGCCGGCGTCGAAGCGCTCGCGGAGGTCGATGATCGTCCGCCACGGGTCGAGGTAGCGCCGCGGGAACTCCGCCGTCTCCTGGATCACCCGCGACGCGTTCCAGATCTGCTCGCCGTAGTTCTGGAACAGCAACACGAGGTTCGACTCCTGACTGATAATGTACGACTGCTGGTCCTGTGCGGGATGCTTGCTCGAGAAGACACCGTAGGCGCAGTCGGCGACGACGAACGTGTCCGCGGCGGCCCGGTGGCGGATCCGGAACCGCTCGGGGAACTCCCGCCCGACCTCGTTCGGGTCAGTCCCGGTAAAGAGGACGCGGACAGTGACACCGCGGTCCGCAGCGTCGATGAGTTCCGGTTCGAGCTCGGCGTACCGGTCGTTGGGGATACACACCGTCAGCCAGTAGTCCGCGATGTTGATGGCGCTTTTCGCGTGCCGCAGCGCCGTTTCCTCGCGCTTGACCATCGACACGAAGTCCGTGAGGTCCCGCTCGGCCTGCTGGTGGAGTTCCTCGAGCGAGGACGCGACCGAGGAGACGGTTTCCGAGAGGTCGTTGACCCGCCGTCGCTTCAGGTCCTCGAGGACGGTCTGCGGTGAGGGCGCACTGACCTCCTTGCCGCGACTGCCGGACCGGACCTCGACCAGCCCGATGTCCTCTAGGTTATCGATGACGTCGTAGATCCGTCCCTGGGGGACGCCCGATTCGTCGACCAGTTCGCTCAACGGGATCTGACCGGCCTGGACGGCGGCGACGTACGCTTTCGTCTGATACTCGGTCAGACCGAGATCTTCTAACTTCCGAAGGAGTTCGGGATCGCTCATAGCTGAATGGGTGTGCGTGCGGCGGATGGACGCGCTAGCTAACTTTCACTACTCCGGCCCTGAATAAGTTCCCACCGGTCTTCGGCGGACGGCCTCGAGTCCGCCGTTCTGGTCTCGACGCGGCCGTCCTGACGCCACGCGGTGACACGTGGTAGCTGCCCGGTGAAAAATTATAACCCCGTAGCGTGGTTGTTATTATACGATGTACGCGAACCCACCGGCGGCGGACTTCGGCGACGCCGAAACGCTCCTCGAACCCGAGGGACGCGGTGAAGGGCACTGGGTCGGCGCTCCCTGTGTTCACCGCCACGACGGCACGACGTATCTCGCGGTCCGGAAACGCGACCCGGAGCGACGCGGCAACCGGGTCACGTTCTACGAGTACGACGACGGCGACCTCTCGTCGCTGTTCACGATGACCGCGGACGAACTCGGCGTCGTCAGTATCGAACGGGTGGCGCTCGCCACGCACCCGCGGACCGGTGACGTGCAACTCTACGTGCCGGTCGACCGGGGCGGGAACGACTGGGTGATCGAGAAGTGTGCGGACGCGCCCTCGGTTTCGGATATCGATCCGTCCACGAGTCGCCCCGTGTTTCGCCCGCAGCCAGGGACCGGCGAGTCGGGGACGGTGAAGGACCCCTACATCGTGACCGTCGGCGGGCGCTACTACATGTTCTACGCCGGCGCGGACGGGGTCTCCGAGCAGGCCCACCTCGCGACGAGCGTCGACGGCGACACGTGGCACCGCGTCGAGGAAAACCCCGTGCTGGAACGCGCGTACTGGCACGACCACCACACGCGCGTCTCCGCGGTGGTGCCCGCGCCGGACGCGCCGGCGTGGCTCGTCTTCTACGACGGCAGCGGCGTCGCCGACGAGGGCCGGACGTGGAACTTACGGACGGGGATGGCAGTGACGACCGACCTCGTCGAGTTCGTCGATACCTGTCCCGACGGCCCCCTGTACTCGTCGCCGACCGCCGACCGGGCGACCGGCCTCTCGTCGTTCGGGACGTGCCGGTACCTCGATATCCTTCGCCACGACGACTCGTGGGAGCTGTTCGCCGAGGTCGCCCGAGAGGACGGGAGCTTCGACCTCCGGCGGACCGTGGTGCCCGTGCCGGAATGAGGTGTTCGGCGATCCCTCGACTGCGACTTTAGTCAACTACCCCACCCTACTTCGCTCACCCTGACGGGTTCGCTCGTGGAGGGTGGGGCTTGTCCATGAACTCGGCCTCGAACCCGTCCGGGTGGGCGGTAAATCCGCCACTCAGCGTCACCGTTCCAGACTTTAGGGCGAGCTGACTGTCGCCCGTCCGCCGAGACGACTGTTGGCCTCGACGGATGTACCGCATACCGATGTTCTTCGCCGCGTTGTAGTCCGCGTTCGCTTCCGACTCGCACTTCTGGCAACAGAAATCGGTTCGAGTCGGGCGATTCTCGTCTGCCGTGAATCCACACTCGGCGCACCGCGTGGATGTGTACGCCGAACCGACTTGTTTCACCGAAATACCGACCGCTTCGGCTTTGTACTCCACTTGCTCGTAGAGCGTCCGGAACGCCCACTTGTGCCCCCACGACGCGCCTGTTCGGTCGCGGATATGGGTCAAGTCCTCGAAGGCAATGATGTCGCACTCGTATCGGAGTGCTTCCGTGACGATGGCGTTCGACGCACGGTGAAGCACGTCGCGGATATATCGAAGTTCGCGCCCACTTGACTGTTCGAGCGTTCGATGGGCGCTTCGTGTCCCGGTCTGTTGGAGCCCAGTACGTACCTTCTCGAACTCGCGGAGATCGTGGGTTAACTCCCGCCCGCTGAAGAAGTAGGCCGTACTGGTGACAGCGAGGTTTTCGATACCGAGGTCAACCCCGAGAACCGTTCCGTCCTCGGCAGTATTCCGCTCGGTATCGTTCTTGTGTCGGCGGAAGCCGATGTGTAAGAAGTAGTCGCCGTCGCGGGTGGTGAGTGTACTTTCCGTGACGCTCCACGAGTCAGAGTCAAGGTACTGCCGTTGGTAGCCATCATCTGCTTCGGGGAGAGCAAGGTCACACCGGACACGGTTCTCCGTAGTGGAAAGGGAGACGGTGTCGTCATCGAAGAGCGTCATGGTCCGGGTGTCGTACTTCACCGTGGGCGCGGTGAAGGTGGGCTTGCTAACCTTCTTCCCCTTCGACCGGCGTTCGATACAGCCGGTGATAGCTTGTGCTGCTTGATGGGTGGCGAGAATCGCATGCTGGCTCCCGAGGTCGGTGTCTTCGCGCACGGTATCGTAGGCGAGGGGTTGGACATCGCTCTTGGCGTTGCACTTGCCCCACGCCATGTCCGTGGCGATTTGGCAACCACGCTTCCACTCGGAGATTGTGTCTTCGAGGAGGTCGCGTTGCTCGTCGGTAACTTCGAGACGAGTGATTGCCGTCCGATGCACGTAGTCGTCTGCCACAGTTTCAATGTAAGTATGTGGCTACTTATAGACTGGTGGTGTATCCTATGCGAACGCGCTCCTCCCCTCCCTACTCGCTCCCCTTGGTCACTCCTTGAGGAAGGGGACTCCGCGCTACCGCTTCAGTTGAAACCGGATTTGTGGGTATCTTTCTATTGGAACAGCCGTAAGGTCGGTGAGTATACAAAATGTGTACTGGCCACTAAAGTTGTCTGCAGAGAGGGTGTCTATGGGAGCGCAGTGGTATTCTCAGCGGTTCCCTGCATACTCTTGATTAGTTCGATAGCTGCCGGTAGTTTAGATCTAGTACTCAGTAACTTCCGGTCGAACTCATACTGTAGTACAACTGCATCGTCCAATTTCGGCAGATGTCGATGGTGGAGATCAAGGAGAATCCGCCGGTAAGATTCCTCGTCTGCTACGGAACTATCGCGTTCAGTCTGTTCGTCTGTGGCGACGTGCGTAGCTACCTCTTCAAGCGTCACCATGGTACTCTCAGTAGTTTCCAAATACTGACAAACTTTACGACGCCGTGGTTCCCTAACTGCTTCGTAGATCGGCGTTTGAGTTGCCATCAGTATAGAGAACGAACACTCGCAGCCCTATCCCCGCGGTGCGAGAATATTCTGGGATTTAAGTCCTATGCGGTGATGTCTGTCGCCTCAATCAAGGTTCGTATCCCTCGCTGGAGCCGTTCAGAAAGTGCCTGAGGGGAGACACCGACCTCTGTTGCAACGTCGGTTTGGGACGCGGTTTGCGGGATATCGAAATGTCCAGCCTCATAAGCAGTGACAAGAGCCTCTTTCTGTTTGTCGGTTAACAACGCATCAACATCATTCCGCGCTTCAGACTCACGATAAACCGTTTGAAGGCGGAAAGGCCATCCCTGCTCCAGAAAGAGCCTGTGATATTGGCCAAGCGCCTCCCGGTCAGGAAACCGCATCCGATGCGTCCAACCATCCTGAGTTCCTTCTCCGTCAAGCAGCACAAGGTTAAGGTCGCGCCAAGCCTGGAGTGTCTTTGTACCTCCCCCCTGACCAGTGGATGTGACCCGGTATAGCCGACGTGTTTTCAGTTCGGTCAGGGTTTTCGGATCGGTGACTGTCGGGTCGGCATCAAGGCCCTCCTCGAAGGCCTTGAAATCCCCTCCCTCTGCCCAGAAGATATAGTGGGCCGTCTCGTCAATATATCCTTCTTCAGGATATACAATCATCTCTGGGGCGCGTCCGAAAGCAGTTTTCAGCAGAGGGGTATCTGTCCAATACTCAACGATAAGCATACAAAATGGTAATGGGTAATAGCAGAAAAAGAGCAGGAATGGCCATATACGTGATCTTTCCTCTACTTCGCTCACTTCACGACGATCCTGAAGTCACCTATAAGATCAGGTCGGTCTCTATGTCTATAATATAATTATATTTATATTAGTGTTCCGGTAACGCCTTCACGGTAGGTACCGATTCTCGACGCTTGCTTCATTCACTCCAATTCCGAATGAGCTGAAAAGGAGAGTTGCTTATAGAACAGAGTAGTATGATCTACTCGTCAGTACGGGGCGTGACCTGAATTGCGACGGCTCCATCTCCCCACAGCGTGACCGTCACGTCGTCAGTATTGAACTGTACTGAAGTCTCAGCAGTGGATTCCTTACGAAAGAGACTATCGAGGGCGTCTGGGTCAATATCGTCGTAAAGATGGAAGTCTGCCTTTGTAATATCTTTATCAGTCTGCTTTTGGATCGTTTCGAGGACTGCTGTACTCAATTTCTTGTCTTCCCCGGGGTAATACAGGTCGTGCTCCTCCCTCTCGCTTGTACCCATATTCTTAACAACGCCCTCAATTCAGATAACCGTCTCCCCACATCTATGGTGGTCGATATCTAATTCCTCTATATGTCCCGATTTTTACCTGCTTCCTCTCCTCACTACCGTCGCGAATCAGTTGAGAAGTAGAACTGCGAACCTGCTACGGAAGTTGTATCATCAGTGGGTAATGTCGATAGAGCCGTGCTGAATACAGGGCGCAAATGCAACACAGGTCAACGCCTATTCAGAAGGTAGCCTAATCGCTCAATACAGCCAACCCAGGTAAAGACTATGTCTATCAATCATCATGGAAAAATGTATGCCCGGGACGAAATCACAGGTCATCTCCCTCGTGTTCGTTGGAATTCTGATGACCGCAGGATGTGTGACCAGTTTGACGGGCGAAGAGAGTAACGAAGCCAGGTGTGACCGTCAAACCGCTACATCCGCGGTCGGTCTCGACGTTCGGACTCCGTCCCAAAATCTCGACGAAGACGCAGCAATCGGACTGGCCAGCGACTACGAAAATGCCTACGTTGTTGCCCATCGATCGCTCCATGGTGGTGAGCTAGGTGCAAGCGTTCAAAGTTCGGACGTGAGTGAGTCTGGCGCGGGATTTCTCGTAACGCTTGAGATGGTATTCGGAGGCTCGTATACGACAGAAGGCCCACATACGGAAACCACGAGAGTCACCGCAACAAACGACACTGCAAACACAGAAATCACGACCAGTACATCCAATCGCGTCTTTGTCGATGACTTCTATACGGTATACTACTACGTCTCGGCCGCACAGATCGTGAGACATCGACAGACCACCCCGCCAGCAAACCCGAAAACGGACGGTGAAGTTCTCTACTGTGCCGGCTAAATTTGTACTCGCTACTTTGCGATCCAGTGCCAGAGAGATGGAACAAACAAGGACTCCGTGAGAGATGGATCCTCTCTATGGGCAATTAGAGATATCGGGCAAGGTTGTGAGTGAAGCAGATGATCGCAAGATTCCCTCGTGAGTGCCTGTAGCGCAATCACAGAGTGAAAAAATTCAATCTACAGCAGTATCTGAGACAGAGTCCAGTTCATAGAGACCGAAGCAAGGGACGAATTCAGCAGTTCCGCTCGATCCAGTCACAGAATTCTTGAAAATCGTTCGCACCGGCTTGGTTTGCGATAGCACGCAGTGTTCCGGTGCTCAATTCATCGTGAAGCGGTACTGGGACAGTTCGTGCATCGGAGTCATGGCCAGAAGGCGGTTCCCAGCGAAGAATTGCATGATCGCCGTTCGTTCGATCCCATTCGTAAATTCCACTATTTACCATCACCTTCATGACATCTTTGCCTGAAAACGTCTGACGTGACATCGATACGGCTTCCGCTTACTCGAAAATCTCAGAATCGTCGAGCGAGCCAGAGTCGTTAGTTTCCGTGTCGATCCCGAACTCTCGGAGTTCCTCGTCAGTCGGGTCATCGCCTTCGCCGTGATACCCTGCGAGCGCCTCGTCCAGATTCTCAAGTGCCTCGTGTCGCGTTTGTCCCTGAGACGTAACGCCCGTTTCAGTATCTGTGGCGATCCACCACTCACCCTCGTCAGTGAGCGTGATCGTGGGTTCAACGCCAGTACTCATTGTTACACTGTAATACACCATCTCGGTAAAGCGTTGGGGCGCTATAGCATGTATTGGAAGGCACGCCGTTCACTCCTCCACTTCGACGATATTCCACGTAGTGCGTGACGGCATGATCTGCGAATCGCGTTTTCTTGTCGTCGTCACGTGTAGTACCTGTCTGGAGATTTCAATAGCGCTTCGACTGCCTCGTTCGCGGACTGGCGAGAGGGGAACGCGACCAGCGTCTCAAAAGCGGACGGCCCCGGATTGCCGTTGCCCGTCTCGAACGGACCGAAGGGCGGTACCGGTGTCCGCGTCGAACAGGTGGAGTGCGTCGGGCGGTACCGTGACGGGAACGGTGTCGCCCGGGGACGGATTGACTGCCGGCGGCACGACGGCCGTCAACTCGCGGGATCCCACCTCGAGGTGGACGAAGTTATCGTTTCCTTGGTACTCAGTGACCGAGACGGACGCGTCGAAATCAGCCGACGCCGGGTCGTTCAGGCGAAGGTCCTCGGGCCGCACGCCGACGGTGACGGGGTCGCCGTCGGCGAGTGAGAGGTCCCCGGACGGTATCGACGCGAAGCGGAGCCGCCGGTCGCCGACGGAAACGTGGAAGTCGTACCGACCGTCCTCCCGAGCGGTGGTCGCCGGGAGTTGGTTCATCGCGGGGTTCCCGAGGAAGTCCGCGACGAAGCGGTCGGCGGGGTTCTCGTACACGTCTTCCGGCGGACCGAGCTGGCGAAGCACGCCGTCGTCGAGGACGGCCACCCGGTCGGCCATCGTCATCGCCTCCTTCTGGTCGTGGGTGACGTACACGGTGGTGATGTCGAGTTCCTCTTGGATCTGCTGAAGTTCAGTCCGCATTTCGGCTCGCAGCTTCGCGTCGAGGCTCGCGAGCGGCTCGTCCAGCAGGAACACGTCCGGTTCGCGGACCATGGCCCGACCGAGGGAGACTCGCTGTTTCTGCCCGCCGGAGAGTTCGGTGACGTTCCGATCGAGAAGCTCGCCGATGTCGAACATCTCGGCCATCTCCTCGACGCGGGCGTTCCGCTCAGTCTTCGAGAGATCGGTCGAATGCTTGAGACCGTACGCCATGTTCTCCCTGACGGACATCATGGTGTAGAGACCGTAGTCCTGAAACACCATCGCGATGGAGCGGTCGCTCGGCGGCGTGCCGGTCACGTCGCGCCCGTCGATGGTGATGCGGCCGTCCGAGACCGTTTCGAGCCCGGCGATCATCCGCAGGGTAGTCGTCTTGCCACAGCCTGACGGCCCGAGCAGCACCAGCAGTTCGTCCTCGACGGTCATCGAGATATCGTCGACGGCCGTCTCGGTGCCCTGTGCGTCGTCGAAGCGCTTGGTGACGTTGTCGAGGCAGAGTTCTACCATCGGGGATCACGTCCGTTTCCGTTCTGGAGTCCGCGTCCGACGCGACCACACTCGCCGTTGCGGAGTCCACCCGCTGAACGGTAGTTACGCTGGCGTTCCATCCGTGTGGGTGACACCCCGTTCGTCGTGGTTACTGTGCAGCCGCGTCTCATCGGAGCCGCCTCCCATCGGTATCGAACGCGTACACCGCGTCGCGGTCGAAGGCGATCCGGACTCGGTCACGACCCCGGAGCTCGTCGGGCACGGTCCGGGCCCGAGCGACGATCTGCTCCGCACCCGTCTCGAGTGTGAGCTCGTACGCGCGTCCGATAGGCTCGAGGACTGTCAGCGGGCACTCGTACACCGACGACACCGCATCGGGCGCGTTGTCCCCGACGAACGCCCCGGTACCGTCGACGAGATAGAGGTCCTCCGGTCGGACGCCCACCTGTGCAGCGCGATCGGGTGCCGCCGCGGCGAGTCCCGCGATGATCCCATCGTCGTTCGTGCCGGGAGCGTTCTCGCCGGCGGTGGAGACGATGTTCATCGATGGGTCCCCGAGGAAGTCGGCGATAAACGTCGAGTTCGGGTTTCGGTACACCTCTTCGGGCGTGCCGACCTGTTCGATACGTCCCTGGTTCATGATCGCGATGCGGTCGGCGATGCTCATCGCCTCCTCCTGGTCGTGGGTGACGTACACGGTGGTGATGCCGAGCCGTTGTTGGAGGTCACGCAGTTCCGAGCGCGTCCGGACCCGCAGCTTCGCGTCGAGGTTCGACAGCGGCTCGTCCATCAGGAGCACAGACGGTTCCCGGGCGATAGCGCGCGCGATGGCGACGCGCTGACGCTGACCGCCGCTCAGCGCCGCCGGCTCCTTGTCCAGCAGGTCGGCGATGTCCAGCAGGTCGGCGGTGGATTCGATGCGACTGGTCTGGTCGGCCTTCGACAGGTCGGTCTTCCGCAGCGGGAAGCGGATGTTCTCCCGGACCGTCTTGTGCGGGTACAGCGCGTAGTTCTGGAACACCATCGCCACGTCGCGGTTCTGCGGCGTGGTCTGGGAGACGTCCGTTCCACCGATGATGACCGAGCCGTCCGTGATGCTCTCGAGCCCGGCGACCATCCGCAGGGTCGTCGTCTTGCCGCAACCGGAGGGGCCGAGCAGGACGAGGAACTCGCCTTCCGCGACATCCAGCGAGATGCTGTCGACGGCGACCGTACTGTCGTACCGTTTCGTCAGTGCAGCGAGCTCCACCGTCTCGCCGCCCTGCTCGGCGGTCATCTCCTTTGCGAGTGCCGTCCCGTCGCTGTCGGCTGTCCCCCCTGCAACGGTGCGATCGCCGTCGGTCGGCGGTTCTACGGCTTCGGCGTCGGGGCTGGTCTCTTCGTCTGTGCCCGGTGAGTCTGTCTCGTGCATTAGTTATCCCTCTACGGCCCCCGCGGTCAGTCCTTCCACCATGTACTTCTCCAGGTAGAGGAACATCACGATGATGGGTAGCGTGGTGAGAAACGACGCGGCCATGATCTGGCCCCAGACGTTCGAGAAGTTGGCGTTCATCTGCTCGATCCCGATCGGGAGGGTGAGCTTGGCCTGTGACTTGAGAAACACCGACGCGAACAGGTACTCGTTCCAGGCGATCTTGAACGCGAACAGGAACGTCGCGACCAGGACGGGCAACGAGAGCGGGACGATCACCCGGAAGATGATCTCGATCCGCGAGTAGCCGTCCAGCATCGCCGCCTCTTCGATAGCTTCCGGAATACTCTCGAAGTAGTTCCAGAGCATGTACAGCGTCAGCGGCAGCGTGCTCACCGTGTAGGTGATGAGGAGGCTCAGGCGCGTATCGACGAGCCCGAGGGCAGAGATGAGCATGAACAGCGGGACGACGACTGTGATGGCGGAAAGCATGTAGACCACGACCACGCCGCGTCGGATGATCGTGTTGCCGGGGTACTCGAGGCGCGTGAAACTGTAGGCGCCGATGACCCCGATGATGAGCGAGAACAGCGCGGTGATAGACGCCACGACCGCGCTGTTCAGGAAGTAGCTGGTGAACGCGAACGTTTCGGAGCCGAACAGGACGGTGTACTGCTTCAGCGTGACCGCCTGCGGCAGCAGCGAGGGGTCGTCGACGTAGATGGCGTCGTCGGGCGAGATGCTCGTGATGAACATCACGTAAAACGGGAACAGCGACACGAGCAGCGTGAGCCCGAGGCTAATGTAGAATCCGAGGCGACGCAGTCGGCCGTCGCGACGCACCTGTTGTCGGAGTAGACGCACGCCGGTCGCGGACTCGCGGGCCGCGCTGGCGATGATGGCGATCCAGTTCATCGATGCGTTGAAACCCCCGACTTTTGTCGTGGGAGGACAGGCGTTTGCGTGACTCTACTACCACTAACGGTGGCAGGCCAACTTCTCCACCTTGTATTACTGTTTAAGTGCATAGGACGTATTGTGATGTTTATGGAGGTCCGCCGGACAATCCCTGTCAAACTCGACGTGAACGACAGCGGTGCGGACCTTCTTCGCGAGACGATTCAGCAGTTTCTCAAGGCCGCCAACTACGTTGTTGATGCCGCCTACGACGGCGAGTGGGTCGAAACCCGCAAGTCGGTGCTCCATGAGACGACGTACTCTGAGGTACGCGATCGAACCGACCTGCACAGCAACCACGTTCAGTCGGCGCGTGAGAGAGCCGTGGACGCGCTGAAAGCTACGCTCGCTAAGTGGAAGCGTGGTAAGACGGCCTCGTTGCCGACGTTCACCTCGCCGTTCGTCGAGTACAACCAGCGCAACGCAACGTTCCACGATGACCATGCGACGCTCGCGACCGTTGATGGGCGCATCACCGCCGGGTACGTGTTGCCCGACGAAGACCGCGATACGCCCCACTTGCAGTATCTTTTCTCCGCCGATTACGAGATAACCGGCGCAACGCTTCACTACCGCGAACACAGTGACGAGTTCTACCTCCACATTCGAACAAAGGCGGATGTGGATGCTCCCGACCCACGCGAGAACGGGACGGTTCTCGGTGTGGACCTCGGGGTCGAGAACATCGCCGTCACCTCGACGGGAATATTCTGGTCCGGTGACGAACTCGACCACTGGCAACGGGAGTACGAGAAGCGTCGTGCCTCGCTTCAACAGTGCGGCTCGCATGACGCCCACGAGAACATCCGGGCTGTCGGACGCACAGAGACCGGTCGCTTCAAGCAGATGCTCCATCGGATCGCAAACGAACTCGTCGCTGAAGCCGATGAACGCGGATGTTCGCACATCGCGTTCGAGGACCTGACCGACATTCGTGAGCGGATGCCAGGCGCGAAGCGGATCCACAGGTGGGCGTTTCGACGGCTCTACGAGTACGTCACGTACAAGGCCGAGCCACGCGGGATTGCCGTCGAGCAGGTAGAGCCGTCGAACACGTCGCGTCGGTGTTCGTCGTGCGGGCACACAGCTAAGAACAACCGCCCGTCGCAGGACACCTTCGAGTGCCAACGGTGTGAGTACACGAACCACGCGGACTACAATGCCGCGAAGAACGTTGGCTATCGACTCTTCCGGAACCAAACTGGAGTCGGAGGAGGCGCACCCGTAGGCGTGCGTTTGAACACCGGGATGCTGAACGCGAACGGGGTGAAACCCCTGCCTGATTTGGCTAGAGCGGGAATCCATGGTGAAAGTTCACGGTTTTAGCCGTGGGTTAGCTTACACGCTGTCCTCCCCGAACAGGGTGATGAACCCGATGACCAGCAGTATCTGTATGACGAACAGGAGCAAGGCGATCGCCGCACCGAGGCCCTGTTCGAAGTTGGCGAACGCCGTCCGGTAGGCCAGGATCGGGAGCGTCGTCACCTGTCTCGTGAGCAGCCAGATCTGCGCGAACGCGTTGAACTCCCAGATCCCGCGTAAGAGGACGATGATGGCGATAGTGCCTCGCAGCTCGGGGAGCGTGATATCCTTGAACTGCGCGATCGCGCTCGCGCCGTCGATGCGTGCGGCCTCGTACATCGATTCGGGGATGGCCTGTAGCCGTGCGACGAACAGCAGGAACGCGAACGGGAAGTTCCGCCACGCCGAGAAGACGATGACCATCGGGAGCGCCGTGCCGCTCTGTTCGAGCAAGCCGACGCGACTGCTGTAGAGGCCCAGGTCCGCGAGGAGGTTCGGGATAGCCCCCCAGAGTGGGCTGAGCATGAACTGCCAGACGAACGCCACCGCGATGATCGGGGTGACGTGTGGGAGCAGGACGAGGCCGCGGACGAGGCGTCGGCCGCGGAACTGACGGTCGAACAGCAGCGCCACCGCGAGCCCGATCACTGTCGAGAGGACCGTGCTGCCGACCGTGAACAACACGGTCGTCGAGAACGCCGACCAGAACTGCCCCGAGGTGAGGAGCTCAATGTAGTTGGAGAGGCCGACCCACTGGGGCGATTGGTTGGGGTTCAGCGGCACGTCGGTGAAACTCAGGTAGACGTTGTACGCGAGCGGGTAGAGGATGACCGCACTGATGAGTACGACTGCGGGGAGAATAAGGAGGATGCCGAGGAGCGCCTCGCGGCGCTCCACCGGACTTTCGAAGTAGCTGCTAGCCCCGGTGATGCCGTTGAGTCGTTCTCCGATAGACATTATGAGAGTGCATTACGCATTTTCTCGGCCTGTTCGTTGGCCACCGTCTCCGGGTCGTGTTCCTTGATCATGACGCGGTTGACCGCTTCCGCGACGAGCGAGTTGCTCGTCACTTGACCGAACTCGGGAAGGAGCTTGCCGTCGACGAAATCGAAGCGGTCCATGTTGCCGAGCGCCGACGAGATCTGGTCGATGGTGTCGCTCCAGGCCGAGAGGATCTCGTTGTCCCGGTAGGCCTCGCTCTCGGACGTCGACTTCAGGACGGGCATCGTTCCGCCCGGGTTCGTGTGACACCACTGGACGTACGAGTCGCCGTTCATGACGTAGTTCACGAAGTCGCGCGATATCTCCTGTTCGTCGTCCGAGTTCGCGAAGATGGCGTGGCCGAGCACCTGCCCGTAGGTGCTACGCCGTTCCTTTTCGGTGGCCGGTGCGAGACCGGTGTCCTCGACCATCTCCGGGCCTTTGTCCGACAGCAGATCCGGAAGGAGATACGAGGAGTACAGGAACATGTGCTCCTGCTCGTTCCCGTACAGGTTGCGCGTGTCCTCGAACGACACCGCGCCCGGGACGTACTGGCCCAGCTCCTGAACGTACGAGAGCGCCTCGATCATCTCGTCAGAGTCGAAGACGACGTTGGCGTCCGCGTCGAGGACCCGTGCGCCGTTCGACCGGGCGAAGGGCGTGAAGCACTGCCGAGCGTACGCGGTCACCTTCGTCCCGAAGCCGATCCCGTACGTGTCGTTGTCCGGGTCGTGGAACGTCTCCGCCGCTTCGAGGATCGCCTCCCACGTCACGGGCGGCTCGAGGCCCCGCTCCTCGAAGGCGCTTTTCCGATACCAGAGCCCCTGCACCCAAGCGTCGGCCGGGACCCCGTAGTACCCGTCGTCGCCCGCGCTCATGAACTGGAGCGGACCCTCTCGGAAGTCGTCCTCGCCGATCTCCTCGATCACCTGCGTCGCGCTCTCCGGTGACAGCGAGCCGTCGGCGCCCAACCGCTGGATCGTCTGGATTGCCAGTAGCCCCACGCTCGGGAGGGTATCGGAGGCGACTGCGCTCGAGATCTGCTCGGAGATGGAGTCGTTGTCGACGTAGCGCGTCTCCACCGTGTTTCCGCTCTCCTCCTCGTAGTTGCTGACGATACCGTTGATCGGGTCACGGAACGGGTCCCCGTTGTGGATGTTCCAGTAGTCGATCGCGTTCGTTGAACCGCCGCCGCTTCCAGTGAAGTACCCGGTGCAACCGGCGAGACCGGCGGCGGCCGCTCCCGCACCGGCCCTGAGCACGTTGCGTCGCGTCACCTGATCACGGGTTACCATGCTAGGAGGCACAAGATCGATCGTGATAAAGGTGACGGGTAACAACTACTCAGAGTTGTTGTTAACCCCAAGAGCTTAAGTTCTGGCCGTCAAAGTCGAGTCGTATGCACATCGATGCAACGGCCGGGCACCAGCTGTTGAGACGGTGCGAGGCGCGGTAATATGCCGCTAGAGACGCTTATCGATGGGTACACGCTCTTCGTGACGGCCGGGCCTGACGAGCTCGGGAGCGAGGGAGGGCTCTTTCACCGCGATACGCGCTACCTCTCGACGCTCGACGTCGACGTCGGCGGCGCGGAGCTGACACCCGTCGGTGAAACGCTGAACGCCTCGAACGCGAGGACGATCACGCTGTCGACCGTCGGTTCCGCGGTCAACGAGATCCAGGAGCAGAAGGTCGCGAAACACACCGAACTGGTCGTCTCCCGCCACCAGTCCGTTCACGAGGACGCGGGGTACGTCGAGACGGTCTCCGTTCACAATCACACGGCGACGCAGCAGACGGTCGATCTGCACGTTCGGTTCGACGCTGACTTCGCCGACCTGTTCGAGGTCCGCGGCCTTCGAAGCGGTATCGACCGTACGATCACTACGGAGGTGGGTGACGACGCGGTTACGATGTCGTACAGCTATGAGGCCGCGGACGGGCGTCCGGTTGACGTGTGCTCGTCGGTACGCTTCGGCAGCACGCCGACCGAACTATCTCCGACCGAGGCCGTGTTCACCGTCGATGTTGGTCCGCAGGGGCGGTTTGACCTCCCGCTAGCGGTCACCATCAACGGCGCGACGATCGGTCTCGAGTCGCCACCTGAACGCCCACCAGCCGTCTCCCTTCCGACGCCAGAGACGGGTGCGACGGACTACGACGCCGTGTTCGAACGCGCCGCGGCGGACTTGACCGCCCTAACGACGGAGACCGAATACGGACCTGTCCCCCTCGCCGGGACGCCGTGGTTCGCGACGCCCTTCGGACGTGACGCTCTCCTCACCGCCCACCAGACGCTCGCTGTCGCTCCGAGACTCGCCGAAGGGACGCTTCGATACTTCGCCGCTCACCGCGGCCGAGACGATGTCCCCGAACGGGAGGAAGGACCGGGGAAGGTGTTTCACGAACGACGCCACGGCGAGCTCGCAACCAGAAACCAGATCCCGCACACCCCCTACTACGGAACCGTCGACGCCACGCCGCTGTGGGTCACGCTTCTCGATCAACTCACCCGATGGCGCGGCGACGACGCGCTGGCAACGGAACTCGCAGACGCGTTAGCCGACGCCCTCGAGTGGATCTACCAGGCGAGCAGCGATACCGGCGACGACCCGTTCATATACTACGCCAATGGCAGCGGCGTCCTCGATCACAAGGCCTGGAAAGACACCGCAGACAGCATCCGATACGCCGACGGCCGTATCGCCGAGGGTCGGATCGCCGTCGCAGAGGTGCAGGGCTACGCTGCCCGGGCGCTCGAGCGCGGGGCAACGCTTCTCGATCGGCTCGAGACGGGGAGTGAACCACACACTGCCCCCGCGACGTACGCCGAGCGGGGCCGCGAGATCAAAGCGGCCTTCAACGAGGAGTTCTGGCTTCCCGACCGCGCGTTCTACGGCCTCGCCAAGGTCGGTGACGGCAGTATCGTCGACGCGGTTACGTCGAACGTGGGGCACTGCCTCTGGACGGAGACGATCCCCGAATCGCGTGCTGACGACGTCACCGAGACGCTCGTCGACGGCCCGCTCTCGTCCGGATGGGGGCTCCGTACGATGAGTCCCGACGACGCCGGGTACTCCCCGATCTCCTATCACGCCGGCGGGGTCTGGCCCCACGACACGTCGCTAGTCGCACTCGGGCTCTCCAAGTACGGCTACGCGGAGGCCGCGGAAACCTTGGCCGGCGATATCCTCGATGCAGCCACGTACTTCGAACACGACCGCCTGCCCGAACTCTACTGTGGCTTCGATGCCACTCGCGATCCGATCGAGTATCCCGCCGCGTGTACGCCGCAGGCGTGGGCTGCTGGCGCTCCGTTCGCGTTCCTGCAAGCGGCCTTCAGGCCCGTGCCGACCGAAGACGGTGTACGGGTCCGACGGTGGCCGGAACTGTTCGCCGACGGGGCAGTCGATGCGATCCGAGAGCAGTGGTAGCCGTGGCCCGGCGTCGCGGCGCGTTCATCTCGTCCGCTCCGTGTGAGCGGAAACGCTGCTTCGGGCGCTGCTGAAACTACCGCTCCCCGCCACGAACAGAGGACACCACGAGGCTGCTCACACCCGATCGCCGTCGTCCCGAACCGAGACGCGTTCGAACGACCGGATCGCCTCGACGCACGCGCCGATGGGGTGGTACCCGGGTTCGACTGCCGGCCTCGGCTCCGTCTCGTAGGGATCGTTGTCCCGCGTACATTTCTGGTACCAGTTTCGATTCGGGGCGACGAGCGCCGCCTCCGCGTACTCCCAGAAGCGGTCGTACCAGTCCGTGTACGTCTCGTCGCCGGTCCGCTCGTAGAGGGCGGCCGCAGCGCCGATCCCCTCGGCAACCGGCCAACCGTACTTGTCGTCGACGATCGGTGACCCGTCCGGGTCGACCGTGTAGTAGAAGCCGCCATACTCGGTATCCCAGCCGTGCGTAACGGCCGCGTCGAACAGCGCTCGGGCACGGGAAAGCGCCCACTCGGTGTCGGCGTACCGGTCGAGAACGGCCAGTAGTTTGGCCCACTCGACGTGATGGCCCAGCTGGTACCCCCACGGCCGGAACTGGTGGCGCGGATCGTCGCGGTTGTAGCTCATGTCGTGGTCCCAGTCGGCGGTGTAGTGCTCCCAGAGCAGGCCGTCGGTTTCCTTGGCGAGCTCGACGGTCAACGCGTGAGCGATTTCGCGGGCTCGGTCGAGATACCGCTGCTCGGTGGTCGCCTCGTACGCAGCGAGCATCGCCTCGCAGGTGTGCATGTTCGCGTTTTGCCCCCGGTAGTCGTCCGCCTTGCCCCAGTCCGCCGTGTACTGGCTTTTGCAGAGGGAGTGCTCTGGCTCCCAGAACCGGTCTACGAGTAGGTCGTACGCCCCTTCGAGGTGCTCCCGTGCGCCGTCGATCCCCAGCTCAGTCGCCTCAGCGTAGGCGAGGAGGACGAAGGCGTGACCGTAACAGACCCGCCGCCGATCAGCCGGGTTCGTGCCTTCGAGGAGCCAGTCGTAGCCGCCGACGGCAGGGTCGCGGTGTGTCTCGTGCAGGAACTCGACGCCGCGTTCCGCCATCGACAGACACCAGTCCGGTCCGTCGTGTCGGTACCCCCGGCAGAAGTTCGCCGTATAGCGGCTCGTCGCGACGAGATGCTTCGACTCGCTATCGTAGATCTCCCCGGTCTCCTCGTCGAGCTGCGCGATGAACCCCCCGTCGGCCTCGTCGACGCACGTCGGGTAGTAAAAGGAGAGGACGTCCTCGATCTCGGACCTGAGCCACGACGGATCACGGTGGACGGGGATGCCCATAGCGGATGGATTCTCGCTCTGGGATTGAGAAACTCCCGGTCACAGCTACTGCAGGAGTAGTCTGTGCGGGCGCGAGAGCGATTTCTGGCGGCGAACGACACGGGTGTCTTACGAGGCAGTACGACCTCGCCACGAGGGTTACGACTGGGTCGCGAATTGCGTCGAGGCTGGCGACAAGTTGCACTGGGACGTCGACGAGGGGACCCTCTCTGTGATGGTCGTCCGACAGTGCTACGATGTATTCGAAGATGACGACCTGAAGGTGTCGATGGGTGGTGATGGCCTCGAAACGCATGGCCTCGCCGGACACGAAGAAGATCGCGAGTTCGCGGGGACGCCTGAATGGCGGTCGCCGTCCTCGAGTCCTACGGGGCGTAGGCGGAGGTGATCGACGAGTGAGAAGGATCGTGTCTCGCATATATGCGAACCTTCAAAGGATATAATAGAGCGCGATGCTTAGGGAACGTATGACCGAACGTGGCATCGAATCGTGGACTGAAGGGTTATCTGCCCGCGAATGTGTGAGAGAGATAGCGACCACGCTTACGCAAGCACGCTCCGTCGAATGGATTAGAGAGGAAGCCGGAATCTCGTCGTGGCAAACTGCAAAGGACGAACTGGAGATGCTGGTAGAGTTCGGCCAAATACAGGCGATCGAAGGAGACGACGGAAACACGAAGTACGCACCGAACTACCAGCGTCGGTATTTCAACGAGATCGCAGAACTGATCAACGAACACACTCGGGACGAACTCCGCGAGCAGATCGCGGATATTCAGGGCGAGATCGACGAGTGGAAAGCTGAGTTCGACATCGAGTCGCGAGGCGATCTCGAGGCGACGCTCGCGGACGAGGGACTGTCCGGTGAAGACGTTCGCGACCGCAACGCAGTCCTTCGACAGTGGGAACGGTACGAGGATAACAAACGTCTGCTTCGACATGCACTCGAACTGTATGACGATGCTCGGTCCCTCCACCCGGGACGAAACGGTTCGACCGATTCGACGGTTCCGCTCTCGGAGTAAGTCCGTCGATGATCTTTCTCGCAAACCGGGCGAATCTCGATAGGCGAACGCTGTTCAGGCGTCTCCACAAGCGTCTTCAGACGCAAGTCGACGCCGAAAACGCTCCGATCGAGCAAGTCTGGTACGAAATGTCGTCAGGCAACAAGATCGGCGTCCACGCTACGGTCAACGTATCAGCGTTCCTCGACGGGCCCTATCCGATAGACGTAGCTGAGCTTCAGGTGTCATTCGACTTTCCGTCGAATCGAGAGTACGATTACTACACGATCCAGTGGGTCGAGGCCGAGCGAGAGCTAATGGTCGGTTGGCATCAAGACCAGACCCATCCTGACCTCGGCGAGTGTCACTTCCAGGTCGACTATCAGGGGGAGACTGTCCAACGGGATGAAGCGAACTTCCTCGATACACACCCACTGAACGTCTTCGACCAGCGAACCGATCAGTTGGTGGATATCCTCGATTCGGTCTCGTGGGAGGACGGAACTCCGTTCGTACCGAAACGAGCAGTGCATTGATACCACTGAAGGGACATCGTCGACGACACCTCCCCCCAGCTTATCCGCGACAAGGTGACAGATCACTTGTGAATCGACGTTCGAACGTACGAGAAGGGTGTTCATCGTCGACGGACTCGGTTGCTCGTCGGTCCCTTCGCCGTTTGAGTATTCGACTTGGAAGTGAAGTCATAATCACTCTAGGCGGGCGAGATTTCTTCGCTTAGCGCCCCGACGTCGTCGCCACCCGCCGTCGGAGCCATGTGTCCAGTTCCACCGTCGGCTCGTATCCGAGCACGGTGCGAGCCCGAGAGAGGTCCGCCTGACTCCGCTGCACGTGTCCGCGGCGCGGTTCGGCATACTCGATCGTCGCGGCAGGGTTCGTCTGATCCCGAACGGTCCGCGCGAGGTTTTTGATGGTGGTCCCCGACCCGGTGCCGACGTTAAACGCCTGCCCCGTGTGGTCGGTCGTCGCGGCAAGGAGGTTCGCCCGCACGACGTCCGAGACGTGGACGAAGTCCCGCACTTGGCTCCCGTCGCTCTCGACGGTGATCCGGCCGTCGCGTGCCTGGTCGAGGAAGGCGCCGACTGCGCCCCGGATCGCGTCACCGCCGACCGTCTTCCCGTACACGTTGAAGTACCGGAGGACGACGGTCTCGACGCCGTGGAGCTCGTGCCACTGCCGGCCGTAGTGGTCGACCGCTAGCTTCTGGGTGCCGTAGGGGGTGAGCGGGCGCGTCGGCGCAGTCTCGGGAATGGGCAGTGTCTCGGCGTCGCCGTATACCGCAGAACTGGACGGCAGGACGATACGGGCATCCTGTCGCCGGGCCAGTTCGAGCAGCTCCAGTGTCGCCGTGACGTTCACTTCGTTGGCGACCGCCGGCCGCTCGCGGGCGGCGGCGCCACCTATCACCGCCTGGTGGAAGATGAGGTCGACGTCGTCAGCCACGGCAGCCAGAGTCGACACGTCGCGGATATCACCCTCCAGGACGATCACGTCGTCCGGCAGCGTGTCGGGATCTGATGTCTGAAAGTGGTCCAGAGCGATGACGGTGTTGACGTCGCTGAGCGCTGCGACGAGGTGCCGGCCCACGAATCCGGCCGCCCCAGTGATGAGTATCGTCCGCCCGCGGACGGGAGGGACCATGTTAGCAGTACGTCTGCCGGACGGCCTAATTGTTATTCGACGACTACTCCCGTCACGCTGGACAGCGAGCACGGGGGCGCCGCCACATTACTGACCTAGATGTGGCAATGCCCTACCTCAGTGAGTGGTCAAACGAGTCACGGCGCGAACGCGGTACGCAGCGAGACGCCGCCAATAGTCACTGTGGAACATAGTAGCGACGCAGGAGTAACCACGAGAAATCGTCGACAGTCGCTTCTCCGAAGTCGCAGCACGCAAGGTTCCGTAACTTCTGCGGCGACGATGGCCGTTAGTGCCACTATAGCGGTGGGTCGCCAAGCGAGGAGAACGGTGCTGTCAAACGGGACCGAGAGCCGATAACGCCCTGTATGACCAGCACACTTATTGGATAGTTTACTAATCATAGATAATAAAGACCGTTTATGACTGAACCGACGCCGTCATCTACCAACGCGGGCCCTGCCAGGATCCTGCGCGTGAAATTCACCGAGGAACCTTCCCTCGAGGACTATCGGGTGACGGTGCAACACCCGAACGGCAAGCGTGTCGACGTCGCGGACAAGGATCTCGGCATCGATGGACGCGTGATCGAAGTGCGGAACCTGCATCGATACGCCGCGCTCTACGGAGACGGAGCGCTGCCAGACGGGATTACGGTGTCAGTGACGCCGACCGATGACGCCTCGGAGTAGCGAGCGGCGCTACAGTCAGAAGCTACCGAGCGATACACTGTAGGACACACCAAGCTATCGACGGGCACGATCAAAGCAGCCACTAACACCTGAATAGGCCGCTGGGCTACCGTACACAGATGGGCCAGTCATGCCCTCACCGTAGAGGCGACCGAGAGCAGGCCACCTCGCAAAGGTACTCGTTAGGAGTGGTTGTGATATCAGCGAGACCGCCCCTGCTGAAGATAGACACAATTCGGTGGGCCAACGGTGGCACCGCTACTGCGAAAAAACGCTATCTGTCATCACAGAAGCAATAGAAGAGCTAGTTTGGACTCTGATACTAAACTAGATAATTCACCACACGTTAGCCTGTCCGACAATGGAAAAGGCCTAAACCAGTTACTGTAGTAACATTATCTCCGGAGAGAAAACGATGAGTCAGGACCCGCGGCATCTGATGGACACGGTGTTCAAGCGGGTTGAGTTTCTCGAGTCGTTGAAAGATGATCCCGCGGAGAAACGAGACCTCGTGGATCGCATTGGTGTGTCTCGTTCGACTGTCAATCGTGCGATTAGGGACCTCGAACAGTGTGGACTCGTTGGATACCGCGATGGCGGATACCAGCTAACAGTCAGCGGCCATCTTCTGTACGACCAGTACAGCCGATACCAAACGGCGGTAAGGGCCATCGTCGACGCCAACAGCCTCCTCCAATTCATACCGGCGGCTGCACCGCTCAGCGTCGACTTTCTTCGCGGTGCCGACGTTGTTACGGCCGAGAACCCCGCCTCCCACATCCCGGCAACCACCCTCACTGATGCAATCCGTGGCGCCGACCGGATCCGTGGCATTTCGCGAACGCATGCCGCTGCCAAAACGGATGACGCGCTGCATAACGTGATAACAAACGGCGGCACCGTCGAGATCGTGTTTCGCGAGGAGGTGTACGAACACATTCTGTCGGCGTACGACTGGGTAGCCGACCGCGTCGAATCGGGGGACTATCGACCGTACGTTACGGACGACCTCCCCTACGGGCTGGCGATCGCCGACCACGGTGACGAGACGGTCGCCTGTCTGATCGTCTACGACGATACCAGTGTAATGGGAGTGATCGTCAACGATACCGACGCAGCGATTGAGTGGGCGACGGCCACAGTCGAAGCGTTTCGAGAGAAGGCCCGGCGGGTTCCCGACCGTGAGGCACAGTGAGTATTCCTTTCCCCCTCCACTTACCATCCCGCTTTGTTCGACCGATCTTCGTCTTACGAGTTGTACGAAATGCGGATTCTTATTAGTAAATTACCCGAAATCTGGTGACTAGGGATACGGAAAAAGCATAAAGAAGTTACTGTGGAAATAATACTGTGGAAGTTTAACAATGAGTCCTGGTCCACGTGAGGTGATGGAAACCGTCTTCAAGCGGGTCAAGTTCCTCAAAGCGTTAGACGGAAATCCATCGAACAAACGTGATCTCGTGGACCTAGTTAACGTCTCACGGTCGACCGTTAACCGAGCCATCTGGGACCTTGAACAGTTGGGACTCATCGAGTATGACGATGAGGGATATCGAGTCACTGTGAGTGGACGACTGCTTTATGAACAGTACGTCCGCTACAGGGACGGCGTCGTCGCCGTCATGGCTGCGGCCGACCTTCTCGCCCTCCTCCCCGGGGATGGGCCGATCAGTCTCGATCTTGTTCGTGATGCAGACATCTTCGTCGCCGAAGATCCCGCCCCCCACGTTCCGGTGACCATCCTCTCCAACATCATCCGTGAGAGCGAGCGCCTCCGGGGTATTTCGCGGGCACACGCGGCGCCGAAAACAGCCGACGCGCTCCATGATGCCATCTCGGGCGGTGCAACCGCAGAGATCGTGTTTCGCGAGGAGGTGTACGATCACGTTCGTGAGGCGTACGACTGGTTGACAGAACTGCTCGACGTCGGCAACCTGCGACCGTATCTTATCGACGACGTGCCGTACGGGCTCATTATCGCCGAGCACGTCGACCGAACGTACAGCTGTCTCGTGGTCTACGACGAGAACAGCGGCATCGGCGGCGTGCTCGTCAACGAGCGCGAAGCAGCGGTCGACTGGGCGATGAATGTATACGACTCGTATCGCCAGCAGGCGCAACCGGTGCCCCAACTAGACCAGAAGTAGACTGTACCGACGGTGTTGACAGAGGATTGCTCGTGAACGAATGTACTGCCCGTGCTGAAGCTGCTGATCCAGTGTCGGACTCGGAGACGTTCACCCAGAGATGCAACTCTCGGTACGCGGTCTCGACCGTCGGCTCGTCAGGCGCCTCATCTCGGTACAGCATGTACGTCAGTCGCAGACCCTCGCCAGTCATCGTCGGCGAGACGTTGTGTTTGTGGTGCCACGTCTCGTTGTGATCGATCTCGCCGGTCGAGAAGCGAGTCAGATCCTCGCGCTCCAACACTTGCGTCGAGTTATTTGTCGTCTCGACTCGCTGGAGTTGAACCACCACCTCGTACGTGGTCGGCTCGTGCTCGTGGTTCCCCACCCCGACGACGAGTTCTTCGCTTTCCCCACTGGTGACGTTCGACGGGTAGCCGTCGGCGACGAGCTCGCCGGTTTCGTTCTCGGTGAGGAGGTAGAACTCGGAGAACGACTCGCCCTGCTGGGGGACGGCGACTGCGTACCCCACGCTCCCGACCGCAAGGATCAGACTCAGGACGAGCACGACGTTCAAAACCGCGTCGGCGCGAGTATCCGGACTGAAGAGTTCCGAGCGTCCTGCCGCGAGCCACGCTCGATACGGAACCCGAAAGCGTTCGTCTTCCGGGAGAGCCAAGCGCCGCTGGGCGGCGACAGCCGTCGCGGCAAGCGTGAACCCAGTAACCGAGAGGAGAACCGGGACGAGGCGGATCCCCCACGGTGTGAAGTTGAGGACGAGACCGATCAACGGGACAATGGCGATGCTCAAGCCGAACGACAGGGCGACGCGCTCGATCCCGTCGATGCCCCGGTCGGCCATGCGTTCGATCCGGCCGTCGGCATCGGTGTCGTCCTCATCGACAGGCGGTTCTCCTGCTTCCGGAAAGAGGGCAGCGATGAATGCATACCCGGGGATAAAGAGCACGAACGGTAGCCCCACGACGACGCGAAGGGGCGTCTCTCGGACAACGGGTGTCAGAACCGCGATGTTCGTCAGTGCGACGAGGCCGACCACTGCAGCAAGGTCTGCGGGGAGAGAGCGAATGGGCGCCGGCAGCAACAGTTTCCACGCCCGAACGTCGGTCATACCAAAGTCATGTAGCAGGAGCGGTAAAAGCCAGTCGGATCCTTACCTCCGTCGACGAACGGCGAGAATGGCAACCGCGAGAACCGCTCCGACTGCGCCGACGGCACCGACACCGGGTTGGCCGGTCGACGCACTCGCATCGGTCGTTGTCGCGTTCGGCGTCAACACTCCCTCGTCCGTAGTCGACGTTGTCGCATCCGTTTCAGTGGTCGTTGGGGTCGTTTCCGTCGGTGTCGCGGTCGGAGTGGTTGTCTGCGTCGTCGTGGTCGTCTGTGTCGTCGTTGTCGTCCGGTTCTCGACTGTTGTCTGCGGTGCAGTCGTAGTAGGTTGCGTAGTCGTTGATTCCGTTGTCGTGGTGCGAGTCGTCGTCGGAGTGCTCGTGGTCGTCGGCTCGGGTTCCGTGATCTCAACGCTTGAGGCCCCACTGACGCCGACGATTTCTCGCTCACCGAAGGCCGTCTCATCGGTCCTGACGCCGGCGTAGACGTTGTACTCGCCGGTTCCGAGGTCGTCGGTCGGCACAGAGGCGGCGTAGGTCGTGTCCCCCTCCTGCGTCGCGGTCACGTTGACCGATTCGTCCTGGTCTGCGACTGAGATCTCGACACTATCGGGGGAAGCGGTATCTGCTGTTTGGGTCAGTTCGACCTCAACGTCGATAGCGTTGCCCGTCGTCACGCTCGAGGGGTGATCGACGGCGACGTCGTAGCCACGAACGACGAGCGGATGAATCGCCTCGTAGTCCCCGTCCTGGTACACGGTGACCAGATATGTTCCGGTATCGTACCCGGCGAGATCGAAGGAAACCGAACTGTCACCGTCACCCCGTTTCGAGGCCTCGATCTGCTCGTCGCCGTTGTAGAGATACACGCGGTACGACCCCTCGGGCGCGGTCACGTCGACTGACACCGAATCGCCGGGGTCAGCGACCGCGATGGCGGAGACGTCGTGGTCTCTGTCCTGAAACGTCACCGTTCGAGACGGCGTGTCGACGCTCTCGGCAATAGAGATATCGTACTCATTGCTTGCGCTGTCGGCCGTTCCGGCGGAAGGCAACGGCACGGCGACGGCCATAACGAGTAACAGACAGAGTAGTGTCGGAATCCGGACCCGTGTTTCCATAGTCGACCCAATTGGACCGTCGGAATAACGTTTGTGGATCAGACACGTAATAGAAATTATATTGGCGTAGGCGATCTCACTCCCGTTCTGGTTATCATTTTTGAAAATCCGCGAGCAGAGATTGAGTAAATGTTATACGACCACACAATGATGTGTTGGCTATGCGAAAGTACACGTCTAAAGGTACTACAAGGCCGGTGAGAGACTGGCCCGACGCAACAACCCATCGGGGCAGTTGCTCAAAAATCAAAAGGAGGGAAGTGGTATGAACAAGACGCGGACATCTGCCGCTACGATATTCGTCCTCGCTCTCGCAGTAACGCTTGTTGCAGCGCCGGTCGCCGCCGGCGGAATGAGTTCCGCAACTACGGAGGGGACTCAATCGAACGAGACGACCTACGCGGTCGTTCAGGACGGCGAGTGC
The DNA here is from genome assembly GCF_003675875.1 of Halostella limicola. Taxonomy (NCBI): domain Archaea; kingdom Methanobacteriati; phylum Methanobacteriota; class Halobacteria; order Halobacteriales; family Natronoarchaeaceae; genus Halostella; species Halostella limicola. The sequence goes on along the minus strand of NZ_RCDI01000001.1, from coordinate 482,518 downwards.
ATCGCTACCGTCGCGCCGTACGGCAACGGGTCGACCACAGTCGAGGAGTTCTACGATTATCGGGCCCACGATGGAAACTACAGCTCGCACGGAACGATACCCCTCCAGGAGAACGAGACGAGTCAACTGTTGCTGTATAATGGTGCAGAAGGTCTGAGCCTCGTCATCGTCCACGACGAGCTAGGGAGTGATAGCGGCGGCGGAAACGTCTCGTTCAACATCTCCGGTGTCCCCTCCGGGAGCGAGTGGGCCGTGAAAGACGATTACTACGGTGACGGGACGTCACCGAACCTCCACGATAACTTCACCATTGACGGGAATGCGAGTCACGTCGACTGGTTCTGGACGGGTGCTCGGACTGATGGCGGAGCACTACGTGGGCTCGAGAGCGATGACTTCGAGGGGCTGTTCATCCAGCCTGGGTTTAACCAGAATGCCCACCACCAGCACCCCGAGGAGGATGACCGCTACGGTGGCGGTGAAATCAAATCATGGAACATCCTCTCCGGTGACGGCTCCTCCGCGTCGCTCGATATGTCTCAGAACGTAACGATCGTCGAGGGGTCGTGTCAGGCGGCGGAGGCTGCGGCCCTACTCGAAAAGGTCGACGTCTGGGACCGGTCAGTCCTGCCGCTCCGGACGGACGAGTCGACCGCGGCGACCGCGATCCCCAACGCCGACTGGCGGATCCGGAGCCCGAGTGGTGACGAGACGAACCTGAACAAGGACCCGATCGCGGTCTACAACGAGAGCGACACCGTGACGGTCGAGTTCGACCTCAGCACCGCCAACGGGAACTCCGCGGAGTTCCGCAACGAAGACGTCCACCTCGTCGCTGGACGCATGCAGACGCAGAATCTCGACTCGCTCTCGTTACTGGAGATGAGCGTCTCGGACGTCAACGCGAACGTCGAATTCACGAGCGTCGGGAACGCGACGCTGGACGAGAACGGCGACGCCACGTTCCAGTTCCAGCCGACGCAGTCGGGCCAGTACGCCCTCATGATGGTCAACGCCTCCGGCGGTAACGGCTTCGTCGTCTCCGACGGTAACCTCTCCATCGACGGGAACGTCACCGTCCTCGGCGTCGAACAGGCCGCAGTCCAGGAAGGTGCGTCGACGGTCGACCCGACGACGATCGACGAGCAGTCGTCGGTCGCACCTGGCGCGAATCTCACGTTCGACGCCACCGCGGGCACCTCGGACGGAACGGTCGGTCACACCGTCGTTGTGTACGACGAGATGACTGGGTGGGTAAACCAGAGCTTCGTCATCGACGTTGAGGAAGAGATCTCCTCGGACTTCAACGTCTCCGAGGACGTGACGATCGAGCACTCAGTGAATCGAACGAACGGCGTCCTACGGGTGAACAACCAGCGCCGAATGTCTCCGGTCAATATCCCGGAAGTCATCGACGCCGTCGCACCTGACTCCGTCGAACCGAACACCGAATACATCGCTGCGGAGGGCGGCGAGCGCCTCGACGTCTCACTGACGGCGATCAACGGGACCGCCAGCGAGACGATCACCGTGGAGACGCTCGACAACTGGACGACGAACACGCAGTACCGCTGGGTCCACGTCGCCGTCGAGGACGACGGGACGACGATGTACACCGATACGGGAACGTTCCAACTCGACGACGGAACGGACTCCGGCGACGACGGGAGCGACGGCAACGAAACTGACGACGGTAACGAGACCGACGACGGCAACGAAACCGACGAAGGCGGTGCACCCGGAGTCGGTGGCGGCGGTGGCGGTGCTCCCCCCGGCGGCGTCGGCCCACCGATCAAGCCCACCGAGATTAACGTCACGAACGACAACGGCAGAGCGGTGATTCAGATCCGCAACGCCAAGGCGTTCCAGGCGGTCGATGTCAACGTCTCCTCGGTGTTCGCGAACCAGGAGAACGTCCGGCTCGAGGAGGTGTCCGTCGAGTTCACGCAGAACATGGACTTCGACATGACGGTCGCGCAAGGGACCGAGCGGCCGCCCTCGATGCCCGGCGCGAACGCCGGCGTCGAGTACATCAACGTCTCGTACGACGAGGAACCGCCGACTGATGACGTCTCGTTCACGTTTACCGTCGACCAGTCGATGCTCGACGAGGGGGGCCACTCCTTCACCGACATCTCGATGTATCGGTACAGCGACGGCGAGTGGCAGGAGCTCGATACCACGCCGGTCACGTCGACCGAGTCGGGCTACCGGTACCGCGCCGAGTCGCCCGGGCTGTCGCTGTTTGCAGTCGGAGCCTCCGCGCCCGGCCCGGCCGAGCCCTCGTACGAGATAACCGACGCGTCGATCGAACCGGACGTCATCACGGTCGGCGAGGAGACGGCCATCAGCGCCACCGTCGAGAACACCGGCGACTCGGAGGAGACGTTCACCATCGACCTCACCGTCGACGGTGAAGTCGTCGACCAGCAGTCCGTCACCCTCGCGCCGGGCGAATCCCAGCAGGTGACGTTCACTCGAACGTTCGATGAATCTGGACGCTATCAGATCGGTATCGGCGGCGTCGACGCCGGCGAACTCGCCGTCGGCGATGAAGCGTCGACGACGACCACGACCGCCGCACCCGCGTCCCCTGTCGGAGACGACGACGGTCCGGGTGTGCTGCTGTGGTTCGTCCTACTGGTCCTGCTGGCGATCATCGGCCTCGCTTACTACGCGTGGCAGAGCGACGACCACGACTTCCCGCCGGAAGGCTTCGGCGGAGGGTCGAACGGTCCCGGTGACGCCGGGACCGACGACGTCCTCGACGACCCCGCCCAAGGGATGGGGAGCGCCGGTGACACGTCCCCGGAAACCCAGGAGGCTCCCTCGGGATGGTCCGATAGCGGCGTCGAAGCGGACGACGCACCCGCATCTGAATCGCTTGACGAGACGCCTGACGATTCGAGCGGTGAGCCGTCATCCCGATCAGCGGATAAGGCTACGACGGAACCTGACGACGGCCTGAACGCTGCGACGGGATTCGGCACGACGGGTGGCCCGGAAGAAACTCGAAATGAACCGACAGCGTCCGATGTATTCAGCGACGAGCAGACCTCGGCCGATGCCGATCCTGAGTCGTCGACATCGGACGACACTGACGACGGCGAGGAACTCGATGCGGCCGATATCTTAGACGAGTCAGGCGACGATTCGTAGGGGTCGGCCAAACAAGACGTTTAAGTCCACCCTCTTCTTTTCCTTTTCCAACGTAATGGTAACGAATCCGATACTCGCCTGCCGATCGCTGACGCGCGAGTACACCCGCGGCGGCAGGGGACTGCTCGATCGCTTCCGGTCGCGGGAGTATCCGACGGTCCGGGCGCTCGACGGCGTCTCACTCGACGTCGCGGCAGGCGACGTCGTCGGCCTCGCCGGTCCCAGCGGGAGCGGGAAATCGACGCTGCTGCACCTGCTTGCCGGCCTCGACGCACCGACTCGTGGGAGTATTCAGATCGGCGGCACTGACGTGTCGGAACTCTCCAGTCGGGGGCGAACGCGACTCCGTCGTGACCGCGTCGGGATCGTCTTCCAACGGTTCTATCTCCTCCCGTCGCTGTCGGCCCGCGGCAACGTCGCGCTGCCGTTGGTCGAGCAGGGCACTTCGAAGCGACGACGGCGAGAACGAGCGACGTCCCTCCTCGAAGCCGTCGGCCTCGGCGATCGCATCGACCACTCCCCCGACGAGTTGAGCGGCGGCGAACAGCAGCGAGTCGCTATCGCGCGGGCGCTCGCGTCGGATCCGGACGTCGTCCTCGCCGACGAACCGACTGGTGAACTGGACTCGGAAACCGGTGACCGAGTACTCGACGTCCTGACCGACGTCGCGGACGACCGCGCAGTAGTGCTCGCCTCCCACGACGAGCGCACGCTCGCTCGGACCGACCGCGTCGTTCGCCTGCGCGACGGCCGACGGGTGGACGATGGATAGGCGCGGCATCCGGCGGCTGGCCGGCCTCGCCGGGATCGGCGCACGCGGTGTCATTGCCCGTCTCTTCGGCAGCGAATCGCGGCGCGTACTAGTGACCGTCCTCGGTGTCGCTATCGCCATCGGCTTCACGCTGACCGTCACCGGCGTGTCGCTCGGCCTGGCCGGCCAGACGACGGTCCAGAGCGAGGACGTCGACTACTGGATCGTCCCGGAGGGCGGTGCCTCGCCGATGACGGTCGCCTCGGACGGGGTCCGCCTCGGTGGCACCCACACGACGGCGGCATCGATCGCTGCGGATTCGCGGGTCGAGTACGCAACACCGGTGCTGCTCGAGTTTATCCGTCTCGAGCATGCCGCGGCGGGGACGGCCGAGTACGTCCTCGCGGTCGGCGTCGTTCCCGCGGCCGACGGCTACGAAGTGGCTGGCGTCTCGACGGCCGGCATGACACCCGGCGATCCCGGTTACGCGAACGGGTCGTACGACGGCGCTCGCACGAACGAAGTCGTCTTGAGCGAGAGCGCTGCCGATCTTCTGAACGCCTCACGTAGCGACGCGCTGACTCTCCGCACCCGGAACGCCGAACCACAGTCGATGACCGTTGTCAACGTCACTGCAGGCCAGTCCACGGGAATGGGATCCGTTCCGATCGCCGTGATGCATCTCAGCGAACTCCAGGCGGTGACGGGAGCGATGGACGGCGACCAGGCGAACCAGTTGCTCGTGCGAACGAACGATCCGTCCGTCCGCGACGACCTAGCGGGGACGTATCCCGAGACGAACGTGATCGCCCGTGGTGACGTCGGTGTCGCGCGCGGCGACGTCGGCGACCTCCCGATGGCCGTCGCGGCGGCCGCGTTCGTCACGGCCGTCGCCGTCGGTGCGTTGGCCGTCGCCACAACGATGGGCCTGGAGGTGACGAGCGACCGTCGCCGCCTCGCCCTGCTGTCGGCAGTCGGGTTTTCGCGGCGTTCGCGCGCCCTCGTCGTCTTCGCAGAGGTGCTTACTGTCGCCGTCCTCGGGGGGGTACTCGGCGTCCTCGTCGGCGGCGCCGGCATCGTCGCGACGAACCGCTTTGCGGCGTCGTACTTCGAGCAGACCACTGTTGCACAGTTCCACCCGGGACTCGCCCCATACGGGATCGGGCTCGCGGTCGTGATCGGCGTCATCGCGTCGTTGTATCCGGTGTACCTGAGCTATCGTGCACGGCCGATGGAGGTGCTCGGGCGATGAGCCGCCTGCGACGCCTTCGGGCGATGTGCGGCGTGGCCGGCGCGCAGCTCACCCACGACCCTGGCCGCACCGCGCTCGCAGCGTTCGGCATCGCGTTGGCCGTCGTCGCGACGACGGTGCTTGCCGGCGTCGGCGTCGGCGTCCTCGCGACCGGCGAGGCGAAGTTCGACGCCGCCGACCGCGACCTGTGGGTGACCGGCGGGCCGGTTCGGCTGGCGCCCGGGACCGTTGGCGGCATCGAGAACACCGTGGTCGACTCACATACGGTCGCCGACGAGATCGAATCGCGTGATGACGTCAAGAACGCTGTCCCGATGGCGTTTCAGTCGGTGTACGTCAGTGCGAACGGCTCGTCGTTTGAGACCCACGTTGGGGCCGGAGTCTCAGGTGGCGGCCCCTCGGTCACGATGGAGGAAGGGAGGCAGTTCGAAGCGGGCGATGGCCACTACGCGAACGGCACGTACGACGGTCCGATGACACACGAAATCGTGATCGATAGGCAGACGGCGACCCGCTTTAACGTCTCGGTCGGCGATACACTGTACGTCGGCGGCACCATTCAGACGGCGCGGGAACACGAGTTCACTGTCGTCGGGATATCGCCCACGTTTTCGCGGTTCCTTGGTACACCGACCGTGACGATGCCCCTGAGCGAACTCCAACAGGTGACTGGGTCGACAGCCACTGATCGGGCGACGTTCATCACGGTCACCGTGGCCGACGGCGAGGACCCCAAAGCAGTGAAAGCGGGGATTGAAACTCAGTATCCCGACTACGAGGTCCGCACCAACGAGGAACAGATCCAGGCGATCCTCGGCGACCAGGCCGTCGTGATCGCCAGTGCAGCCAGCCTGACCGTGCTGTCAGTCGTCGGTGGGCTCGCGCTGACCACGAACGTAATGGTCGCCGTGATCTACCGCCAGCGACGCGAGCTGAGCGTGCTCAGGGCGCTCGGGTGGTCGCCGCGGTCCGTCGTCGGCACGACGACGATCTGGGCATTGCTACTCGGTCTCGTCGGGAGCGCCATCGGCGTCGCGGTCGCGTTCCCGGCCGCCGCGGCGTTGAATCATATCGTTGCCGCTATCGTTGGCTTCGAGGGACTGGTCCGTACGCCGACGCGAGTGGTTGCCGGCGGCGCCGCGTTGGGGATCGTCGTGAGTACCCTCGCAGCGCTGGCAATCAGCGTGCTGGTAAATCGGACGGCGACACCGGCGGAGACGTTGCGCTGAGATCACTGTCATGAGGTAGAAGATCTCGCTTCCGCCGAGTGGTTCCTCGTCTGGATACGCGATATTAGAGGCGTCAGTGATTTAAGACCCGAACTCATCAAAAACCTGTAATGCCGACACGACGACGCTGGCGATTCATCCACGGACAGGTAGCCTGGATGCTCGCCACCATCGTCTGTCTCTCCGTGCTGGGATCGCTCTCGCTAGAGTTGTTCTTCGTCGTGTCGCTCATCGGCTTTCTCGTCGTTGTAGAACTTACCGCACCGTTTTCTGTCACGCCGCGATGGCGAGCACGCCTGAAGTGGATCATCCTCGCCGGATTGGCCGGGTTCGCCTACATCGTCGTCAGACGCATCCTCGAGATCCTTCCGCCGGGGGTGATCGGATGAGATCGCCGTTCGACCTTGACTACCCACAACTCCTCCTCGCGGCGCTCGTCGTCATCACCCTCCTTGCCGGAGGCGTCGCGGCAAGCACGTCGACCGCGGGGTTCGGCGCGTACAACCCACAATGGGACGGTGCCGCCGACCTCCGAGAGGTAGCCGTGACTGAGGGAGCGGACTCGAGAGTCGTCACTGACACCGCCGAATACGACGCGACCGCGCCGAACGGATCAGTCGCCGTTGTCCTCTCGCCGGACGAGTCGTACGATCCGGACGAAGCGGCGCGGATACGGACGTTCGTCGAGAACGGCGGTACGGTGGTCGTTGCCGACGACTTCGGCGGAAACGGGAACGCTCTCCTCGCCGACCTCGGCGCGGACGCACGTATCAACGGCGACCCTCTCCGGGACGAACGACACTACTACCGATCGCCCAACTTCCCGGTCGCGAACAACGTCTCCAACCATACGCTGACAGCCGACGTCGGAGCGCTGACCCTGAATCACGGTAGCGCCGTTGCACCCAACGGAGCGACCGTCCTGGTACGGACTTCGGAGTTCGCGTACGTAGACGCAAACCGGAACGAAGAAATCGACGACAACGAGACGTTAGCTTCCTCGCCGGTCGCAACGAGCGAATCCGTCGGCGAGGGCCGCGTCGTCGTGGTCGGTGACCCGAGCCTGTTCATCAACGCCATGCTGGACCGCGCTGGTAATCGCGCGTTCGTCGGTAACCTGTTCGGATCGGCCGATACCGTGATGCTCGATTACTCACACTCCGAACAGGTCCCGCCGCTTATCGGCGTGCTCATCGCTATTCAGCGGTCAGCGGTCCTGCAGATCGTTCTCGGGACGGCCGGCGTGCTCGGTATCGCACTGTGGGCCCGCTGGCCGACGGTCGACAGCGTCCTTCCGACGCTCGACGATAGCGAGGTGTCGACGGACTCGCCGTTTCTGACGGCGGACGATATCGCCGCGGCTGTCCGCGAGCGACATCCCGAGTGGGACGACAAGCGCGTCCAGCACGTGACAGAAGGGATTATGAGTCGGCGATTCCATTCTCAGAATGATGACTGATCCGTCCGCACTGTACGAGCAAATCCGCTCCGAGATGTCGTCCGTCCTCATCGGCAACGAGGACGTTCTGGAGTGTATCACGATCTCACTGCTAACGCGCGGTCACGTTCTCCTCGAGGGCGTTCCCGGCACCGCCAAGACGACGATGGCGAACCTCTTTGCGGAAGTGTCAGGGCTGAATTATTCGCGGATCCAGATGACGCCGGACATCCTCCCTGCAGACATTACAGGGACACGGGTGTACCGCGAGAACACTGGTGAATTCGAACTCCAGCGGGGCCCCGTGTTCGCCAACGTCGTGGTCGCCGACGAGATCAACCGTGCGACGGCGAAGACACAGAGTGCACTCCTTGAGGCGATGCAGGAAGACACGGTTACCATCGAAGGGGAGACACTCGACCTTCCGATCCCGTTTCTCGTGATCGCGACGCAGAACCCGATCGAGATGGAAGGGACGTTCGAACTGCCGGAGGCCCAGCGTGACCGCTTCCAGTTCAAACTCACTGTCGATATTCCAGACCGCGAGGAGGAGTCGGAGTTGCTCTCACGGTTCGACCGGGACCCGACGCTCGACTCCTCGTCCGTCGAGCAGGTCGTCTCTACAGAGGAGATCATCACTGCGCGGGAGACCGTCGATGACGTCTACGTCGACGAACAGGTCCGTGAGTACATTATCGACCTCGTTGCCGAGTCACGGGCACATCCCGACGTCGAACACGGCGGGTCGCCCCGAGCGTCGCTCGCATTGCTCAATGCGGCGAAGGCACGTGCGGCGATCCATGGCCGCGAGTACGTCATCCCGGACGACGTCAAGGCGGTTGCTGCCCCAGTCCTCGTCCACCGACTCGTGCTGAACGCCGACGCGGAACTGAGTGACGTTTCGCCGGAGACGATCGTCAAGGAGATCGTCGGAGACATCGAACCACCGAGCGGCATCGCACCGAACACCGAAACCGATTCCGAGACCGAGGCAGGAATCCCCCAGACCGACTAGCAGTCGGTTGTGTGAGTAATAATCCAGGAGTTTAGAAGACTGGCATCAGGTCGCTTCGTCCCAGCGAAGTGTCACGAGGTAATCCGCGCGGTCGTCCGGCGTCGCTGTCGTCTCGGTGGTGACCGGGACAGCGAGTTCCCGCGAGAGGCCGACCGCCAACACGGACTGGATCGGGTGGTCGAACAGATCCACGGCGCCGAACGTACTCCCTGTGACGGCCACGGTTGCCCGCCCCTCCTCGGCGCTGACGTCGACCGTTACACTCTCTGCAAGTTCGAACTGCTCGGCGACGGCCTCCGCGAACCGTTCGACGACAGCGGCGGGATCATCTTCGACGATGTCGGTTCCTGTTTCGTTGAACTCGCGCACGAGCGGCTCCCCGGTCGGGCGGAACGAGACGCCACGCGACGATTCCTCGGTCTCAAGGACGAACGGCGAGGCCAACGCGTCGGTATCTGGGAGCTGGTACTCCTCGTGCTGCGGGACGAACAGCCACGCTTCCGGATCGGGTGCATCCGTCGGGACGTACACCTGTCGGCGAGCCAAGCCGAGATCGTCCACGATTGCGGCTTCTGTCTCGGCCATGGCTCCGTACACCGACGACCCGACGCCGGCGGCGATGAACTGCTCTGGCGTGAGGTAATACACGAGGACGGCCGCGAACAGCCCAGTACCACCGAGCGCAAGGAGGACCTCCCGCACAGGTGGAAACAGCGCCGCACCGGCTGTCGCTGTTACCCCGATACCGGCGAGACCGAGGGCGGTCCGCCGGTAGCTACTTTGTCGCGCGAGCGCGTAGGACCGCCGAAGTCGTTCGTTCTCTTCGCGAAGCAGTTCGAGTTGGAGCTGCAACTCCTCATCGTCGGTCGTGGTCGATTCGTTCTTGTTCACGTGGTGTTGGGGAGAGTCGTTTCTGTTCATCAGTTAGCCTCCACGAGGTCGAACTCGACGAGTTGGTAGCGGTGCAAACCGTAGCTCCCGAACGCCATGATGATCGCCAGGACGGCGACGCCAGTCCACAGCGACCGGGTTCCAGCAAGTGCGATCCAGACGCTTCCGATGCTGATGCCGACACCGACGAGCGTCACAATCAGGTCTCGACCGGAAACGCGGGCGACGCCGGCGTCGATCAAGGTAGCCAGTAATCCCGCTTCCGTGACTACGAACGCTACCTGATCGATGCCGTCTGGAGACAGGGCAACCAGTAAAACGTGACCGATCGCGACCGCGTACGGGGCCGGAAGCATGAGAGAGAGACCGAGCAACACAGCGCCGTATCCCTCGGCGGTAAGGCCGAGCGTTGCGGCAGCGACGCAGAGACCGACTACGCCAACCAGCCCACTCGCGTAAATGGGTCGGAAGCCATCGCTCATGAGGTTCCCCTCCCTCTCGCGGAGCTACTCCGCCGCACGGCGCCAGCGGAAAGAACCGCCGACAACCGACTGGCCGGCCCGACTTCGAACGCCGAGACGCGTTCGAGATTCGCCAGCGAGCGGCGGAACGTCTCAAACTCCGAGTATTCGTTGTAAGCCGCTTCGAGATCGGAGAGACCGCCAGGTTCGAACAACACGCTCGGGGTGAGAAACACCATGACGTTCCCATTCCCGCGCCGGGCGAGTTTGACCGTTTCCCGAACCTCCGCTCGATCCGTGTCGTCAGTGATGATGACCGACCAGATGGCATCGCTCAGACGCGCCGTCCGCTGACGTACCGTCGCTGCTAGAGGGTCCTCGTCGACCCGGTGGACGTACTCCGATCGATCCTCAAAGAACGGCCGCAACGACGTGCCGAAGGGAGTCGAATCATCTCCGAGTATGTGACCGACCCGTCGGGCCTCGGTAGGAGAGCGACTGAGACGGCGCCACGTCGCTCGTTCGTCGTGTCCTGGCGGCCGGAGATCATTGATTGCGTGGCGGATCGCAGAGTAGTGGTCGGCTGATCCGCTTGGCGAATAGCTGTTCATCACGCCGTCATCGCCGACCGTGTACAGTCCGATCCGACTGTTCAGTGTCTTCGCGCTGTTGACGAACGCGAGGGCGACCTCACGCGCATAATCGAGTTTCGTTTCACCTTCAGGTCCGTCAGCCATCGCTGCCCGGTGGTCGACGAACAGGGCAGTAGTCGGGTCAGTTTCGAGTTCGAACTCCCGAACGTGCGGGTGGTTCAATCGGGCGGTCGCCTTCCAGTCGATACTCCGGATTTCGTCCCCCGGGACGTACTGTCGGACAGTCTCCGGTTCGATCCCTGCACCAGTCTGGTCGGCAGCATGTTCGCCGATCGCGGTCGCAACTTGTGATCCACCTTCGCCAATGTGCACGTCTCTCGGCGCACGCGGTTCGACAACTATCGATTTTATCGCCCCGATCGGTACGGTCGCTCGGAACAGCCCGAGTCCGTCACTCGCAGTGACAACCGGACGCCTAAAATCGTACGAGCCGGCGACGGGCATTGAAACGTCGAAGGTTGTTTTCGCCTCTCGGTCGTCGGTCTGTAGCTCCGCGATTCTGTCTTCGGAAACGTTGCCGGATGCAGCGACCGGCGGCAACGCTTCGACGGCCACATCGAGTCGCGGCGACGATATCGGACGTTCGACCGCCAGTGTTGTGGTCACCGTTTCACCCGTCATTACGGTCGTTCGAGAGAGGTGCTGTTCGATACTGAGCGAGTTAACGGTCGTTCGGAGGTTATCGAGGAAGAGGAACTGCTGTGCGAGTAACCAGCCGCCGAGCACTGCACCGCCGACCAGAAGGCCCAACTCACCGATGATAGCCCCACCGACCGAGAGAAAGGCGACAAGAAGGGAAAGAGCCCAGAACCGGCGTGTCGCTTGCATTATACAGACAGTGAAACCACTGACAATTGAATATGTTGGTCGCTGCCGACCGGCATTCACAACTATATCGAAGATCAAACGTATTACTCACACGGAAGGACTTTTATCGCTCCCATGTGTCCTGTCGTGTAGGTCTGAAGTGATTTCCCCTCCCCGAAATACGGTTGTCGTTCTCGGTCTTGCCGTGTTTATCTGCGTAGCGGCCGGACCGGGTACAGTCGTAGCCACCGCCGATCAGCCGGTCCACGATACGACTGCGACGGATACACCAGTATCGTTTGCTGAATCTGCAACGGTTACTGGGGAGAATAATTCGACTCAGCACGAGAACCCAGACAGAACGGCAGAAGACGGTGATACGGACGGTATCGAACGGTGGTTGACTAATCGTCTTGGCGATCGTCTTGCGGACAGCACGATCCAACTCAGTCAGGGCGAATACGACATTGCCCGCGAGTACGTTGGAGATAACTATTCTGATCGGTTAGGCCAGCTCGTCGACGTAGAGGGTGAGACGAGTAATAACGGCGAGAACGACCCAAGTTCAACGTTTGATCGGGCACAACGGAACCAGAATGAGTACATCTCGTCGGTGCAGGAGTACCGCGAAACGCATGAACGCTACGAACGAGCAAAGCAAAACGGCAATGAAAGCGGTGCCCGACAGCTCGCCCGCCAATTGGACGAGCTTTCGGAGGACGTGAATACAACGTCATCGGCACTACTGCGTGATTACGAAAACATCTCAAACACATCAGATAGCGACCTCCGAGAAGAGGGGCAGATTATCGAGAACGTCACGATAAATGTCACAGCGACTCAGCGGGAGATCCGTAGTGAAGAGTTCCTAGCAACGGATCTAACGGTGAGTGTTCGGTCGACGACCGTCTCGTTCTTGGAACCGCTCGTCGCGACGGGACGCGTGACGACTGCCAACGGGACGACGCTTACCGGCGAAACGGTAGAGCTCCGATTCGGAAACCGAACACAACAGGTGACAACCGACGGGGCAGGGAACTTCTCGGTGCTGCTCCGTCCCACGATTCAGTCACTTGACGAACCGAACGCGTCGATTCATTTCCGTCCCGAGGTCGATTCCATCTATCTCGGTACGGAACAGACAGTCCCGGTGGAGGTCAAGCAGGTTCGACCGGCTATATCGATCGATAGAGTGCCGCCAGCTGTCAAATACAATGAAACAGTAACAGTTACCGGCTCCGTATCGGCTGAGAATATATCAGCCGGGGATATCCCCGTCGTCGTTAGTATCGGTGACGAACGCCTAGGCGCAGTGCGAACCGACACGGACGGCACGTTCTCGCTGACGACTCGGGTCCCTGCGGACGTACCGACCGGCTCAAGGGAGATCAATGCGTCGCTGCCACTTCGGAACCGCGCTCTCGGGCCTGCTGGGACTGATCGTAACGTCACCGTTCTCGAGACGAATACATCACTGACGCTCTCGGGGACGATGGTCGGATCAGATCAAGTGCGTGCTTCCGGTACTCTGTCGACGGTCGAAGGCATTCCAGTCGGAGATCAGAGTATCGAGATCAGTGTCAACGGTTCGGTCGTTGAAACCGTCCGAACTGACGAAAACGGATCTTACGACCTGGTGCTGGATATACCGTCATCCGCGCTTGAAGCAGGGTCGGTGCGACTTAGCGCCATCTACGTAGATGACGAAACGAACATCGGTGACACGCGAGCCGAACAGATGATCGCTGTCGAGATCACCAAGCAGGGTTCAACTCATAACGAATCCACCACCCAAGGACTCCTCCCTAGTGGCTGGTGGATTTCTGTGTTCGTCGCACTCGCCGTCCTGATCGCGGTTGGCGGCATCTATCTGTGGCGGCACCGAACGACTGAGGTCCCGACTGGAACTCCGTCCGTTGAGTCAGCCGACAGTACCTCGACTACGGCAGAGCAGCCGTCTGGGCCGGACGACATCCTCGATACTGCGACAGCAGCACTGGAGGAGGGCAATGGTGACAGAGCCATCGAACTGGCGTACGGCGATATACGCCACCGCCTCTCGGAGTCGCTTGATCTCCCCTCGGTTCATACTCACTGGGAGTTCTATCAGGCGTGTGAATCCAGCAGTCTCGACAAGGATGCAATCAATACACTCGAACGATTGACCGAGTCGTACGAGCGTGCAGCATATGCGCCGGAAAGCCTCCCTCACAGTGAAGCGGACGCTATTCTCAGTGATATCCGTGACACAGATGCACTACATTCACGATAGAGGTTAAGTACGTAGTGAGTTTCTGCGGTCTGTGAATCGTCGCTCGTTCGTCTGGATCGAGGGGTTAGTTCGCACGCCGCCGCGGGTCGTCGCCGGCGGGGCCGCGCTCGGCGTCGTCGTGAGCACGGTCGCCGCGCTGGCGATCAGCGCGCTGGTGAATCGGACCGCGACGCCGGGAGAAATGCTGCGGTGAGGGCGGCGGACCGCGACTCGGCGGTGCCGGGGCCAGTCAGGGCCAGAGACCGCGCGCCGCCTTCGCCGCGCCGATGCGCTTCAGGGCGACGACGTAGGCGGCGTCGCGCCACGAGACGTCGCCCGCCTCGACCTCCGCGCGCACGTCGTCCCACGCCGACAGCATCTCGGACTCCAGTTCGTTGTACACGCGGTCCCGCGACCACTTGCGGCGGTTGATGTCCTGCAGCCACTCGAAGTACGAGACGGTGACCCCGCCCGCGTTCGCGAGGATGTCCGGGATGACGGTGACGCCGCGCTCCTGGAGGACCTCGTCGGCGGTGGAGGTCGTCGGCCCGTTCGCGCCCTCCACGACGACGTCCGCGTCGACCTCGTCGGCGTTGTCGGCGGTGAGGACGTTGCCGATCGCCGCCGGGATCAGGACGTCCACGTCGAGTTCGAGCAGCTCCTCGTTCGTGATCGTGTTCGGGGCGGCGTGGCCCATCACCCCCTCCGGCTGCTCGTGGTGGGACGGGACGGCGTGCGTGTCGAGCCCGTCGGTGTCGTAGATGCCGCCGTTGACGTCGCTGACCGCGACGACCGACGCCCCCCAGTCGTCGAGTAGACGGGCGGCGTTCGCGCCGACGCTCCCGAAGCCCTGGATCGCGACGGTCGTCTCCGAGAGGTCCTTGCCGTAGTGCTCGACGGCCTCGCGGGCGATGATGGCGACGCTGCGGCCGGGGGCTTCCTCGCGGCCGTGGCTGCCGCCGACGACCGGCGGCTTCCCCGTGACGACGCCGGGCGTCGTCTCGCCCTCCTGCATGCTGTAGGCGTCCATGAACCACGCCATAGTCTGGGCGTCGGTCCCCATGTCCGGCGCGGGGATGTCGCGCTTCGGGCCGACCTCGTCGCGGATCTCCTCGGCGAACCGGCGGGTGAGCCGCTCCTTCTCGCTCGCGCTGAGCGCCTTCGGGTTGACGACGATCCCGCCTTTCCCGCCGCCGAAGGGGATGTCCATCACCGCGCACTTCCAGGTCATCCACATCGACAGCCCGATGCACTCCTCGGCAGTCACGTCGGGGTGGTAGCGCAGGCCGCCCTTGTACGGCCCGCGGACGTCGTCGTGCTGGGCGCGATAGCCCCTGAACACCTCGACGTTGCCGTCGTCGCGCTTGAGCGGGACGGAGACCTCGACGACCCGCGTCGGGTACTTGAGCCGCTCAACGATCCCCGGGTCGATGTCGACGTGCGTCGCCGCTTCGACGAGCTGTCGCCGCGCGGTCTCCAGGGCGGACTCGTGGTCGGTGTCAGCGTTGGTCTCCGTCCGAGTGAGGTCTTGTGTAGTCATCGATCACTCGTACGGTATTCGGCGATTGCGGAGGCCTGCTCCGCACTCGGAGCAACTGCCGGGGTGGCTGCTCGCGGTGAGTGTCTCGCCGCAGCCGAGGCACTCGTACTCGTACTCTTCGTCCGCCTCGTAGGTGACGTCGCGGGTCATTGTGGCAAGTCTTGCTAGCCACGCCCGAGGGATGGAACGGTCGGTTACATAGTCAACTACCGCAGCCGTCGAGGGGTTTACAATGAAACCTACGCCCGAGTCGGGCCGCCGTCGAACAGTTCGTCGTAGAGGTTCCGCTGGGCCCGACGGACGTGGTCGTAGAACGCGGTGTGGGAGATGTCGAGGACGGCGGCCACGTCGCGGCCGGTGACGTCCCTGTCCTCGTCGAAGAAGCCGCTGTGGTACGCCGTCCGAACGACCTCGCGCTGCCGGTCCGTCAGCCGCTCCCCGAGGCGACCCTCCGTACCCCCGGCGTCGATGGGCCGGGTGCGCTGGCGCTGCGCGACGAGGTCGGCGTCGGAGAACGTGTTCGAAACGACCTCGTCGACCGTTCTGGTGCGCACCGAGTCGGGCACCTCGATGACGAGCCGGAGCTCGTCGGGGGTCGCGCGCAGCACGCGCCGCACGGCGCCGTGGTCGGCGAGGACGTCGGTGAGGAAG
The DNA here is from genome assembly GCF_003675875.1 of Halostella limicola. Lineage (NCBI taxonomy): Archaea > Methanobacteriati > Methanobacteriota > Halobacteria > Halobacteriales > Natronoarchaeaceae > Halostella > Halostella limicola. Next base: position 466,420 of record NZ_RCDI01000001.1, on the reverse strand, counting down.
CGGTCGCGCGTTTCGAGGCCGACGAACCCGCTGTCCCCGTCCTCGGCCTCGCGGATCACCTCCGCGTCCGCGATCCCGACCAGGTCGGCCGCGCTCTCGACGACGCGCTCGGCCGGGGCGCCGGTGACGGTCGCGAACACGAGCGCGGAGCCGTCCTCCCGGGTCACCTCGCTTTCCACGTCCAGCGTCGCGCCCGTCGCCTCCGCGAGGTGAAACAGCGGCGAGCGCGGGTCGTCGATCCGGTAGTCGAGCTCGACGACCTCGTCGCTGTGCAGCGCTTCCTTGCGCTGGACCGCGTTTATCGCGGCCGCGATGGTGTCGCCGAGCTCGCGCAGCACCGTCCGCACTGTCTCGTCGAACGCGTCCGGTTCGTCCGCGTACACCGCGAGCGTCCCGAGCGACACGCCGTCGTAGGCGAGCGGGATCGCGAAGGCCGAGTGGAGGTTCCGCGACACCGCCTCCTTGCGCCACCGGGCGTCACGGAGCGACTCGGCGACGTTGGCGACCAGCGCCTCCTCGCGCTCGTCGGCCGCCCGAACCGCCGGCGCCGAACCGCCGTCGAGCGACAGCGAGAGGCTGTCGAGGTACCCCCGCTCGTCGCCGGCCCACGCCTTCGGCTCGATCCCGCCGTCCGGCGCGGTCGTCTCGCCGACCCACGCGAACGAGAACCGGTCGTCGGCCGTCAGGCGCTCGCAGACCGCCGTTTCGATCTCGGCGCGGGTCTCGGCGTTCACGAGGTCCTGGTCGATCTCGCGGATGATCTCGTTGACCCGGATCAAATCGGACAGCCGCCTGTTGCGCCGCTGCAGCGCCTCGTCGCGCTCCCGGAGCTCGTTCTCGCGGTCGACGCGGTCGAACGCCGCCTCCGTCGTCGCGGCGAGCAGTTCCGTCACCTCCTCGTCGACGCCGTCGAACGCCCCCTCGTCGGGGGCCGTCGCCAACAACACGCCGTGGTCGGCGAGCGGGACGGCGACGTAGTCCCCGAAGTCCGGGAGCGACTCGCCCGGCTCGCGGTCGCCGTCGACGTCCCCCGAGCGCATCGTCCGCTCCTCGACGAACGCTCGCGTCACCGCGCTGCGCTGGTCGAGGCTGAACTCCGGCAGCGGCCCGAGGAACGACCGCACCGACTCCGAGGCGGCGGTCGGGTAGAGAACGTTCTGCTCGCGGTCGAACTGGTACACCGCCGCGCCGCCGTCGGGCAGCACCGACGCCGCGTCCTCGACGATCCGGTTCGCTATCTCCGCGTCCGTCTCGTCGTACAGCAGGTTCCGGCTCGTCCGGTGCAGTTGCGTGAGCGCCGCCTCCCGGCGTTTCCGCTCGGTGACGTCCCGGCAGCTGTACAGCGTCGTGCCGCCCTGTATCGACACCCGGCGGACGTTGACCAGCAGGGTGTGCTCCTCGCCCGCCTTGTCGGTCGCCGTGCACTCGACGTTCGTGAGGACGCCGTCGGCCGGCAGCCGGTCGGGGTCGACGGCGTCGTCACCGAGCAGCGCGTCGATCGTGCCGAACTCGCGGATCTCCTCGGCCGTGTACCCGAAGATGAAGTGCACGTTCGGACAGACGTACGTGAACGCCCCCTCGTCGTCCGTTACGAGCACTGTGTCCGTCATGTTGTTCAGCGTCACCCGGTGGAGCTCCTCGGACCGACGGAGCTCCTCCTGGAGGCGGACGCGCTCGTCGACCTCGGCCCCGACGACGAGGACGCGTCGGGGGCCGTCGCCCCCACCGTCGACCGGCCGGAGGCGGAACTCCATCGCGATCGCCTCGGCGCCGCCCGCGAGCGACGCCTCGACGGTCTCGAACTCGCCCTCTGCGGCCCGGCCGACCGCCCGCTGAACGTCGCGGCGCGACGCGTCCCCGTCGCCCCACGGCAGCGCCCAGAACCGCTTCCCGACGACCGTGTCCCGGTCGGCGTCGACGAACCGGCGACCGGCGCGGTTGATCCGCCGGACCGCGCCGTCGGAGTCGAGGACGGCGACGAACCGGTCCGGGTCGGCCGCCAGCGCCTCGAAGTCGGCCGCGCGACGGCGGCAGCGTCGGCGCTCGGCGTCGCGGTCGACCGCCTCGTCGATCCGCTCGCGCAGGGTCTCGTCCGCCTCGTCGAGCGGCGCGTAGTCCGCCGCGCCGGCCACGAAGGCGTCTCTGGCGAGTCGCTCGTTCCCGGTCTCGGGCGCCAGCACGACCGGAACGGACTCGTCGTCCAGCGCCCGGATCAGCGCCGTCCCGTCCCCGTCGTCGAGCTCCGCCGCGCAGACGACGCAGTCGAACCTGTCGGCCGATCCCCGTAGCAGATCGAGCGCCCCTTCTCGCGAGGTCGCCGCCGAAACGAGCGCGTCGTCGCCGACGACTGCCGCGACTCGCCCCCGCCAGCGGTCGGGACCGACGAGGAGGACGCGGGGATCGTCGGTAGACCGTGCAGACCGCATCGGATGCATCGTCGTAGATTTCCCCGTCTCGCGGATAAAGCTTCGCGTCCGTACCACCGCCTGCCGGCGGTACGCGTCGGTCACGGGTCGGAAACAGCAACTGCGTCTTCAGGGGCGCCCCAGAAGACGCGTAAACTCAACACCCTGCGGATAGTACTGCGCGTATGACGCAGTTCTCCCTCGACGCCGTCGACCGGGAAATCATCTATCTGCTGCAGGAGAACGCGCGTCGGTCGATCACCGACATCGCCGACGCGGTGGGCGTCGCGGACAACACCGTCCGCAATCGGATCGACCGGCTCGAAGCCGAGGGGGTGATCGAGGGATACGGCGTCGACGTGAACTACGAGCGCGCCGGGATCCAGCACCACTACCTCTTCATCTGCACGGCGCCGCTCGACAGCCGCGAGCAGCTCGCGGTCGATGCGGGCCGCCTCTCCGGAGTCGTCGACGTGACGACCGTCATGACCGGGTCGCAGAACGTCCTGATCACCGCCGCAAAGGTCGGCCGCAGGGACATCACGCAGCTCGCGTACGACCTCCACGGGCTCGGCCTCCACATCGACCGGGAACACCTCGTCTGGGACCAGCACCGATACCCCCTCGACGCGTTCGACCCCCGGAACCAGCGGTGACCGGTCGGGAGGCATTATCTCATCCCCAGCGGTTGCAAAATTTGCAACTCTTTCCCACTCCACGCTCGTATTTTTATAGATAGGAGGGGTGTAATCGATAATGAGCGCAGATCAGAGACAGACTGCCTGCGGTGAGACGGAACGGCCCGCCAGCGAGCGGGTCGTCGAAGCGGTCGCTGCGGTCGAGGAGGCGTCGCCGCTCGAACTCGACCGACCGCTGTACGACGCGATCGACCCCGACGCGCTGAACGCTCTCGTCGGGACGCAAAGCGGATGCAACGTTGTGGAATTCTCCTATCTGGGGTACCGGGTCGCGGTCCGCGGCGACGGCGAAATCACCGTCGAACGGCCCGACACGTAGCCCTACAGCGACGGCGGCGAGACGGGGTCGATACCGCGGTCGGCGGCGAACTCCTCCAAGAACGCCGCTCGCTCGCCGATCTCGCCGGGCGCGTGCGAGTCGGTGCCCACGGTGAGGGAGACGTCGTGTTCGACCAGCACGTCCAGAAACGTCGGCGATGGGTGGACGACCGCCGACTCGCGGAGCGCCCGGCCGGCGTTTATTTCCGGCACGGTCCGCGAGTCGGCGAAGGCCGGCGCCGCGCGGCGGTAGTGGTCCTCGGTCGCCCGGCCGCGCAGGGGTTCGACGCGCTCCAGCAGGTCCGGGTGGGCCGCGACGTCGAACAGCTCGGACTCGGCCAGCGCGACGAGGCCGTCGAAGTAGGCGTCGACGACGGCGTCGCGCTCGTCGTCGCTCATGCCCCGGAAGTTCGAGGCGTCCTGCACGTTCAGCCCCTGTACCTCGTGGACGCTGCCGATGGCGTAGTCGAAGTCGGCCCCGTCGAGGAACTCCCGGACCGCCGCCTCGTCGCGGGGCTCGTAGTTCATCTCGACCGCGTCGTACACCGCCACGTCGACGGCCTCGCGCACCTGCTCGATGCCGCGTCGCCGGCGCTCGTACGTTCGGTCGAGGTTGAACCCCCACTTCGTCCGGGCGTCGTCCATCGCCGCCCGGTCCGAGACGATACAGTGGTCGGCGACGCCGACGCCGTCCAGCCCCGCCTCGGCCGCCGCGCGAACCATCGACGGGAGGAACCGGCCGTCGGAGTAGTTCGAGTGGACGTGGAAGTCGTGCACCCGCCGACGAACGGAGCCGGAGGACTTGTAGGTTGTGCCGGCCTCGCGCCTCGAACGGCCGTCCGCAGTGGGCTCGCCGCCTCAGTCGCCCGCTTCCTGCGCGTCCGCGACCGCCACGCCCGCGAGGTTGACGATGTCGTTCACCTCGTCGCCGCGCTGGAGGACGTGGACCGGTTCGTCCATGCCGACCAGCATCGGGCCGACGGCCTCCGCGTCGCCCAGCCGCTGGAGGAGCTTGTAGCCGACGTTGCCCGCTTCGAGGTTGGGGAAGACGAGGACGTTCGCGGGGTCGTCGAGGTCGGAGAACTCGTAGGTCCCCTGGAGGATGTCCTCGACGACGGCGGTGTCGGCCTGCATCTCGCCGTCGACCGGGAAGTCGACCGCGGGGTCCTCGCGCAGGCGGCGGGCCGCCTCGCGGGGTTTGCGCGTACCCTCGTTGTCGACGCTCCCGAAGTCGGAGTACGACAGCATCGCCGCGCGCGGTTCGACGTTGAACCGACGGGCGAGCTCCGCCGTGTGGCGGGCGACCTCCTCCAGCACGTCCTCGCCCGGATCCTGATTGACGGTGGCGTCCGCGCAGAAGACGACGCGGTCGGAGAACGCGAGCATGTAGACGCCGGCCGCGTAGTCGGCGTCCTCGGCGGTACCGATCACCTGCAGGGGCGGGCGCAGGGCGGAGGGGTAGTGGTTGGTCAGCCCCGTCAGCATCGCGTCGGCGTCGCCCCGATCGACCATCACGCTGGCGAGGTAGTTGGTGTCGTTACGGACGAGTTCGCGGGCCTCGCGGCGGGTGACGCCCTTCCGCTGCCGGCGCTCGTGCAGGTGCTCGGTGTACTCGCCGACATCGACCTCGGCGGGGTCGACGACCGTCGGGTCGAACTCGAGGCCGCGCTCGGCCGCGACCGCCTCGATGGCGTCGCGGTCGCCGATAAGGAGCGGGTCCGCGATTCCCTCGTCCGCCATGCGGGCCGCCGCGCGGATCATCTTCTCGTCGTCGCCCTCGGCGAGCGCGACGCGCTTCGGGTCGGACTTGGCCTTGTTCAGGACGACCCGCATCATCTCCTTGGACTTGCCGACGCGGGCCTCCAGTCGCTCCCGATACGTGTCGAGGTCGATATCGCGCCTGGCGGCCCCCGAGTCCATGGCGGCCCGCGCGACCGCGGACGACACCTCGAAGAGAACGCGGGAGTCGAGCGGTTTGGGGATTATGTAGTCGGGGCCGAACTGCAGCGGCTGGTCGCCGTAGGCCTTCACGACGGCGTCGGGGACGTCTTGCTTGGCGAGGTCGGCGAGGGCCTCGGCGGCGGCGACCTTCATGTCCTCGTTGATCTCGGTGGCGCGCACGTCGAGCGCGCCGCGGAAGATGAAGGGGAACCCGAGGACGTTGTTGACCTGGTTCGGGTAGTCCGAGCGCCCGGTCGCCATGATCACCGTGTCGTCGCGGGCCTCTTTGGCCTCCACGTAGCCGATCTCGGGGTCGGGGTTCGCCATCGCGAAGATGATCGGGTCGTCGGCCATCGACTGCACCATCTCCTGGGAGACGATGCCGCCGATCGAGAGCCCGACGAACACGTCCGCGCCCTCCATCGCGTCCGCCAGATCCCCCTCCGGCACGTCGCGGGCGAACTCGCGGTTGTACCGGTTCAGATCGCCCGCCTCGGCTCGCTCCTCGGTGAGGATCCCGCCGATATCGGACATCGTGATGTTCTCCTTCCGGACGCCCAGCGAGACGTAGAACTTCGCGGTGGCGATCGCCGCCGCGCCCGCGCCGGCGAAGGTGACCTCGATCTCCTCGATGTCCTTCCCGGCGATCTCGACGGCGTTCAACAGGGCAGCGCCGCTGATGATGGCGGTGCCGTGCTGGTCGTCGTGGAATACCGGGATGTCCAGTTCCGTGCGGAGGCGCTCCTCGATGGTGAAACACTCCGGCGCTTTGATGTCTTCCAGGTTGATCCCCCCGAACGTGGGCTCCATCGCCCGCACCGCCGCGACGACCGCCTCGGGGTCGTCCTCGTCGAGTTCGATGTCGAACACGTCGATGTCGGCGAAGCGCTTGAACAGTACGCCCTTCCCCTCCATGACGGGCTTGGACGCCTGCGCGCCGATGTCGCCCAGTCCCAGCACCGCCGACCCGTTCGAGACGACCCCGACGAGGTTCCCCTTCGCGGTGTAGGAGTACGCCTCGGTCGGATCGTCACGGATCGCACGGCAAGGGGCGGCCACCCCCGGCGAGTACGCGAGACTCAGATCCCGCTGCGTGTTCGTCGGCTTCGTCGTCGAGATCTCTATCTTCCCCGGCGGCTCCTCTCGATGGTACTCCAGTGAGCCCTCGTCCAGTGACATAGCGGCTGTTGAGTGTGGACGGTAAATAATGGGACGCTCAACGCAATCGTCCCGGTCTGTGCAGCACCGTTCGGTGACCTGGTCGTCACCACGGATTGCTGTGATGCCCAGAGATTTACACCGGCGTCGAGAGAGACCGAGTCAATGGGAGTCCGTCGGATCGTCTTGCTCGTCTTCCTGTGGCAACTGGCCGCGAGTATCTGCTACTACGCCGTATTCGCCGCGACGCCCTTCTTCAGGGACCAGTTCGGCCTCTCCGGGACAGCGGTCGGACTGGTCGTGACGTCGCTCACGCTCGGTTACGCGGTGTTTCTCCTGCCACTGGGGGCGATGACCGACCGGTTCGGCGAACACCGGACGCTCACCGTTGGTCTGGTCGGGCTGTCGGCGGGTGCGGTCCTCGTCGCGCAGGCGTGGTCGTATCCGTCGCTGCTCGTCGCCGCCTTCCTCCTCGGGTCGCTGTACGGGACGGCGATGCCGGGAACGAACAAGGCGATCTTCGACAACGTCACCCAGGGCCGCCAGAACCTCGCTGTGGGGGTGAAACAGGTCGGCGTCACCGCCGGCAGCGGCGCGAGCGCCCTGCTGGTCACCGGCATCGCGGGGGTGCTGTTCTGGGAGGCCGGGTTCTACATCGCTGCGGCGGGCGGCCTGCTCGTTGCCACCGCGTTCTGGCTCGTCTACCGCGGCACCGGTGCGGCGGAGGGCGCGGAGTACCCCGATTTTCGGCGGCTGCTCGCGAACCGTCCGTACCGGTCGCTGGTCCTTGCCGGGGCGTTCCTCGGCGCGAGCCTGTTCACGACTACGGGGTACACGATCATCTACATGGACGAGTCGATCGGCTCCACCGTCGCGTTCGGCGGCGTCGTCCTCGCCGCGTTGCAGGTGTCCGGCAGCGCGGGCCGGCTCATCACGGGCTGGCTGAGCGACGTGCTTCCAGGTGAACCACGGCAGCGCATCGGCGCGATCCTGCTCGCGCAGACGGTCGCCAGCGCCGCCCTGTTCGCCGTCGTCGCGGTGATCGACAGCACGGTCGCCGCGGCGGCAGCGTTCGTCGCGCTCGGGTTCTTCGTCCTCGGGTTCACCGGCATCTACTACTCCTGCATGGCGACCCTCGTCCCGGCCGAGGAGATGGGGAGCGCGACCGGCGGCGGCCAACTCGCGCTCGTCGCCGGCGCGCTCGTCGCCCCGCCAGCGTTCGGCTACCTGTCGGATGTGTTCAGCTATGAGGCCAGCTGGCTCATGCTGGCGACGCTGTCGCTCGCCGCGACGGTCTTCGTCGTTCGGGTCATCGTGACGGAGCCGCCGGCGGACGTCGCCGCCGCTGCGGAGTGACGGCGGCAGACAAAGAGACGGCGACTCGAACGGCCACGGATCGCAACGAAGGCGCGTCGAACACCGTCGTGCCGTTTCCCGCGATGATCCATTCGTTGAGACAGAGGTCACATGTAACACACCCATACCCTTATCTTCGGTCTCGGAGGACGTTCGAACGATGGTAGATCACTTCGAGGATAGCCTCTCGCTCACCGACGCGCAGCGCGAGGTGCGCGACGAGATCCGGGGGGTGTGCAGCGAGTTCGACGAGGAGTACTGGCGCGAGCGGGACGCGGCGGGAGAGTACCCCCACGAGCTCGTGAACGCGCTCGCCGAGGACGGCTGGCTCGGCGTCCTCCTCCCAGAGGCGTACGGCGGGAAGGGGTACGGCACCGAGGAGGCCGTGGCCATGATGTACGAGATTGCCCGGAGCGGGGCCGGATTCAGCGGCGCGCAAGCGATCCACGCGGCGATCTACAACTCCGCACCGCTGGTAACGTACGGGAGCGAGGAGCTGAAAGACGACCTCCTCCCGCGGGTCGCCAGCGGCGACGCGTGGATCCAGTGTTTCAGCCTGACCGAACCGGAGGCCGGGTCGGAGTCCACCGCGATGACGACGCGGGCCGAGAGAGACGGCGACGAGTACGTCGTCAACGGCGAGAAGCTCTGGACCTCCCGGATCGACGTGAGCGACTACCTCGTCCTCGCGGCGCGCACGTCTCCGCGGAAGGCGGTCGAGCGGAAGACCGACGGCGTCTCGCTATTCCTCGTCGACGTCGACCGCGGGATCGGCGAGGGGAGCATCCAGTTAGAGGAGATCGAGAAGACCGCCAGCGGCGTGGTGAGTTCGTTCCACGTCACGTACGACGACCTGCGGGTCCCCGCGGATCAGCTGATCGGCGTCGAAGGCGAAGGGTTCTACCAAGTCCTCGACGGTCTCAACGAGGAACGGCTGGTCATCGCCGCGGAAGCGGTGGGTCTCGGCGAACTCGCCCTAGAGAAGGGCGTCGACTACGCGAACGAGCGCGAGGTGTTCGGCCGCAAGATCGGACAGAACCAGGCGATCCAGCACCCGCTCGCGGCCGCGTTCGCCCGCGTCCAGGCGGCGAAGCAGTTCACCTTCGACGCCGCGACCCGGACCGACGACGAGGACCGGAAGACGGTGGGTGCGTGGGCGAACTGCGCGAAGTACCTCGCCGCCGAGGCCGCATTCGAGGCGGCCGACGCCGCCGTGCAGGCCCACGGCGGGCGCGGCATCGCCCGCGAGTACGACGTCGAGCGCTACTTCCGGGAGGCGCGGCTCACTCGCCTCGTCCCCATCACGCAGGAACTGGCGCTCAACTACCTCGGCGAGAACGTGCTCGGCCTGCCGCGGTCGTACTGACCGGGACGAACCGAGCGCGCAGCGCGAGAACGCACCGGCGATCGACCGCACGAGAACCCACGACACACCAAAAACATGACCGACGACACAGACACGGAGAAACGACTGGTAGAGGGCTGGCAGGGACGCTACTACGAGGACTTCGAGGTCGGCGACGTGTACAAGCACCCGTTCGGCCGCACTGTGACGGAGACCGACAACGTCTGGATGACGAACGTGACGATGAACCTCAACCCGATGCACTTCAACGAGGCGTACGCCGCCGAGACCGAGTTCGGCGAACGCCTCGTCGACGGCACGTTCGTCATCGCGCTCGCGGTCGGCATGAGCGTCATCGACGTCTCCGTCAACGCCACGGCGAACCTCGGCTACGACGACATCCGCCACCACGCGCCCGTCTTCCACGGCGACACCATCTTCGCGGAGAGCGAGGTGCTCTCCAAGCGTGAACTCGACTCTCGCGACCACGTCGGCATCGTCGAGACCGAACTCCGCGCGTACAACCAGGACGACGAGAAGGTGCTCTCGCTCAAGCGCACCCCTATGGTACTCAAACGCGAATACGCCCAGCCCAGCGCCGCCCAACCGCCGGGATGGCTCGAGGGCATCGGCACACAACCGGACGATGAGGGAGTGTCCGATGACTGACGGCGATGACCGTATCGCCGACGGCCCCCTCACCGGCGCGGCGACCGCCGCTGAGTTGGTTGATCTCGGTGACGTTGTTATCGCCGGCGGGGTCGGCGGCGTCAGCTACCCGAAACTCGTCCCAGAATGATCGCCGACGACGACCGCGACCGCTCGCTGACAGTGATCGCAGGCGACGGCGGTGAGATCGACGACGCGCTCGTCAAGGCCGGATAGATGGCTCGGCGATTCCCGTTCCAGACCCGCGAGACGCCGCCCGAGGCGATCAACGACAGATAGAGGACGAACCTGGCGGGCGAGTACCCACCGGAGAGTGAGGGCGTGAGGGATGATACTCCCTTATACCGGCCCTCGTCCGAAGAACTCGTCGAACAGCGCCCGCACCCGCCTGTCGATCTCGTCTCTGATCTCGCGGACCCGCTCGGGGCCCTCGCCGTCGGGGTCGTCGAGCGCCCAGTCGCGGACGTCGACGTCGGCGTCGAGGGAGAACGTCGAACAGCCCATCGTCGCCACGACGTCGCAGGCTTCGAGTTCCGCGGTCGAGACCTCCCGAGGCGTCCGCCCGGAGAGGTCGACATCCGCGTCCCGCATCGCCTCGACGACCTCGCCGTGAACTTCTTCCGCCGGGTCGGTGCCGCCGGTGACGACCTCGACGCGGTCATCGAGGCCGCGGCGGTCGCGCTCCCGCTCGGCGAAGGCCGCCGACATCTGGCTCCGACCGGCGTTCTGCACGCAGACGAACCCGAAGCGAACCGTGTCGTCGCTCATACGAGAGGCTGGGAGGGGCTGGCGGTTTACCGTTGCTATGTCGTCTCGGGAGGGCTATATAGCGACGCGGCCGCTACGAGAGCTCCTCGACGAGTTCGACGACGTAGCCGTCGGGGTCCTCGACGAAGGCGACGCGGACGCCGATCTCGTCCATCGTCGCCGGTGCCTCGACCACCGTCGGGTCGCGGCGCTCGACCAACCGCTCGAAGGCGTCGTCCGTGCTCTCGACGCCGACGGCGACGTGGGCGAACCCGCCGCCGGGGCCGGTCGGCCGGTCGCCGTCCGGGTCGTGCTTGAACTGGAACTCGCCGTCAGAGCCGCCGACGTACACGTTCTCGACGCCGTCGCTCTCGAACGACCAGTTGCGGTCGAGGCCGAGCCCCTCGACGTAGAAGTCGATCGTCTCGTCGATGTCGGACACCCAGAGCGCGGTGTGGATCACGTCGCGGTCCATGCGACCACGTCGCAGTGCTGACACAAGTAGGGACCGGAACGGGGCGGTCCCGGATTGTGGCGGTGAAGTCCCGCCGTCTCAGTCCGCCGTGCCCGTCTTCCGGGCGGGGTCGAGCGACCCGGTGGACTGGATGATGTTGAAGGCGGTCATCACGTCGGTCCGGGAGAGCAGGCCGACGAGGTTCCCCCGCTCGTCGACGACGGGCAGGCGGCCGATCCCGTTCTCCTGCATCTGGTTTATCGCGGTCATGGCGTCGGTGTCGGGCGTGACGGTCGACAGGTCGCCGGTCATCACCTCCTCGACCCGGTAGGCGTCGCGCTCGATCTCGGGCACCTCGCGGGCGTCCTCGAGGGTGACGACCCCGACGAGATCCCCGCCGTCGACGACCGGGTAGCCGGTGTGGCGCTCGGAGAACATGCGGCCCATCAGCTCTGCGACGGAGGCGCGGGGTTCGACGACGTGGAGGTCCTCGCGGGGGGTCATCAGGTCCCGGACCAAGACGTCCTCGAAGGCGGCCTTCATCGTCACCTGCTGGGCCTCGCTGGACGCGCCGATGTAGATGAAGAAGGCGATGCCGACGAGCAGGATCTGGAAGTTCAGCAGGCCGAACAGGCCGATCAGGATGGCGAACGCCTTGCCGACCTCGGCGGCTATCTGGGTCGCGCGGGCGTACGGCCGCGTCCGGGCGAGCAGCGCCCGGAGGACGCGCCCCCCGTCCATCGGGAAGCCGGGGAGCATGTTGAACGCCGCGAGGACGACGTTGAGCAGAGCGAGGTAACCGAGCACGAACCGCGCGGCGTCGAACGACTGCGGCAGGAAGACGAAGGCGACGTAGCAGACCGCGCCGACGAGGAGGCTGACGATAGGGCCGGCGATGGCGATCTGCAGCTCCTGCTTCCAGTCCTCGGGCATCTCGGTGAACGAGGCGATGCCGCCGAAGATCCACAGCGTGATGGAGTCGATGGGGTAGCCGTAGCGCATCGCCGTCAGCGAGTGGCCCAGTTCGTGGAGGACGACGCCGACGAACAGGCCGACCGCGGCGACCGTGCCGATGATCCACGGCATCGTGCCGGCCGTGAGCGGCTCGACCGCGATCCCCGCGTTCCAGAACTCGTTGAGCGGCTCGGCGATCGCCTCGATCCGCACGCCGATCAGGTAGGCGAACAGGGGCAACACGATCAGGAACGTGAGATCCAGCTTAATCGGGATCCCGAACAGGGAGCCGATGCGAAAACTTCGCATACGAGACCGTTGCGCCGGCTGAATAATAAAGTACGTCCACCAGTCTGGCGGCCACCCGTTACGATTACGGCGCTCGCCGCGTAGGTCCGCCTATGGACCCCGAACCACTGGTCAGGAGCGCGGACGACGTGGAGTACGAGTCGGTCGACGCCGCCGACGGCCTCGCAAAGGGCGTCCTCGTCGGCGAAGACCACGGCGCGCCGAACTTCGCGATCCGACAGTTCACGCTGGACCCGGGCGCCGAAGTCCCCGAGCACACGAACGAGGTCGAACACGAGCAGTACGTGCTGGAGGGCGAGTACGTGGTCGGGATCGGCGACGAGGAACACGAGGTCTCGGCCGGCGACTCCCTGCTGATCCCGGCCGGGACCGTTCACTGGTACCGCAACGAGAGCGACGACCCCGGCGCGTTCCTCTGTGCCGTCCCGAACGGGGACGACGAGATCCGGCTGGTCGAGTCGGAGTAGTCGGCGGGATCAGTCCGACGTGCGAACCGCGCGGCGGGCCACGTCGCGGACGTCCTCCGCCGAGACCTCGTCCTCGCCGTGGTACGTCTCGCCGTCGAGCAGCGCGACGAAGTCCGGGTCCCCGAGGATCGTCGCGACCTCGCTCGCGCTGATCCGGAACGGCTGTCTGGCGCTCGCGCCGATCAGGCCGTAATCGTTGCGGGCGTACTCCTCGGCGAGCCTGTAGACGCTGCCGAGGGGGTGTCGCTCGGACGGCTGGACGCGGACCGTCAGGTCGTACTCGTCGGGGGTGACCGGGTCGACGATGGCGACGAGCGGGGGCGGGCCCCCTTCCTGACGCGCTATCGCGGCCGCGGCGTCGCCGACGAAGGAAGCGTTCTTGACCCCCGCCAGGCGGACGCTCTCCGCGATGGGCTGGCCGGCGAGGAGGAGTTCCGCGGCGAGGACCGCCTGCGACGCCGTCGGCGAGGGCGCGACCGCGGCGGCGACCGCGCCGCCGCCGACCAGCGCCGTCGCGGCGTCCCGCCGATCGCGACCAGCGAGCGCGACCGCCGGCGCACTCACGTCGATAGCCGACGGGCGGACGACGCCGTCGGCGCAGTCGAACCCGACGCCGTCGTCGGGAGCGGGGAGGTCGCAGTAGACGACCTCGTACTCCCCGCCGAACGCGTCCCGCAGGGCAGCCGCGTCCGGGTCAGGGATCACCGCCGTCGCCGCGGCGAGGTCGTCGCCCCGCTCGGCCGCGCAGTCTCGGAGGCGGGCGGCGCGGTCCCGGTCCGCGGTCAGGAACGCCGCGGAGGCGTCTGACGCCGCGGGGGTGGTCTGCGAGAGCCCGTGCTCGAACGCCGTCGGGATGAGTTTCGTCGTCCCGGCCGGCGGGTCGTGGTGGGCGTAGCCCCGCGTCAGCGCGCGCGGCGGATCGGCGTCGACCGGCGCGTCGCCGGGGGACTCGGCGACGTCGATCGGGGCGAGCCGATTGACGAGGTGCGGAACGAGTTCGGCGTCGGCCGGCGTCGGCCGGAGTACTGCCGCCGTCCGCCAGCGCGGGAGGTACGGTTCCAGGGCCGACCAGGGGACTTCGAGGTACTCCATCAGCTGGTCGGTCAGCGACGCGTCGTAGACGTTGTGCGGGTAAAAGGGCAGATCCGGCGAGAGCTCCTCGTACTCGTAGCGCGGCTGGGAGTAGTACCCGCCCTCCCGCGCCAGGGAGTCGAGCAGCAGGCACCTGCCCAGGATCCGGCGGACGGACGCGGCGAGCGTCCGCGACTCCCGGCGGAGCGGCTCCGCGTACCCGTTGTCGAGGCGAAGCTCCGCGCGGTCGCCCGCTTCCACCGTGGCGCCGAGGTAGAACGCGAGCGGCGCGACCCGGTATACGTCGGCGTAGCACTCCGGTACAGTGATCGTGATGCCGGTCCGGGGCCTCTCGATACTCGACGGAATCCGCAACTCCTCGCTCACCTCGATGGCCGGCGGGTGGCCCCGGATCGAGGGCCACGACCGCTCGGGGGAGAACTCCTTGATCGACGACCCGAGATGCGACACCGCCGTCATGACCGCGGCCGGGTCCTCGGGGACGGTGATAGTCGACCGCGGGCTGCTGTGGACCGACCGCGCGCCGACGGCAACCTCCGCCTCGCCGTCGAACGTCACGTTCAGCGGTTCGCCGCTCTCCTCGTAGCGCGGATAGGAAGCGGTGAACGACGCGTCGGCGACCCGAACGTACGTTTTCACCGCTCCCGAGACTTCGATGAAGTGCGTCCCGGCCGCGACCTCCCGCGGCGTCGCCGTGAACTCGCCGCGGTCGTTCCCGTCGGCGTCGCGGAGGCGCACGCCGGCGTGGGGACCGATGCGGAGCGACGATGTCCGGAACGAGACCGCGCGGTCCACCGGGAAGACGAACATGTCGGTCAGCGCGGGCCTGAGGTCCGGCGGCTCCGACGGCCGCAGGACCTGCTCTCCGCCCTCCAGTTCGTCGCGGGCCCGGAGAGCGCCGTCTTCGACCGAGAACGAGACCGGCGGGTCCTGGTCCTGCGCTTCGTTCACAGTAACGGGTGGACGGTGGAGAATTTGAAGCTATCGGCCGGCGTAGTTCTTCGACCCCGGAAGAGCGGGATCACCGAGACGGTCCGCGCCCGGTCGAGGCGGTCCGTCAGGATCGTTCCAACGCCGTCGCGGGGTTTTTGACCACCGAACGCCTACGGAGGGGCAATGACCCGCCCTACCACCTCCCCCAGCGACGGCACCACTACCCGAAAGGCGGTGCTCACGTGCCCCGACTGCGGCCACGAGAGCCCGCCGGACGGCGACTGGGACGTCCACGAGGAATCGACCGACGACCGCGACCGCGACGCCTACCGCTGCCCCGACTGCGGCGCGACCGTGACCCGCCGCCTCCGGTTCGCGGCGGCGTAGCGTTCCGAACACCTGAAATACCCGCATCTCCTACCGAAACCCGTGTCACAGCAGGTCCAGCAGGTGGACACCCTGTTCCTCCACGAGTCCGGCGGCGACTACCTCGCCGTCGTCGAGCGCGACGGCTCCAGGGTGTTCCGCGCGAAGCTCGAACTGAAGCAGACGGACGCGGGGCCGCGTCCGGGCCGGTTCCGGATCAAGCAGGGCTCCAGCGAGGAGCCGCGCAGCCCCGACCAGTTCGTCGAGATCGCCCGCCGAGCATCGCGCATCCGCATCTCCGAGCAGACGTCGTCGGCCGCCCGCAAGGAGCTGCAGGCGATGCTCGACGGCTACCAGCTGGACGCCAAGGTCGTCCGCACCTGCCGCTACTGCGCCTCGAACGGCCGCTACTCGCCCATCACCTCCGAGACGGCCATCGAGGCCGACGGCGAGTACATCTGCCCGGACTGCGCGAAACGGGAGCTCGAACGCGAGCTCTCCTACCAGGGCGACCTCACCAGCGCCGCCCGCGAACGCCTCGAAGAGCTCCTGCTCGACGTGCAGGACCTCGAACGGATCACGAACCTCCTGAAGGGCCACCTCGACCCGGACCTCACGAAGTTCGACGAGATCAGCGCCACGACCGACGAGATAGACGAGGTCCGCGTCGACAGCCTGGACCTCCACCCGGGCGTCCAGAGCCTCCTCGAAGACCGCTTCGAGACGCTGCTGCCGGTCCAGAGCCTCGCCGTGGAGAACGGCCTGTTCGAGGGCCGCGACCAGCTGGTCGTCAGCGCGACGGCGACCGGGAAGACGCTCGTCGGCGAGATGACCGGCCTCAACCGCTCGCTGAACGGCAAGGGGAAGATGCTGTTTCTCGTCCCCCTCGTCGCGCTCGCCAACCAGAAGCACGAGGACTTCCGCGACGAGTACGGCGACCTCGTGAACGTCTCCATCCGCGTCGGCGCGAGCCGCGTCCGCGACGACGGCAACCGCTTCGACCCGAACGCCGACGTCATCGTCGGCACGTACGAGGGAATCGACCACGCCCTGCGGACGGGCCGGGACCTCGGGGACATCGGCACCGTCGTCATCGACGAGGTCCACACCCTCCAGGAGGAGGGCCGCGGCCACCGGCTCGACGGCCTCATCTCGCGGCTCAAGTACTACTGCGAGCAGCGGGCGGAGGAACGCCGCGACTACGGCGGCGCGCAGTGGATCTACCTCTCCGCGACCGTCGGCAACCCGAGCGAGCTCGCCGGGAAGCTGCGGGCCAACCTCGTCGAGTTCGAGGAGCGGCCGGTCCCCATCGAGCGCCACGTCACCTTCGCCGACGGCAGGGAGAAGCCCGACATCGAGAACAAGCTCGTCAAGCGGGAGTTCGACACGAAGTCGTCGAAGGGCTACCGCGGCCAGACGATCATCTTCACCAACTCCCGGCGGCGCTGCCACGAGATCAGCCGGAAGCTGGAGTACGACTCCGCGCCCTACCACGCCGGCCTCGACTACGGCCGGCGCAAGACCGTCGAGCGCAAGTTCGCGAACCAGGACCTCGCGGCCGTCGTCACAACGGCGGCGCTCGCGGCCGGGGTCGACTTCCCCGCCTCGCAGGTCATCTTCGACACGCTGGCGATGGGCATCGAGTGGCTCACCGTCCAGGAGTTCCACCAGATGCTCGGCCGCGCCGGCCGCCCCGACTACCACGACAAGGGGACGGTGTACGTCCTCGTCGAGCCCGACGGCAACTACCACGGCAGCATGGAGATGTCCGAGGACGAGGTGGCGTTCAAGCTCCTCAAAGGCGACATGGAGGCCGTCCGCACCCGCTACGACGAGAGCTCCGCGGTCGAGGAGACGCTCGCGAACGTCACCGTCGCCGGCAAGCAGGCGAAGAAGCTGAACGACCGCATGATCGGCGAGGTGCCGACGAAACACGCCATCGGCAAGCTGCTCGAGTACGAGTTCATCGACGGCTTCGAGCCGACGGACCTGGGACGGGCGGTGACGAGCCACTTCCTCGACCCGGAGGAGGCGTTCATCATCCTCGACGCCGTCCGCAAGGAGAAGCACCCGTACGACATCGTCGCCGACATCGAACTGAACGAGGACGACCTCTAGGCCGCCGTGTCGCCCGTTCTATCGCCATTTTACCGCACGTCCGGGAGCGCCGCGTCGCCCCGAGCGACGTCGACGGCCCACCGGGCGAGAGCGCCGGCGACGAACGCCCCCGTCCCGATGACGAGGGCGATGACCGCGAGAAACGCCAGTCCGTCGAGTCTGGTGAAGTACGCCAGTCTGTCGACGGCCGGCCGACTCGACAGTCCGAGAAACGCGTGGTCCGCGTGGAATCCGAGCAGCGGCGCGTACGCGATCAGCCAGCCGAACGCCAGCCCGCCGTGGTCGTAACCGATCGCCGCGGCGGCGAGCGCGCCGACGAGCGCAGCGTGTCCGGGGACGAACACGACGCAGCCGGACACCGCGAACGCGCCGACCGCGTACGCCGCGAACGTCGCGGCGAAGAGCGTGACGGCGGCGACGACCGCCAGCGCCCGGCCGAAGCGGTTCTCGGGGGCACCGACGAGCAGGGTGCGTAACGGGGAGAGCAGGGGTCGTTCCGGAGGGAACAGGGAGTGTAGCGGGGGGACCATAGATTCCCCGTCTCGCCGGGCGTATTTAAAACCGGGCAGGGCTCGGGGGCATCGTGCGGCGGATCATCCCGCAGGATTTTTTCGACCCCTCCTCGTGTCTCCGCTGTGGCAACGCTCACGCCGGCTATCCTCGTCGTGTTCGCGATCATCCTCGCCGCGCTCGTCCTGTTCGCGACCGAGGCGGTCCCCGTCGACATCACTGCGCTCGGGGTCATGGTCACCCTCCTACTGGTTGACCCGGTCACTGGCGCGCTCGCCGAGGCCGGCCTGCTGTCGGAAGGGATCTCGGTGCTCGACTCCCCCCAGCAGGGCGTCTCCGGGTTCGCGAGCACAGCGACGATCACCGTGCTCGCGATGTTCATCCTGAGCGAGGGCGTCCAGCGGACGGGCATCGTCCAGATCCTCGGCCGGCGGATCGCAACCTACACCGGTGAGGACGAGGGGAAGCAACTCGGCGCGACCATCGGCGTCGTCGGCCCGATCTCGGGCTTTATCAACAACACCGCCGCGGTCGCGATCCTGCTGCCCATGGTCACGAACCTCGCGCACGAGGGGAAGACGTCGCCGTCGAAGCTGCTCATCCCCCTCTCCTACGCGTCGATGTTCGGCGGGACGCTGACGCTCATCGGCACGTCGACGAACATCCTCGCCAGCGACATCATGGCCCGGCCGGAGTTTCTCGGCCGCGGGTTCGGCATGTTCGAGTTCACCGCGCTCGGACTGTTCGTCAGCGCCATCGGCACCGTCTACCTCCTCACCGTCGGCCGGTGGCTCCTCCCCGAGCGCATCAAGGTCGCCGAGGACCTGACCGAGGAGTTCGAGATGGGCGAGTACCTCACCGAGGTCGTCGTCCGGGAGGACTCCCCGCTGGTCGGGGAGACCGTCCGCGAAGTGCTCCGGGAGACCGACTACGACCTCGACCTCGTCCAGCTCATCCGCGGCGACAAGGTGTTCATGGAGCCGCTCGCCCCGAAGACCATCCGCGCGGGCGACATCTTCGCCATCCGGACCGACCGGGACACCTTACTGGAACTCAGCGACGAGGAGAGCCTCGACCTCCTGCCGGAGGTGACCGTCGACGAGGAGGAACTGGAGGCCGCCACCGAGGCGCAGAACCTCGTCGAAGTGATCATCCCGCCCGGGTCGTCGCTGCTCGGCGAGACGCTCGTGTCGTCGAACTTCCGCCAGCGCTACGACGCGACGGTGCTCGCCCTCCGTCGCGGCGGCGACGTGCTCCGGAAACGCCTCGACCACGTCCCGCTCCGGATCGGCGACACGCTGCTCGTCCAGGCGACGCCCGACAGCATCGACCGCCTCGACCGCAACCGCGATTTCACCGTCGCCCGCGAAGTCGAGCGACGCACCTTCCGCGAGTCGAAGATCCCGGTCGCGCTCGGCATCGTCGCGGCCGTCGTCGCCGTCGCCGCCGTCGACTTCCTCCCGATCATGGTCGCGGCGCTCGCGGGCGCGCTGTTGATGGTGCTGACGGGGTGTCTCGAACCCAACGAGGTGTACGAGTCCGTCCAGTGGGACGTGATCGTCCTGCTCGCTGGCGTCATCCCGCTCGGCCTCGCCATGGAGAACTCCGGCGCCGCCGAGCTCATCGCCGACGTCATCGTCGGCAGCGCGTCGGCGCTTCCCGCCGTGGCCGTGCTCGGCCTGCTGTACGTCGTCACCGCGCTCCTGACGAACGTCATCAGCAACAACGCGAGCGTCGTCCTCATGGTGCCCGTCGCCTTCGAGGCCGCCCAGCGGCTCGGCGCGAGCGAGTTCTCGTTCATCCTCGCGGTCACCTTCGCCGCCAGCACCGCCTTCATGACGCCCGTCGGCTACCAGACCAACCTCTTCGTCTACGGCCCCGGCGGCTACCGCTTCACCGACTACCTGAAGGTCGGCGGCCCCCTGCAACTGCTGTTCGCCGTCGCGACGACGGCCGGCATCGCGGTGCTGTGGGGCGTGTGACGGTGGCGGGGAGTAGCGAAACCCTTTACACTGGGTCGCGCGAATGAGTAGTTGCGGGATCGTGGGGTAGCTTGGTATCCTTTTGCGTTTGGGACGCAATAACCCCGGTTCGAATCCGGGCGATCCCATACGATTCTGCGCGGAACAGTGTGAGGGCGAATCGTCCGTCTCCCAGTCGAACCCGCAAGTCGAGCGGAGCGGTTCTTCCTCCGGGTCGAGTCCGGACGGTCGCACTGCTCTCGCGCAGTCCTTGCTGAGCACCATCGAGCGACGGCGATCGACGGCGGGGCGCTAATCGCACAGGTTTTTGTACGAAGCCGAGGCCAGCCGTCCCCAGTGCCACCGACACTGGAATCTCACGAGAAGGGCGACGCCACCGAGGCCGTCGTCGTCGCGGAACTCAAACGCCGAGCGATCCCGGTCGCGAGGCCCTTCGGCGACAACCAGCGGTACGACGCCGTCGTCGAGACGCCTGACGGAGAGCTTCTCAAGATCCAGATTAAGACGGGCTGGCTCGCGGACGGGAAGGTCCACTTCCACGGGAAGTCCCAGCACACCAACTCGACGGGCAACGTCTACGAGCGCTACGACGGCGACGTAGACTCCTTCGTCGTGTACTCCGACGACCTCGACGAACTCTACCTTATCGACGAGGGCGAGTTCGAGACGAAGATGGCGCTCCGCGTCGACCCTCCGAAACAGCCGGACAGTTCGATCAACTGGGCCGACGACTACGCCTTCGACGCGAACTGGCCGCCCGCGCCGTAGCTACTCCGAGATGCCGTACACGTCGCCGCTCCAGTCGCGGGCGGGGAAGTCGTACACCGGGTCGTCGCGGTCGGCCTCGTCGAGGCGGCGGCGGTCCTCGTCGGCCAGTTCCCAGTCGAACAGTTCGAGGTTCTGCCGGACGTGCTCGGGCGAGGAGGACTTCGGGAGGACGACGACGTCGTTCTCGACGGCCCACTTCAGGGCGATCTGGGCGGGCGACTTGTCGTACTGTTCGGCGAGTTCCCGCACGGCGTCGTTCTCGAAGATATCGGTGCGGGCCAGCGGCGCGGCGGCCTCGACCACGGTGTCGGTCTCGCGGCAGTAGTCGACGAGGTCGGGCCGCTGGAACCGGGGGTGGAACTCGATCTGGTTGACGGCGATGGGGACGTCCGAGACGTGGTGGGCGGCGCTCAGCTGGTAGGCGCTGAAGTTCGACACGCCGACGTTGCGGACCTTGCCCTCGTCGTGGAGTTTCTCCATAGCGGAGAGCGTCTCGCGCAGCGAGATGGCGGGGTTGGGCCAGTGGATGAGGTAGAGGTCGAGATAGTCGGTGCCGAGGCGGTCGAGCGACGCCTCGCAGGAGCTGAGGACGTCCTCGTAGCCGAGGTTCTTCGGCAGGACCTTCGAGGTGAGAAAGACGTCGTCGCGGTCGTAGTCGGCGAGGACGTCGCCGATCTCCGCCTCGTTCATGTACCCCTCGGCAGTGTCGACGTGGGTGTAGCCGGCGTCGAGCGCGGCGCGGACCGACTCGCGGACGGTGTCGCCCTCGATGTCCCACGTGCCGACGCCGACGACGGGGAGGTCGTCGCCGCTGGGCAACGTCACGGATGGTACGGACATGATCACCCGAGACGACGGGGATGACGCTGTTAACGGTGGTGGTACCGGCCATCGCGTTGGGACGCGCCGGAGTCGTTTCTGAGGGGTTCAGTGACCGGGGTGCCGCTTCACTTCCGCTTCGGGGTTTGCGAAGGTTCATAGGGGATCCGGGACTACCCAGTGGTGAATGGCCCAGGCGGAGAACGCGGAACTGGTCGACTCGTTCGAGCAGTTCTACCGGAGCTACTACCGCGACGAGATCGGGAAACTCGCCCAGCAGTACCCGAACGAACGGCGGTCGCTGTACGTCGACTGGCAGGACCTCTACCGCTACGACCCCGACCTGGCCGACGACTACCTCTCGAAGCCCGAACAGCTGCGGGAGTACGCGGAGGAGGCGCTCCGACTGTACGACCTCCCCGTCGACGTGAGCCTCGGGCAGGCCCACGTCCGGATCCGGAACCTCCCCGAGACGACGGAGATCCGGGAGATCCGCGCCCGGCACGTGAACAAGCTCGTGTCGGTCCGCGGCATCGTCCGCAAGGCGACGGACGTCCGGCCGAAGATCGAGGAGGCCGCCTTCGAGTGCCAGCGCTGCGGTACGCTCACGCGCGTCCCGCAGTCCAGCGGCGACTTCCAGGAGCCCCACGAGTGTCAGGGCTGCGAGCGGCAGGGACCGTTCCAGATCAACTTCGACCAGTCCGAGTTCGTCGACGCCCAGAAGATCCGCGTCCAGGAGAGCCCCGAGGGGCTGCGCGGCGGCGAGACGCCGCAGGCGATCGACGTCCACGTCGAGGACGACATCACCGGCGAGGTGACGCCCGGCGACCACGTCGCCGCCACCGGCGTCCTCAACCTCGAACAGCAGGGCAACCAGCAGGAGAAGTCGCCCATCTTCGACGTGTACATGGACGGCGTCTCCGTCGAGATCGAGGAGGAGCAGTTCGAGGACATGGAGATCACGGAGGACGACAAGCAGTCCATCGTCGAACTCTCCGGCCAGCCGGACATCTACGAGAAGATGGTCGGCTCCATCGCCCCCTCCATCTACGGCTACGACCAGGAGAAGCTCGCGATGATCCTCCAGTTGTTCTCGGGCGTGACGAAGCACCTGCCCGACGGGTCGCGAATTCGTGGCGACTTGCATATGCTTTTGATAGGAGATCCGGGTACGGGGAAGTGTCTGGATGGGGATACTCGGGTCACGCTTAGCGACGGCCGCGACGTTCCGATCCGCGAACTCGTCGAGGAGAACCTCGACGATCCGAAGCCGATAGACGACGGCGTATGGGACGAAGCGGACTTCGAGGTACCGTCACTCACCGACGACGGGGGGGTCGAATCTCGACGTGCGACGAAGGTATGGAAGCGCGAAGCGCCGGAGACGATGTACCGGATACGGACGTCCAGTGGACACGAACTGGAAGTGACCCCGTCGCATCCCCTGTTCGTTCAGTCGGACGGTCGATTTGCGCCGGTACGGGCAGAGAACCTTTCAGAAGGAGAGTTCGTTGCGTCGCCCCGCACGTGTCCGGTCGCGGGCGATGACACACTCGACGTTGATTTCCGTCCGTCGGAATCATACAATGCGGTTCAACTTGACCTGCCGAATGAGTGGACGCCGAAGCTTGCACGACTAATCGGGTACATCGTCGCGGAGGGGTACGTTGAGCAGCGCGACGATAACACCGGTTACGTCTCGATAACGAACAACGACCCTGAGGTTCTCGACGACGTCGCCGACGCGCTCGCTGATCTCGGACTGAATTACAGCGAACGAGAGCCTTACGAAGGGAAAGACGCGAGGGAGATCATCTGTTCCTCCGGTGAGTTCGTGAGCTTCCTCGCGAATCTCGAACCGGCACTGCTGGATGGATCCAAAGACCAGCGCGTTCCGGCAGCGATCCAAACAGCCGAAAAGGAAACGAGGTGTTCGTTCCTGCAAGCATTTATCGAAGGCGAAGGACACGTTTCTCGCTCACAGCGAGAAGTGTCGGTCGCCTCGATGAGCGAGCGACTCTTAGAAGACGTTCGGTCGTTGCTGATCACGCTCGGTATCGATAGCCAGCTTCAGGAACGACACAACGGTAGCTATCGACTTCGGGTCAGCGGCCGCGATCTCAGTCGGTACGTCGAGACAATCGGATTCGTTACGCCGAGGAAGTCAGAGGCCGCCGCCGAGTTCGCCGACGTCGACGGGAACACGAACACCGACGTAGTCCCGATCGGTGACACGCTCCGACGAGTCCGAGAGGACCTCGGGCTCGCACAGACTGACTGTGGTATCCCCCGATCCACGTACCAACATTACGAGCGCGGACGGCGGAATCCGAGTCGCGAAAGTCTCAAGCAGATAGTCGAAGCGTTCGAATCGGCGGTTGCGGAGCAGCCTCGAATAGATGAAGTCGCTCCCGACGGCGGGGTTACTCTCGCTGAAACGATCGCGTCACTGCGGAATCTCGCACACGGCGACGTCGGGTGGGACCGTATCGTGTCGATCGAAGCCGTTGGACCTGACGACGATTGGGTGTACGACCTCGAAGTCGCGGGGACCCACAGCTACGTCTCGAACGGAGTGATCTCCCACAACTCCCAAATGCTATCATATATCCAAAATATTGCCCCGCGATCGGTGTACACCTCGGGGAAGGGCTCCTCCTCGGCCGGTCTCACGGCCGCCGCGGTCCGCGACGACTTCGGCGACGGCCAGCAGTGGACGCTGGAGGCGGGCGCGCTGGTGCTCGCCGACCAGGGCATCGCCGCGGTGGACGAGCTCGACAAGATGGCCGCGGACGACCGCTCGGCGATGCACGAGGCGCTCGAACAGCAGAAGATCAGCGTCTCGAAGGCCGGCATCAACGCCACCCTCAAGTCCCGCTGCTCGCTGCTCGGCGCGGCGAACCCGAAGTACGGCCGGTTCGACCAGTACGAGTCCATCGGCGAGCAGATCGACCTCGAACCCGCGCTCATCTCCCGGTTCGACCTCATCTTCACCGTCACGGACCAGCCCGACGAGGAGGAGGACAAGAACCTCGCCGAGCACATCCTGACGACGAACTACGCCGGCGAGCTGAACACCCAGCGCAACGAGATGGCGTCGCCCGACGTCTCCCGCGAGGAGGTCGAGGACGTCACCGAGGAGGTCGACCCCGTCATCGACGCCGAACTCCTCCGGAAGTACGTCGCCTACGCGAAGCAGAACTGCCACCCGCGGATGACCGACGAGGCCCGGGAGGCGATCCGGGACTTCTACGTCGACCTGCGCGCGAAGGGCCAGGACGAGGACGCGCCCGTCCCCGTCACCGCCCGGAAGCTGGAGGCGCTGGTCCGACTGGCGGAGGCGAGCGCTCGCGTGCGCCTCTCCGACACCGTGAGCCTGGAGGACGCAGAGCGCGTCATCGAGATCGTCCGGTCCTGTCTGCAGGACATCGGCGTCGATCCCGAGACGGGGCAGTTCGACGCAGACGTGGTCGAGACCGGGACCTCGAAGTCCCAGCGCGACCGGATCAAGAACCTGAAACAGCTCATCGGCGACATCGAGGAGGAGTACGACGAGGGCGCGCCGGTCGACGTCGTGATGGAGCGGGCCGACGAGATCGGCATGGACCACTCGAAGGCCGAACACGAGATCGAGAAGCTGAAGCAGAAAGGCGAGGTGTACGAGCCCCGCACCGACCACCTCCGGACGACGTAGATGGACCGTATCTCCGCCCTCCGCAACATCGAGGACGCCCTCGCGACCTACGAGCGCGGCGAGACGGATCTCGCGAGCCTCGAAGGCGAGGTTCGGGGCGTGCTGCGGACCTTCGCCACCGAGTTCGAGGACGACCTGACCGCCTACCGCGCCGCCGGCGACGACCGCGTCGACGGCCTGGTCATCGTGGCGGAGTCGCGGGCGGAAGCCCGGGAGCGCGTGCGCGAACTGGTCGACGGCGAGGTCGACCCGACCGTCGAACGCCTCGAGCGCGATTGAGGCGACCGGAACGGTTTTACCCGGCCGCGATATGCTACGGAACGTCGAAGAATCGCCATGACGGATCCCCTCGCATCTCTCGACGACGCGTCGTCCATCCTGTTTCTCACGCCGTCGCTCGGCGACGCGACGAACGACACCTGCATTCGCCTTCTGGACCCGACGGAGCCGGCGGCGACGAACGTCCTCTTCGTCACGTTCACCGGTTCGCCGCGGGACCGGCTCGAGGCGTGGATCGACCGCGCCGGGGGGCGGCCGGCGACCGCGCACGTCGTCACGGCCGGCGAGACGGCCGGGCGCTCGGACGGCGACGGGCCCGCGCCGGACTCGGTCGAGCGAGTCGGAACGCCGAGCGACCTCACGGGGATCAGTATCCGCGTCAGCGAGGTGCTGAGCGAGTGGAGCGATACCGATGCGAACAGCGTCGTCTGTTTCGACTCGATCACCGCCCTCCTGCAGTACGTCGACGTGGAGACGGCCTACGAGTTCCTCCACGTGCTGACGGGCCGCCTGTACGCGTTCGGGGCCAAGGGGCACTTCCACCTCGACCCCGGGGCGCACCCGGACATGACCGTCGCCCGCATCCAGACGCTGTTCGACGCCATGGTAGAGGCGGACGGCGACGACCTCGCCGTCCGCAGGCAGTGACGCCGCGGAGTTTTCGTGTGGAAAGATACTAAAATTATCAGGGAGTAACTGCGGGCGTGCTGCTGATCGTCACGTACTCGCGGGGAGCGCGCCAGACGCTGCGGAACGTCTGTTCGACGCACGGGGAGACCGTCGTCCGACGCTTCGGCCGGGCGGCCCTCCTCGCGGAGACGGAGTTCGGGGCGCTGCTGGCGCTGCGCCTCCGCGAGAAACACGGCGGCGACGTCCAGATCGAGCACACCGAGCCGTTCAACGAGTTCGCCGCGGTACCGGCGGCGGTCCGCGACGCGGCGGCGGCCTACGAGAACCGAGACGCGCAGAGTACGCCGTACGCCAAGTTCGCCACCGGCACGGACCACCCCGCCCCGTGCGACCTGCGGGACAGCGACCTGTGAGAGTCGACCGCGACGGCGCGGTCCGTCGAGGGCGGGCCGTCGACCTCCGCGAGGCGGCCGTCGACGCCGCGGCAGCCGAGCGGGCCGTCCGCGAGGGGACGTGGGTGAGCTGTCTCGAACCGGGGCCGATTCACGACCGCGTCTCGCCGGTCGAGCCCGGGATGGCCCTGTCCGTCCGGGCCGCATTGGCGGACGCCGCTCGGACCCGAGATGTGGCGGCGCCGCAGGACGACGCGCTCGCCGGCGTTCGAGCCGAACTCGCCGCCCTCGACCCGCCGGCCGTCGACTGTGCGGAGGCGCGGCGGCGCGTCGCCGAGGCGGGCGAGAGGGAGGCCGCGCTCGCCGAGCGCGTGAGCGAACTCCGGGGGAAGCTGACGGCGCTGGAGGAGCGGGGTGACGATGCGGACGACGCGCGGGCCGAGCGAGAGGCGGCCGTCGAGCGCCTCGCGGAGGTCCGAACTGAGCGCATCGCCGCCGAGCAGGCGCTCTCGCAGGCCCGCGATCGGGCGCGGGAAGCGCGGGACGCCCGAGCGCGACGACTCCGACTGGAGGACCGGGCGAAGAACCTCAGACGGGACGCCCGCGACCACCTCGCGGCGTCGGTGCGGGACGCGTTCGCGGCCGCCGTCGACGCCGTGCCGGGCCGCGGCGAGGTCGGCGAGGCGGGCGAGTTCGCGGGCGATCCCGTTACGGCGGCGTTGGCGGTCGTCCGCGTCGCCAACGTGGACGCGCCGGTCGTGCTCGCCTGCGACCGCTTCGAGTCGGCAGCGGCGGCCGCCGAACGCCTCGACGCACCCGTCCTCAGAGTTTAAGTACGATTCCGCGGCCAGCGCCCCCATGGTCGAGTTAGCGTGTCGGACCGAGCGGCGGGACGGGGTGACGCTCGTGGAGGCGGTCGTCGAGAACGACGGCGGGGTGACGCGGCGGGTGCGACTCGAATCCACGCTCGACGGGCCGGCGTGGCCGCCGCGCCGCCGCGGCGTGCCGGTCGACGACTGGAACGCCGACGCCGTCGCGCGGACGCTCGCGCCGGGCGAACGCGCTGGCGTGGGGTTCGCCAGCCCCGCGCCGCCCGCGTCGCCGCCGGTGCGGGTCGCGGAGAGCCGACGCGTCGAGGCGGGCGGAGAGGGGGACGCAAGCGGCGAGGGAGGCGAAGCGACCGACGCGGCCGACGTGGTTCGGCGTCTCGGCGACCCGTCGCCGCCGCGGGACGCGGTGCCGCCGAGTGACCCCGAAGCCGGCGCGAAAGCGGTCGCCGAAGCGACGAGCGAGGGAAACGACGGGGAGAGAGACGGGACCAGGCACGAGGGAAGAGCCGGGACGGGGGACGAAGGCGTTCCCGCTCCCGTCGCCGAGTGGTTCGCCGCCGTCGAGGAGCGCGTCGAGGCGGCCGAGAGCTGCGCGGCGGCGACGACGCTCCCCGAGGCGACGCGCGCGGTCGAGGACGCGGGGGACCTTGCCGCCGTCGAGTCGGCGCTCGACCGACTCGCGGCGGACGCCGCGGCGCTCCGAGCGGCAAGCCGTCGATCCGAGTCGCTCGCCGACCGCGCCGAAGCCGTCGATGGGGAAGTTCCCGTGGCGGCGCTCCGGACGCTGTCGTGATCCTCGCGGTCGCCGGCGGCAAGGGCGGCGTCGGCAAGTCGACGGTGTCGCTGAACCTCGCCGCCGAACTCGACGCCGTCGCGGTCGACGCGGACCTGGGGATGGCGGACCTGCCCGAGTCCCGCGGGCCGGACCTGCACGACGTGCTCGCCGGGCGGGCCGACCCCGTCGAGGCGGTCCGCGAGGGCGGCCCCGTCGACCTGTTGTCCTGCGGCCGGACGCTCGCCGGCGCGCGGGCCGCCGACCCGACCGCGCTCGCGGACGCTATCGGGGCCGTCGAAGACGCCTACGGGCCCGTCGTCGTGGACTGCCCGGCGGGGATGGCGGCAGACGCCGGCCTCCCGCTGTTCGCCGCGGACCGCTGCATGCTGGTGGCGCTCCCGGACGCGTTCGCGGTGGCGGACGTCGTCCGGACACGGGCGCTCGCCCGGGAACTCGACGCCGGACTCAGCCGCGTCGTGTTGAACCGGGCCGGGCGCGACCCGCCGACGGACCGCGTCGAGCGAGCGCTCGGCGCGCCGGTGACAGCGGTCCCGGATTCGGCGGTGGTCGAGCGGGCTCAGCGGGCCGGGAAACCGGTGACGGCCGTCGCCCCGGAGAGTACGGCCGCGGATGGGTTTCGGGAGTTGGCGGCCACGCTCACAGCGGGGCCAGCAGGACGGCGAGGGCGACGGCGATGAACGCCACCTTCAGGCCCGTGTTCACCGCTATCACCTTCGAGCCGAACCTCGCACCCAGTTGGTGGCTGCATCGGGGTGCCGACTCACGCGGTGACTCGACACACTCGGGTCGCCAGATGCCTGCCGACATGTGGTTCGGAGATAACCATGAACGAATCCGAGCTACAACCCATCGAACCACGCAACGCGGTAGAGATGTATCTCCATGAACGAGAGCCCGAGTTAGCTGTAAAGACAGTCGAAAACATCCGCAATCACTTGGGGCACTTTACCGAATGGTGTGACCAAGAGGAAATTGACGATATGACAGAGCTGACTGGCCGTACTCTGCATGAATATCGGCTATGGAGACAGGATGGAATCGCTCAGACCACACTTAGCATTAACCTGTCGTCACTCCGTAAGTTTATCCGATGGTGTGAAGGAATCGACGCTGTCGATGATGGCCTTGCAGATAAAGTGATCCTGCCGTCACGAAATCGTGCTGACGAAGCGAGAGACACCATGCTGGCCGCGGATGATGCCGAACAGATGTTACAGCACCTGCGGAAGTATGACTACGCCAGTCGGACGCATGCGCTACTTGAACTGATGTGGCACTGTGGTTGCCGTAAGGGAACCATCCGAGCCCTTGATCTTGATGACTTCCATTCAAGGAAACAGACGATCGAGATCCGTCATCGACCGCCAGAAACACCGCTGAAGAACCAACAACGGGGCCAGCTGACTATTGCGCTCAATGAGCAGGTGAATACTGTATTGAAGGACTACGTCGATGTCCATCGTATCGAGAAAAGTGACGAAGAGGGACGAGATCCATTGTTTACTACTCGCTATGGCCGCATCTCGAAATCCGCCATAAAGAATGCTACCTATACAATGACCCGACCCTGTATCTATGGATCTTGTCCTCATAGCCGTGATACAGCAGACTGTGAAGCAATAGACGATAACAGTGCATCCCTTTGTCCAAGTAGCGTCTCTCCTCATCCGATTCGTCGAGGAAGCATTACCCACCATTTACTCAATGACGTGCCAGAAACAGCCGTGAGTGATCGCTGTGATGTGAGCAAGGATGTATTGGACCATCACTACGATCAGCGGACAGAGGACGAAAAAGCAGAACAACGTCGCCAATTTCTATCGAATATTTAGCTTACCTCCCTAGGGTGCATGAACAGTGACATCGGAAATTTAGCCCAGTGCGAAAGTGACCTACTTTTCACGCTAGTAGGTGCGATGATCACAATGGTAGCGGGAGGTGGAGGTGCGGCGGCTTCGTAGGTTGAGGCTCTATTTCACGTCAAACCAGTAGTCTAGTCGTCGTGTTAAGGAGGCGCCACCAAAGCTGAATCCGATTTCAGGGCTCTTCACGATAAACTCGTTGACCCGAATATCACGCGAAAGACGGTAGTGGAGTTTGTCCTCATCGTCCAGCAGTGCGAGATTGAGGAGCACGGCTAAAATGACTACTCCAGTGGCGGGGAGGGAGCCATCCCCAAGAATAGCAGAGAAAACCCACTCGATATGTGGGTACAAAATAATGGCTCCTACTACGAGCGAGGAGTATCCAACATGTGATATCTGGTAGTAGTCCTTACTGAGACTTTCTTGATAGAAGTAGTGGATGAACCCCCATATCCCGAGGAGTAACCCAAGGTCTGCATATAGCCCAAGCCAGAATCCCGACTCACCGATAGTCAGGAAATGGACGTTGAGAGCCAGCACGTTCGTAAAACACGTTACTCGACTCACGTAGTGTTTCTCGACCACATACCCGATAAGGAGTAGGGATAGTTCGGGGAGGAGGATCGCTATTGACATCGGGAGTAGGTCAATCAGCATAGAGAGAATGTTCATTATCCATATACTACTAGATTACCCTTCGATATGTTCCATTCACGTCGTGGGGGCAAATCCACCCCTGGCCTGCCTACGTATGGGGCTCGCCCACTTTCTAATCTTGATGGGGTCGGGGAATGAGGATCAGAATCAGTATAGATACACTTAAAAACCAATTGTATTCCATGCCTGAATAAGGAGACTGAGAGTGGCAACTAGTACAATAATTATTCCTGCTCTGCTTACCCAAGGCTCCCGACGTTCACGGGCATTATTAATGTGAAGCATAGTTTTCTTGTGATCCTGTAAAACGTTTTCATTATCACCATACGTGAACGTATAGTGAATTGGATAGTCTCCTGCATCCGCGTCTTCTGAAGTATATAATTTAAGTTGAAGAAACGGGCATCCAGCAAAGGTGACCTCACTTGAAAGTTGAGGGTATGAATAATCCGTAGTTCGTAATGGTGAAATCATCTCGGGTTCAAAGATAGCCGTTGCTCCCCAGGCTCCTATATCATGATTCTCGGGGGGAGTATTTCTACTTTGTAGCGTGTGATATGCAGAAGCCTCGATCGTTTGTATACTGTGGCCCAATTCTCCTTTTTCCTCATTTTCTGTAATCAAGTCTGGAAATGGATAATGAACTTGGAGTTTTGAGTTAGAAAAGTGACCATGTCCAACGATATAGATGTCAATTTCGTATGGGTCTCCTGGATCTACATTCGACTTTTTCGGCACTGGGATTAGAGTATATTCAGGAGGAATATCCTGCATTTCATCCCACACATCGGTAAGATAATTAATCTCTCCAGTATCTGGATCATGTACGGGATTTGTACTCATATCTCACCATGAACAACCCAAACCGTGTTAATTATTATCCCATTATACTGAACACAGTACAAGTAATTACTGACCGAACGGGTTTCCGTGCAGACTCGTTCGCTCAAGCGGAGAATATCGCCGCAAGTAACCTGTGCAACAGATGCGTCAGGAGCGTGGAGAGTAGAACAACGCAGTGGATAACCCACACGTATCTCTATCCCATCTAATATTACTCACAGTCGGTTTGAGAGATGACCAAGTAGTTATAATCCTCTATGATAAATTCACCTCAGAACAGTGCTCAGCGGCTTACAAACTC
Source organism: Halostella limicola (assembly GCF_003675875.1). NCBI lineage: Archaea > Methanobacteriati > Methanobacteriota > Halobacteria > Halobacteriales > Natronoarchaeaceae > Halostella > Halostella limicola. Next base: position 434,724 of record NZ_RCDI01000001.1, on the reverse strand, counting down.
TCTATATTACAGGGGGAAACCGTACACAAGCGCCAATATTACAGGAATTGCACCGTATAGCAGTAGAGCGAGCTTGTAGAATTCAGTAGGTAGAGAAGTTCTGCTAAGATACGATAGGGCTGCGATGGCTGTAAATGGAACAGCAACAATTGAATACATTCTCCACATCTCAGGGAGCTGTCCCCAAATTGGATACGCAGCTCCAATAACTATTGCTCCAGCACTAGCAATCCCTACTCGTCCAATATGTCCCTGTCTGGATTGCTGGACTGCGGCTAGGCCGAGGGCACCAATTGTCAACTGAAGTGAGACTGGTAGTTCCATGAACTCTTGTATGAGATTTTTCACGGACATGTTTCTAAAGAAAGCAGACAGATGTATAAATGTCACCAATCCAGAGTGAAAGTGAAAACCCGAGTAACGGAAACATCAATCCCCCCGAAGCGGTCTGGTTTGTGTGAGGAATGTGGTAATCCACTTACCAAGGATGATTTTGAGACGTACTGTCCTGATTGCTAAGTTAGAACTCCTTTTATAAGCCCCCATTATGTGTCTTTCAAAGTGAGAAGGGAGGCAGGGGGGAAGCAACACAGAATGAACATAGAACTTAGAAGATAGATGGAGGAAATAGTGAGATGGGGAATATAGGTAGAAAGGAATAACGGAACTGAAGAATAGAGAAAGAGGGGGTAGGATGAATCTGATACAGGTGGTACAGAGATAGTGAGATAGATAGGTGCCTGATACTTCCTTGATGGGAAACATCAAAGAGGGAGTACCATACAGTAGAAGGCGATAATGAGTATCGCTGATTTCCTTGCCCCTCGTGATGAGGTGGTGGAGGGGCAGTTCCAAGGCGTCTTACAGGCACACAAAGTCGGTGAGGCGGAGGATCGCCTGGAGAATGATGTTGACCGACTTCTCTCTATGACCTATCCTTCGAATGCCCTCCAGACGGCCTTTGATCACGTTGATAACAAATTGTGTGGACGGGATAGTCAAGGGGGTATCACCCTATCTGGCCCCTACGGCGCTGGGAAGTCCCACGGGTTGCTCGTTTTGTATCATATGTTCAACAATCCCACAGCTGCACAGGAGTGGATAGACGAGTGGGATATCTCTCTCAACCTACCTGATCGTGCGAAGGCATCTATTCTTTCCACCAGCGAAACTGACGCCGATCTTATCTGGGAGCCGATATTCAGGAACCTGGGTCGGGAAGACTTACTCAACGATATCAAGCGGTATCCCACAACAGAGCATATTGAAAAACTTACTGCTGAAGATCCCATCGCTATCTTTTTTGACGAGATAGAAACGTGGTGGGAGTCTTTCGACGAGAATGAGAACGAAGATCTACTCGAACGTAACGAGTTCTTCCTCCAGAACCTCTTCGAAGTGGCTAATGATCCTCAAGAGGATCTCTTCGCTTTCGTCACGCTATTAGACAAGAGCCAAGACATCAAGCGCATTCTCGATCGAACCAACCCATATTCAGTGGATATGAACGATACGGGGGACCGTGAGAAAATCATCCTCCATCGGCTATTCGAGACTCGGCAGGATAATGTCGATAAGCGAGAAGTGCGAAATGTTGTCAGCAAGTACATTGACCACTATAGTTACCCTGTCAATATCGACGAACCAAAGCGATACGAGAATCGGATGGTCGAGACATATCCCTTCCATCCAGAACTTCTCGATCTTCTTGACGATATCTATGAAGCTGGACGAGAGCGCCAGAGCGTTCGTGGTGCGATGAACGTTCTTGCTGACACAGTCCGCCGTAAGTACGAAGAGACCGATCTCATCGTCACGTGCGACATTGAACCGAGTGCCTTCCGTGGCATCAACCAAACATTATTCAACCGCTATGTCTCCGACAAGGACGCCGTCGAGGACATTGACTTCGGGGACGACCTTCTACGGACAATTTTCCTCTACACCATCGAGGAACGGGAACAGCGGGCGTCTGTGACCGAGTGCTTACTCGGGACGTTCAAGCCCAATAAGGCGACCATCGACAAACTCCACATGTCGCTTGAGAGTCTCTACGGGGTTGCTCACTATCTCGACCGCGACTCACAGAAAGAGAACTATTACCTGACGGAAGATCCGAAGCTCACCGCACTCGTTACTCGGGAACAGGAGCGTGCACTCAAAGACGATCGTGATAGCATTGAGGATACGCTCGTCGACGTTGTTCGAAACGAGGTATGGGGAGACAACGTCTACGTGTATCCCGACGAAGATGTCCCCGACACCAAGGAACTGACCACGGTCGTAATACTCGACTATCTCTCGAACGGGACACTCCGAACGAAGCTTAACGACTTCTTCGAGGGACGCACTTACCAGAACACGGTACTGTTCGTCACGCCAAAGAAGGAGATCCGCGACGACGAGGAGATCATCAGCAAGGCCGCCCGCGTACTCGGGGCTGAAAACCTCCGTGGGAACGTCGATGACGGTGGGGAACTCGCATCGATCATCCGCGACGAACGTCGGGAATTGCGGAATGAACTCGAAGACCGCTTCGGGAAGTGGGTCAAGTGGAGTGAAGACCCGAACGGCGACGGCGTGCGGATGCGGCGAATCGACGTGGCGGCGGACGTCGACGACGTGAAGGACAAAGTCGGTCGGGACAAGACCTACGTCAGTGAGAAGATCCGAGAGGAGGTTGCGGACGCCGAGAACGGTATCGCTATCGCGTCGATGCTCAATGACTTCAGGCAGTTCCGTCGAATGCCCGTACTCCTCTCCGACGAGGTGTTCTACTCTGCGGTCAGCCAGTTGTACCGCGACGAGAATATCGTACTCGAAGGCGACCGAGCGAACTTCTACGTCCCGCATAAAGACGACCGTCGCCCCAATCTCGACGACGATCTGACAATTCATCACCCCGACAATCTCGACGACTCGATTTTCGAGGAAGAGGAACCACCAGAACCGACAGGTGGCAGTGATGGTGGCGACGACGTCGGTGATAGCGGCGGAGACGGCGGCGATGGTCCTAACAAACCAATCACGACAGGAGGTGGTAGCGATGTCGGCAGCAGCGGGGGAGGCGGTTCCTCGCCCGTCTCTACGACGAAGGAAGCCATTGAGTTGGAAGGCAACAGTGCCCGCGTACTCAGGAGCCAAGCCGAAGCACGGATAAACAGCGATAGTGACACGACGCTCAGTGTCGACCTGAATTACGATGTTGACGAACTTTCGAAAGACGAACTGATCGAGTTCCTTGAACAGCTCCCAAGCGGCAATCACATTGACGCAACGGTGGTGGTCGAGCGTGAGACTGAAAACTGAGGATCTCGCTCAGTTGATCGAGAACGACGATCCCGTCTCGCCAGTCTGGAACGCCCTTTGGGAGATCTGGTATCCCGCTGGTGATGACGTCAGCGACCACTACGACAAAGAGACCGACGCAGTGAGCTATGAGCGGTTGCTGCTGGATGTCTATCGGGAGTTCTTCGACGACGTGCTTCCCGACAAGTGCGTCAACGAAGCGTCTCTTGACGTCCCTGACGGTGGCACGTTCGTGGTGATGGACGCCATGAGTGTCCGCGAGGCAGCAATGTTTGTCGACATGCTCGAAGAGCGAGGGCACGAACCTGAGACAGGATACTCGTTCTCCTCGGTACCGTCAGAGACGAAGTTCTACCGTGACCGCGTCGGCTACTCCGACCTCAAGAAAGAGCACAAGACGGCGAGCGTCAAGAGCCAGGAGCCATCACTCGACGGTGACGAGGAAATCATCTGGTGTCGCTATCCCGATGCCCTGCTCGAAAATATTCAGGAGGGGAAGACGAAGCTCTCCTCCATCAAGGAGATGTACGAGAAGACCGAGACGGCACTACGGGCAGTTCTCGATCAACTCGATACCGACCGTGTAGTGATCGGGTCGGACCATGGGTATGCGCGACTCGACGCTGGTCACACCTTCCAGATCAGCGACAGACAGAAGTCGGCCCTACAGGAGACTTTCAGCGGGCGCTTCGAGAGCGTCGGTGACGTCAACGCGAGTCATCTTGTCGATGAGGGTCTCGTCGTTGAGGCGGACGGCTACTACATGCCTATCGGTAAATACACGTGGCCCGCACGAGGCAAGTATAGTACCTTCCAGCACGGTGGTCTCAGTCTGCTGGAGTGCATCACGCCGCGTATCGAGGTGAGGTTGTAGACATGAGTCAGGAACAAGATCAGAAACCCCGCCGTCGACCTATCGAGATTTCGTTTCCCATCGACCAGGTGAATGAGATCGCGGAGAAGGAAGCTCACGCCAAACGCTACTATCGTCCCGTCTACACCATGCACAAGTGGTGGGCGCGGCGATTGGGATCAGTCTTCCGCACGATGCTCCTCTACGCCCTCGCGGACGAGGAGATGTCCGTCGACAGTGACCGCCAGTCCACACTCGAAGACGAAAGCGGACTTCCCGAGGTAGACTGGGAGAATCCCGACGCACTTTGGGAATACTACCTCGAAGACGTGGACTTCGATGGGAAGACGGTCCTCGATCCGTTCATGGGTGGCGGGACCAGTATCGTCGAGGCGCTCCGCATGGGGTGTAACGCTATCGGAAGCGAGCTAAGCCCTGTGGCGTGGTTTATTGTCAAGAAAGAAGTCGAACCTGTCGATCTCGACAAACTGGATGCTGCTTACAAGTCTATCTACGAGAGTGTCGGTAGGGAACATGAAGATGAGGAGAAAGGGATTCTTGATTACTACAAGACAGAGTGCCCGCACTGCAATGAACACACAGGCAGTGCGGCACAGGAAGAAGGAAAGCCACTCGCTGACGTAATGTACTCTTTCTGGGTGAAGGAACTTCCCTGTCGGAACTGTGGTGAGAAAGTCCCTCTGTTCAAAGACTACCGACTTGCGAATGCGCGTTCATCGAAAGACGACCACTATAACGTCGTTTGTCCCGACTGTTGGCACGTTTTTCAGACTGACGATTATCGAACAAAAACAGAATGTCCACGCTGTTCGTCCGAGTGCTCTGAGTGCAATGGAGAAGATAGCGAGGATACGGAATGTGACCATACGTTTGTTCCTAAGGACGCGGGACACGTCTCACGAAAGAACTATACCTGTCCCCACTGCGATGAGCACCCTGAGATGTCGATTATCGAGAGTGTAGAGCGGTTTGGGAAACCAGACGAATCCCTCCACGCTATCGAATACTACTGTCCTGAGACCGACGAGAAAGGTTACAAATCTGCTAAGGATTTCGATCGCCAACTGTTCGAGGAAGCAGAAGCAGAACTTGAAGAAAAACGCGACGAGCTTCCCATTCCGACTACTGAGCGGTACATCGGTACTTCTGACTTCGTCCGCAACCACGGATATGAGCGGTATGACCAGATGTTCAACTCACGGCAACTACTCTGCCTCTCTAAGCTCCTAAACGAGATTGACGATATCGAGAATCAGAATGTGAAGGAGTTTCTGCTGCTGGCTTTCTCAAGCGCAACAGAGTTCAACAACATGCTTTGCGAGTATAATCGTTCTGCAAACAAGCTGGAGGGTATCTACAAACGCCATACGATTACGGCCCGTCACGCGCCTATCGAAAACAACATCTGGGGTACAGAATATGGACGAGGGACCTTCTCTGGTGAGTTTGACAAAATGCGAGCAGGCAAAGAGTTCTGCCTGAATCCATATGAGAAGTACGTTGAAGACGGCGAAACGAAGCAGCGAGACGGTATTGGAAAGGTGGAAGGCTTTGTTACAGACGACCCTGAAAAGATTGGTGAGCCAGTCGAAGGAATCGACGACGCCTCCTACAACGTTCATCTCCGATGTGGGACATCGGAATACCTACCTCTCGAAGAGAATAGTGTGGACGCGGTCGTCACCGACCCCCCATATTTCGACAACGTGATGTATGCCGAGGTGGCGGACTTCTACTACGTCTGGCTCAAGCAGGTACTCGGAGACGAGTATGAGCACTTCAACGCCGAACTCACTCCGAAGGCCAGCGAAGCAGTAGTGGATCGGAAGAGTGAGGACAACGTTGAGACCTTCCGCGACGAAAATCACTTCATCGACGTGCTGACGAACGTCTTTGCGGAGTCCCACGACAAGCTCCGCGACGACGGTATCATGGCCTTCACCTTCCACCATAAGGAGACGGAAGGGTGGAGTTCTGTTCTCCGTTCCGTACTTGATGCAGGGTTCTACGTCACGTCCCTGTATCCCATCCGTGGGGAGATGCGCGGCTCCACGCATATCCACGAGAAGGCAAACATCGAGTACGACATGATTGTTGTCTGTCGGAAACGAGAAGAGGAACCTGAAGAGGTGAGCTGGCGCTCACTGGAGGATGAGATTTACTTCCGCGCTGAGGAGGAAATCAACCGTCTCGAAGAGAGCGGATCGCGGCTCACGCAGGGAGATGTCTTCGCGGTGACGATGGGCAAGTGCCTTGAAGTGTACTCGCGCCACTTCCCGAACGTCACCCACGAAGGCGAGCAGATGTCCGTCAATGACGCCGTCGAGACGATCCGCGATATCGTCGACGAGCAGTTGATGGAAGAGCGGGTCCAGACAATGAGCGACGAGATGGACACCCTCAGTGCCGTCTATCTCACCTACGTGCTCGGGCGTGGCAGTTCCATATCCTACAACGCACTCAACAAGGATCTCCGCCAGCGAGGGGTTGACGTCTCCGAACTCGTCCACGAGGGTCTACTGGAGCAGGAGGGAGACCAGCTGAACGTATGTGGGCCGTTGGACCGTGCCGACGATGTCGAATCGAAACGGGACGCTCTGGCGGTAGACAAGGCACATTACATGCGCTATCTCTACGAGACTGACCAGTTATCACAGAAGTTCGGAAAGTGGGTCGACGAGGGTTCAATTGCTGCACTTCGACGCTTGGCTGAAATTGAGAATGACGATGAGTACACAGATATCGCGGAGTATGTTGAGAAGCGAACGGACACTCAACTTGATCTGGATGACTTCTCATAGCGATGGGACATAGAACCTCCAGCTATACTGACGTTTATATTGTAAGCGACACCAGTTGGAGGTGAGTAAATGAGTTTGGACATCGGCTTTCATGTACATTCGGAGGATGCCATTGAGCGGCACGGGACATTTGACGACGAGATGAGCATTGTGGAGTTCCTCCGTCACGTTGAGCGGATGGAGAGTCTCCCCTATGATGTCACCGTCTATGGTTTCGATGACTTCCTACGAGGTGTAGACGACTCACTTACTGCGTGCGATTACATTCATGAAATTCTCCGCGACCATGTCAACTTTCTCTTAACCGAAAATCCTCGTGTTCAGTTTGTGGTCAATGGTCTCGAATATTGGGACGACCCTATTCTCCGAAATGGTGATGCCGAAATTCCTCTCAGAAGGATTTTCCACGGGATTGGGCAGGAAGGTTCAGGGTGGTACTACAGCAATATTAACGTGCAATCGTAAAAGGTCGCACGCGCGCAAGGCATGGCCGTATCAGGAGATAGGCCAGGCTATAGAGGAAAAAATTTCCTCTGCACAGGTATTTGACTGGTTACATCTTCAAGATACAGTGTTTCTGCCTACCATTTCAATCCCTGACTCCTCTTATTGTTCTGCAGATATTACGCTGTGTTAGGAGTATACTTCAATGGAATCTCCCTTTTGTACACCTCTGAAGGCCTAAATGGGTGAGCACAGGCTGACAGTTTGAATGACAGAGTCCTTTATTATCGGTGATTTTATTATTTCTCAGAACGTAGTTATTAGTGCGAACATCCCTGCCCCACACGCCCCGTCGCTCTGAATGGCCTTTTTGCCCCTGCGACGGATCGGGACGCAAATACACTACTTTGCGTCTCATTCTGAAGGCGGACGGATGGGCTGAACGGGCTGTTCGATGGAACGAGCGCCAATACATGTCCGTCAGCAATTCCAGCAACTTCGAAGAGACAACAGCCGATGTACCGACTCCGACGATCAGCGGCAGTACCCCGTACCGATGGATTCCCTATGAACTCGATGCAGTGGTCCATGTCGATAAAAGGAAATCCACCAACCAGAGAAAGGAATGTGAGGAGTGTGGCGGTCCCCTTGTGAGCAATGATTTGGAATTGTTTTGTAGTGACTGTGGTCTGATTCACGAACAGCGAAACTTCTGGCACACGTCATTTGAAATCGAGGCGGAGCGACGGCAGTTTGACCACAATAGCGTGAGTGGAAATGGAACCCTCCAAAACGAGCATGATACAATCAACGAAGATTCTGCGGCTGAGACCACATTCAATGGGGACAAACTGGACTTCAATGTCTACTCACTCGACCAATACAACGATGGACGAGATGCCCATCGGGGACGGGAAAATGGTGTGCAGAAACTCGATCGTGAACGTCGATTCCTCAAGAGTCGAGCAGAGGCATGTGCCACAACGGTTGGATTGTCAGGTATCGAAGTGAAGCAAGTGGTGCATCTCGTTACCTCGATCAATTCAGGGGCCTTCACCTCTTACGGTCCTAATCAAGAAGGTGGTGGCCAAGACGCTCATATCGTTGCGGCTATCGCCTATGTAGGTAATAAGGGAATCACTGACATTGAGGACCGTATAGAGACTCGTGATGATTTTCAATCATTAGCGGAAGACCTGGGAATGGACCGCGACGATGTCCGTGGCGCGCTCAGACAACTCCATAGACAACTGAGTGGATAACGGAACTATCCTCCTTTTATCGTTCTACCTCTCCACTGTCCTGATTACCTCAACTACAAAGACATGTAATGGGGATATTTAATACTCTATTGATTAATAACTAGAAGATTAAATATTACAGTCATTTCGTGTAGTGACGTGCGGTCTTATCCACCCCCGCCCAGCAAAGGTGGGGACCCAATTCATGGCTAATTTTGATGGGGGTGGCAAGCAATGGTCACGTGAAATTGATCCTCGGATCAAGAATAGAAGTGCTGCTATGGATTATCTCTACTTAGTGCCTGCTCACGAGCATCCTTGTATATCCCATCCCACCTATATTCTATTTGGAGCCCACCTTGGTGTCTCCCAGCTGCACAGTGGGGACAATTCTCCAAGAATCTACTGTAGTGGTCTATTTCCCCTGTCCAGGTACAATTAAAGCAATGGTAGTATTCATGGTATATCTGTTCTCCTTCATAGAATATTCTGATGACGTTACCTTGTCTATCCGTCTCCGTCCTTTCCTTGTTTAAATCGTAGTTCATGCCTCATTTCTGAATCCTACAGTGTGGACGAAATACGTTTGGTATGTTATAACAAATGAGGAACTCTCATCGAGACGATGAGACTATTGACAAACGCCCAGGTGTGAGCTACAGTAGAGAAGAGATCGTCTCTGAAAATCGTTGTGCGGCACCCTCATCGGTTTAGGAGAAGTGGGAATAGTTCACTCACCATCCAGAAAGAGATCCTCATTAATGGAGCGTATATTGGCTTGAATTTGACACCTGCTGAAACCACCTTCACGTGGAAGGTAGGATTCCCTGAGGATATTAACCGACAAAATCGTCTCAAGAACGGGGGATAAGTTCTCTTCTTTATGAATTCCCGTGTCTTTTAATCTATCCTGTCTGCAAATGGGTTCTTCCCAGACTTTCGTTCCCTACCTTTATCCTTCCGTACTTCTTTTCCATAGGAACTCCCAGCTGTGTTTTTCCGTCTCTGCTAAGTCATTTCACCTGGTGGATATTTCTTCTCCTTTTCTTTCTGTGGGTGTTTCTAAGCCTCATTCCGTCTCTTCCAGTACAATCAAGATACCTAATCAAAAAGTAGGGTTATGGATTTCCCAATGGCATTCATTCGAGACCTTTCACTCGTAGTACTCGGGGCAATACTCTCGCTTGGATCAAATTGGTTCATCTCATTCTATAAAACGCGTCGTAAGAAGCAGAAGCTTCGGGCCTCCTTGAAATCAGAATTAGAGGCTATGGATGTGATTGATAACTGGGTAGAACAAGCTACTCCGCTGGATTATCCAGGAATAAATTTTGTAGAAGATACTGTTTATCAAGCAAATGCGGTTGAATTAGGACTCCTATCAGAAGAAGAAGCATCAGCGATCACCCAATTCTACTCAAGTGCAAAGATGGCACAAAAAGAAGTCAATTTTCAGTTAGAAGAAACGCGCCAAGGGAATATAAGCAGCGATGAGGCCTATTCCGAAATCATAGATAGTATGAGAACTATTGCCGTGAATAGACAAAATGCGATCGGAGAAATTGAAGATAAGATTTAGAGAATATATCATAGAGATTGTACGAGTGCGGATAGAGAGAGGACGGTAAGTGCAACGGCGGTGAAGAGTGCCTTCTTGCTGAAATTGCCTGGGCTCGTATTTATTATAAAGTTATGACATCTACTTCTGTCTGATCTAATCCTAATTCCTCCTCACGGCTCTTAATCTCCGCATGCGTGATATTGTAGGTACTCATCACTTCCTCTTCAACATCTTCTATTTCTTCTTCTATCTTATCGCTTATAGTTAGGAGTTCTTTTGCTACACAATCAAGAGATCGAAAACAGTCTACCAATTCTTCCGATTTTCGCCACTCAAGTAATGGCTCTTGGGTTTGGTCAAGAGACGATTCAACCCACCCTGTTGAGCTTTCTGGAGGAGTCCCTGTTAAAACTATTTCTGCAAGATCCTCTGAATTATGTATTATGCTTCTTTCAGATGCTCCTTCATTGTGTAATTCTTCGCTGATGTGATTAGGCAATTTGTCAGTGATAGAAGATTTTATTTTTTCTTTGGCAGTTCTCCGTTGCTTCACGTATCGCCTTCTGACGTCAATATATTCTGAAAAATCATCTCTGATATCAGGATAATGCTTTTCAATATCGTTTATGATATCTTCGGAGAGAAATTGAGAGATCGGTACCCCCTCCAGCTCTCCATAAAGGGGGAATTCATAAGTTTCAACGTTTATCTTCCTTCGATCCGAATAGAAGCCCTCCATATATCGTTTAGTAGATCTCGCTAAGAGTTCGATTATTCCATCTTTCCTATATTCGGAAAGAGTTTCTCTATTCAGCCTTCTTTCTTTTCTACTTTCTAAATAGCCTAACCCACTCAGGCCTATGTTTATGAGAGTTACAAGAACCAGAAGAAGTGGCCCCAAATTTATATAACTATTAGGTATACTATTATTGAAATACATAACTAATGCTATAGATATGACTCCAGTGATAACGAAGGCAGCTAACACAAAGCCAGCTATAGATTCAATCCACGATCTCTCCGAGATATTAGTCATGACTTCATGCTCTCTTGTACGCCGTAATCCTTAGTACCTTGTCGAGTATTATATTTCTATTTATATTTATTATCTATAGTTATTTAACTTATTAATTATTTTTCCTTACATGAAATCGAAAAGTGTAGGTTCCTTCAAATAGATAATCCGAGTGAACCACATGATGGTACGGCATGGTGGCACCACTGATGCTGGATTCACAACCCTCTATTGACTGCTTTAAGTAGTTGTCAGTAGAGAGTCTGGACCAGAGAACGAGGGTGAAACCGCGAGAAGGCGCTCACAGCGGGGAAAGCAGGACGGCGAGGGCGACGGCGATGAACGCCACCTTCAGGCCCGTGTTCACCGCTATCACCTTCGAGCCGAACTCGGGGCCCCAGATCCCGTACTGGAACGGGATGGATCGCTTGAACGTCGAGACGGTGAACGAGACGATGCCGCCGACCAGCATCGTCGCGACGGCCTGGCGCGGCGTGAACGTGTCGCCGAGCAGCGGCGCGATGGCGATGGCCCCGCTCGTCGTGTCGAACGCGAAGACGGCGATGACGGGGACGGCCGCGCCCGGCAGCCCGAGCAGCGAGGTCAGCGGCTCCGCGACGGCGGTGAGTTCCGTCAGGTCGGCGCGGGCCGTGAGGACGCTCACCAGCGCGTACACGACGAGCAGCCGCGGGAGGATGTCGACCACCTTCGACTCCGTGCTCGCCGCCGCGGCGCGGACCTTCTCCGCGAGCGTGGTCTCGTCGGGGTCCGGCCCCTCCACGTCGTCGGGCGTGGCGACCGGGTCGACGTTCTCCTCGGAGAGCAAGAGCGCGCCGGCGATGACGCCGACGGCGGTGATGGCGAGCGCGATGGCCGCGCGGGTGCCCACGTACAGCAGGCCGACTTCGAGGCCGAGGATGGGGATCAGCACCGGCGCGTAGAAGGTGAAGATGTGCTGGACGAAGCCGAAGAACGTGTTGATGGTGATGGCGACGAGCGTCGCGCGGTCGTCCAGCGTGCCGGACTCGCGGAACTCGGCGAGCATGCCGTAGCCCGCCGTCGTCGAGGCGGTCGTCGTGAGGATGGCGGTGCCGACTTCCCGCGGGAGGTTCGCGGGGTCGGTCAGCGGCGCGGCCAGGCCGGCGATGTAGCGGACCGCGCCGAACTCGACGGCGAGGTTCGCGAGGCCGACACCGAGCGCGATAAACAGCGTTATCTTGGCGACGCGGGGGAGGACGGTGCCGAGCAGGAGGTCGACGAGCCACTGCACGGGTCACCCTGACGGCGGAGCGAGCAAAGTTCCGTCGGTCGCGTCGGCGCCGAGCGCGTCAGCACTCCGCGACCGCGTCGAGCGCGTCCTCCGCCGCCTCGCGCTCCTCCTGCGCGGTGGCGTGGTCCCCTTCGGCCGCCGCCTCCGCGCTCGCGTGGAAGTGACTGGCGGCGGTCGCGAGGTGGCCGCCCCGGCACGACAGCGCGCGGAGTTCCGACCCGACTCGCTCCGGCGGCTCCTCGGTCAGCGCGTCCTCCGCGGTGGTCGTTCCCGACTCGAAGCGCCCCGCGGCGCGGTCGAACGCCTCCGCGGCGGCCGAGTAATCGCGGTCGTCCGCGGCGGCGCGGCCCTCGCCCAGCGCGGCCCGGCCGTCGATCAGGTCGCCGTAGGCGACGGCGAGCGCGTCGAACCCCGCGGCGAGCGCAGAGAGCTGGTCGTACCCGTCGCGGAGCCGGGCGATCTCGACGGACTCCCGGGCCTCGAGGACGTCGGCGTCCATCCCCGCTGCCGCGTCGCTCGCGCCGTCGAGGGTCGACCGGGCGTCGCCCGTCTCGCTCGCCAGGTCGTCGGCGAGGCCGCCCGCGCGGTCGAACTCCTCGTTCTCGACGGCGGAGCGCACCTCGGCGACGCGGTCCTCGGCGCCGACGAGCGTCAGGAAGGCGTCGTTCATCGCGGCGACGACCGCGGCGTACTCGCGGACCTCCTCGATGACGGCCCGCTGCTCCTCGGACGCGTCCGGCTCGGCGTCGTCGAGCTCCGAGCGGGCCGTCTCGACCCGATCGGCGACGCCCTCGAACTCGAAGGACTGGTCCTCTGCGAAGCGGGCCTGCGCGGCGTCGAGTTCGCCCGCGGCCGTGTTGAGTTCGCCGACGGCCGCCGCGATGGCCGCGTCGACCTGTCGGCTCCCGTCGGCGGTGGTCGTCGTGTCGTCGTCGGAGCCCGCGTTCCCGTCCCCGCCGTCCCCCACCGCGCCGGTACAGCCGGCGAGCGCGAGGGCGGCGGTAGTCGTAGAGACTGCGTGAAGATAGCGGCGTCGTCGCATACCCCCACCGCGGTGATACGTGTACTTGACACTTCCGCCTCAGATGAGTATCCGGACCACTGCGAACAGAACGAGGACACCCAGTACGTCACAGGTGTTTGTCACGACGGGGATGACGACGTCGTCCGGGTCGAGCCGCAAGCGGTACGCGGCGTAGGTGGCGATCAGCGTGACGACGACCGCGAGGACGGCCAGCGCGGCACCCGACATCGTCGCGACCAGCACGACGGTGCCCGGAGAGAGTTCCGTGCCGGTCGTCGCGAGCGTCACCAGCCACGCGCTGACCCCGACGACGGGAAAGACCGTCAGCGCGAGCGCGACCGTGGCGGCGGCGTTGCCGAGCAGGCGGTCGTCGTCCGGGGCGAAGGAGAGCGTCCCGAGGTGAAACGCCGTCGAGAGGCGGGCCGCGAGGATGCTCCCCAGATTGCCGGCGGTCCCGATAGTGACCGGGACGAGCACGAGCAGGGAGGGATACCGCAGCAGTTGCTCCTCGAACGCGTCGAGCACGAGACCGCTGCCGACCTCGACGACCGTGAGGACGGCCAGCAGCGGAAGCATCGCCCGGGCGATGCCCCGAACCGACCACGTGCCGCCGCGAGAACCGCCCATTCAGCCCCCTCCCAGCGCCAGCACGATCCTGACCGCTATCAGTAGCGTCGCCATGCCGAACACGTCGCCGGTCGTCGTCACGACTGGCCCGACGAGCGTGTCGGGGTTCAGGCCGCGCCGGTAGCCGGCGAACACGGCGAACACGACGACGACCGTCAGCGCGATCCCCGACAGCAGGCCCGCGACGAAGGCCACGGCGGCGAGCGTGACGAGCGACGCGGCGGGCCGGGAGAGCAGGACCAGGACGGCGTACGCGACGACCGCCGCGAACACGCTGACGAGGACGCCGTTGGCCATCGCGGCGGTCACGGCGGCCACCAGGCGCTCGTCGTCGAAATCGAACACCGGATCGACCAGCCCCTGGTGGAGCGCCGAGGAGAGTTTCGCGCCGAGCGCGCCGTAGACGTTGCCCCGCGTGGCCAGCAGCGCGGGGACGAGCACCAGCAGGCCGGCGACCGCCTCCAGTTCGGCGCGCATGCCGCTGAGAACCGCGCCGGCGAAGAGCCCGCCGACCGCGCTCGCCCCGAGGACCGGCAACGCCTCCCGGTAGGCGTCGACGGCGACCTCGCGGACACTCATGGGCGTTCCCACGCGCCGGTACCGGATAAAAGCCGGCGACTCCGCGGAGCGCTTCGGCAGGCTTACGGGAGCGGGTTCGTATCACCGAACGACGTGACCGACATCCTCCTCACGAACGACGACGGCATCGACGGCGACGGCCTGGCGGCGCTCCACCGGGAGCTGGGGACCGTCGGCGACGTGACGGTGGTCGCCCCCGCCGACGACCAGTCCGGCGTCGGGCGCAAGCGCTCGACCCACGCCACGCTGGCGGAGCGCGACCGCGGCTACGCCGTCGCCGGGACGTCCGCCGACTGCGTCGCCTACGGCCTCCGCGGCCTCGACCGCGAGTTCGACCTCGTGGTGTCGGGCTGCAACCACGGCCCGAACATGGGCGCGTACGTCATCGGCCGCTCCGGCACCGTCAGCGCGGCGATGGAAGCGGCCTTCCTCGGCACGCCGGCCGTCGCCGTCTCCGCCTACCACAACGCCGAGTTCTTCCCGCATCCGCCCGCGGACTACGACTTCGACGCCCCCGCCGCCGTCGCCCGCGAACTGGTCTCCCGGTCGCTCGAAGCGGGGGTCTTCGACGCCGTCGACGTACTGAACGTCAACGCGCCCATCGACGCCGAGGACCCCCGCATCCGCGTCACGCACCCGGACGACGACTTCGACGTGACCGTCGACCACGACGCCGGTGTGCCCGACGACCTCACCGTCGGCGAGGGCGAGCGCCACGTCGCCCTCCGGGACAAGTTCTGGCCCCACACCGTCGGCTACGAGAACCCCTTCCCGGACATCGACGACGTCCGCGACCGCTACGAGGTCGGCTCCGACCGCCGCGCCGTCGTCGACGGCGAGGTGAGCGTCTCGCCGCTGACCGCGCCCCGCGAGGCGACCCATCACGAGGAACTGGACGCCATCGTCGAGACGCTGAACGCGCGGTAGACCGCGGAGAGACGCCGACTGCAACGGACCGCTCGGAGAGCGTGTCCGGCAAAAGGGGAAGGACAGGCGGCCGGAGCGGCGATCGTACGGCGGCGGTGCCGCCGTTTCGCCGTCAGCGACCACCCTAGCGAGTACCCGCGAACGAAGTGAGCGGGTTACCGAGCGCGACCGCAGGGAGCGCCCGGCCTTTCTTGATCGGCATTTTTCGCCCAGCGCGGGAGCTTCGCTCCCGCGGGCCGTGCGAACGGGCCTCCGACCCGTGAGCAGAGAGCGGTTCGCTCGTGCCGCGAGCGAACCCGGGGCGAAAACGGTCGTTTAGAACGGGAAGTTCCCGCCCATGCCGCCGCCACCGCCGCCACCGCCCTGGTTCTCCATCTTCTTCATCATGCGCTGCATGTCCATGTCGCCCTGGCCCATGCCCTGGAACTGCTTGATGGTGCGCTCCATCATCTTGTGCTGCTGGAGCAGTTCGCGGACGCGCTCCTCGGGCTGGCCGCTGCCGCGGGCGATGCGCTCGGTGCGGCTCTGGCCGATCTGACGGGGGTTCTCCAGTTCGTCCTCGGTCATCGAGTCCATGATGACCTCGAAGCTCCGCATGCGCTCCTGGGTGACGTCCATGGCGTCGTCCGGGAGCTGGTCCTTGATGCCGCCGCCGAAGCCCGGGATCATGTCCATCACCTGGTCGAGCGGACCCATCCGGTTCATCGCGTCCATCTGCTTTTTCATGTCCCGGAGGGTGAACTGCCCCTGAAGCATGTCCTCGGGGTCCCACTCCTCGTCCTCCTCCTGGGTCTCCTGCATCGCGCGCTCGACGCGCTCGGTGAGCTGCTTGAGGTCGCCCATGCCGAGCAGGCGGGAGATGAAGCCGTCGGGCTCGAAGCGCTCGACGTCCTGCACCTCCTCGCCGGTGCCGAGGAAGGCGATAGAGGAGCCCGTCTCGTTGACGGCGGTGAGCGCGCCGCCGCCCTTCGCCGTCCCGTCGAGCTTGGTGATGACGACGCCGTCGATGCCGATCGACTCCTCGAACTGCTGGGCCTGGTCTTTCGCGCCCTGACCGATGGCCGCGTCGAGCACGAGCAGCGAGCGGTCGGGAGCGACCACGTCCTCGATCTCCTCGATCTCGGCGATGAGGTCGTCCTCCAGCGCGTGGCGACCGGCGGTGTCGACGATGCGGACGTCGGCCTCCTCGGTCGCTTCGAGGCCCTCGCGGGCGATCTCGACCGGGTCGTCGCTGTCGGGGTCGCCGTAGAAGTCGACCTCCGCGCGCTCGGACATCTGCTGGGCCTGGTCGTACGCGCCGGGGCGGAAGGTGTCGGTCTGGATGACCGCGGGCTTGAGGCCCTTCTTCGAGAACCACCACGCCATCTTGGCGGCGGTGGTCGTCTTCCCCGAGCCCTGGAGACCGGCGAGCATGATCGTCTGCTCTTCGAGCGGGAGCTCGGTGCTCTCGCCGACGAGGTCGACCATCTCCTCGTAGACGATGCGGAGGACGTGCTCGCGCGCGGTCGTGCCGGCGGGGGGCTCCTCCTCCAGCGAGCGCTCCTTGATGCTGTCCGAGAGGTCCATCACGAGGGAGACGTCGACGTCGGCCTGCAGGAGCGAGCGCTGTATCTCCTTGACGACCTCCTCGACGTCCTCTTCGCTGATTCGGGACTTGCCGCGGAGCTTGTCGAGCGTACCCCGCAGCGAACTCCCGAGATCGTCGAGTACCATTATTACCGCGACCTACGGCACCACGGTGTTAAAGGCTTTTTCTCGGGCTACGCGCCCCGGTCGATCGCGAGGAAGTCCTCGACGATGTCGTCGAAGTCCGCGATCGACCGCCGGAGCGTCGCCTCCAGGCGCTCGGTCGTCGCGCGGAGGTCCTCGTAGGCGTCGTGGCCGCTCAGCTGGTGAGGCGACATCTCCGTTTCGAGCACGGAGAGCTTCGAGCGCGCGACCAGGTACTCCCGCAGCGGTTCCTGCCGGTCCTGGGCGAGTAGCTGGTGGTCGATGGCGGCCGTCAGGTCGTCGTGCTGGACGGGCTTGCAGAGGTAGTCGTCGAACGGCATCTCGACGATGTCGAAGTCGGGCTCGACCGCCGTGATCATGACCACGCTGAACGGCCGGTCTTCGGGGAGTTCGTCGAGGAGGCGGTCGCCGGAGACGCCCGGCATCCGGCGGTCCAGCAGGACGACGTCGACCGACTCGTCGAGTTCGTTCATCGCCTCGCGCGCCCCGTATGCGGTGTCGACGTCGTACTCGTTCCGGAGCCAGAGCACGTACATGTCCGCCAGCTTGTCCTCGTCGTCCACGACGAGGACGGTGGCGTCTTCGGTCATTCGGTGACGGCCTCCATGAGGGTCTGATCGCCCTTCGTCGCTGCCGGTCAAAAGTGTAACGGAGGCGAGCAGTAGGATGACCTACATTATCCGGGCGCCGACGGCTCCGCCGCACCGCGTCCGCCCAGACTCAGTGGCCGGCCTCGTGCGGGTTCAGCTCCGTCCCGTACCGCTCCGCGTGGTCGGTGTAGTCGATGAACCGCGGGGCGTCCGGGTCGAACGGCCGCTCCAGCGACTCGAACGCCTTCTTCTTGTCCCAGGACTGCAGGCCGCCGACGGCGCTGCGGTCCTCCAGGTCGTGATAGTCGAGGTCGGGCCCCGTCAGCTCCCACGCTTTCAGTCCCTGCTCCGTCCGGACGATGACGCTCGAGTACTCGTCGCTCGACCCGACGGAGCCGACGGTGAGGTCGGCGCAGTAGCCCGTGAAGTCGGCGCACTCGTCGCAGCCCTTGAGCGCGGCGTCGTGGAACGCCTCGACGTCCTCGACGAGGAGGGGGTCGCCGTCGGTGCCGTAGACGCGCATCTCGCCGTCGAGCACGTCGAGCTTGCCGATCTCCTCGGGCGGGATGTCTCGCTCTTCCTGGAGCTTCTCCCCGATGAGGCGGTGGTAGTTGAAGTTCTTCGTGCACATCAGGGCGATCGTGTAGTCGACGGCGCGGACGCCGGCGTTCTGGGACTGGTAGTCCCAGTCGAAGTCCTGCAGGGCGCGGATCCCCTCGATCTCGCAGGGCGTGCCGACCATCGCGAGGCTGAGGTCCTCGGGATCCTTGTCCGGAAGCTTGTGCTCCCACCGATCGAGGCCGAGGTTGCCGAGCGCCAGCGTCTGGTTGTAGAAGCTCCCCGCGTTCTCGACGAGGTCCTCGCGGCTCGTCGCGAGGAACGACTCCGCCTTCCACGGGTCCTCGTCGGACTCGGTGGCGATGAGCGCGCCGTCTATCTCGCCCGACTCCAGCAGGTGCGAGAGGACGCTCGTGACGACGCCGCCGTCCTGCGCGCCGTCGCGCCACGCCTCCTCGACTCTGGCGGAGAACTCCGTGATGGGGTCGCCCGCGCCGGACACGTTGTCGTCGCCGCCGGTGATCTTCCACTGCCGCTCGTAGCGCAGGCCGCCGCGCGGGCAGAAGTCCCAGCACAGCGAGCAGCCGGTGCACATCTTCACCAGCTCAGGCAGGTCGTCGTCGCCGATGCCGATGGAGTCGGAGGGACAGGCCGCGACGCAGGTGCCGCACTGGATGCAGCGGCCGTCGTCGATGACCGCCTCGTCGAGCTCCATGAACCACGTCTTCTCGTCCGGCGTCTCGATGTCGTTCATCTCCGAGCGGATCTCGTAGCCCGGCGTGTCGAGGTCGACGCCGTCGGGGACCTGCACGCGCTCGTCCGGCCGGCCGTTCTCCACGTCCTGGCTCTGCCCCTCGACGGGCGGGGTGAACTCGACGCCGGTGAGGTTGCCGTCGCTGTCGACGTTCGAGGGGGTGGCACCGCCGTCGGAGTAGATCTCCGACGAGCCCGCGCTCGCTTCGCCCGCGCGGACCCCGTCCGCCGCCCCCTCGGCACCGCCGCCCTCGCAGCCGCAGTCGTCGTCGGAGCACCCGTCGGCGGTCTCGGCCGTGCCGGCGGCCGCCGCCTCGCTCGTCCCCTCGTCGGCCGGCCCGACCTGGTCCCCCGGGATCGTCCGGTGTTCGGCGTCGGGGCGGTGAATACGCACGCCGTCCGCCGGGGGCACCGATTCACCGTCGCCGCCGGTGTCGGGGACGCCGGGGAGACGGTCGTCGGGAGAGTCAGTCATCCGCGGCCACCCCCTTCGCGACGGGCGCGTCCGCCCGCTGCATGACGCGCCGCAGGCGGTCGTTGTCGACGCGTCGGCACCACTCGTAGAAGCGTTCCTCGTCGGTTCGGTCCTCGCCGTACGCATCGAACAGGCTCTCCAGCGCCGGGAGCACGGCGTCCGCGGGCACCGCGTTCTCCACCCAGTCGAGGAACTCGTTGTCGGACCCGAGGCTCCCGCCGAGGCCGAAGTCCATCCCCTCGACCATCTCGTCTTCGTCCCCGTCGCCGTCCGTATCGATCTGCACCGTCTCGCCCCGGAACCCGATGTCGGCTATCTGGGGCTGCGCGCACGACGCCGAGCAGCCGCTCATGTGCATCCGGACCACGTCGAGGCCGTCCGGCGTGTCGATCCGGTCGTCTAGCTCGCGCGCCCACCGTTTGACGCGCTTTTTCGTCTCGATGATGCCGTAGTTGCAGAACTCGCTGCCCGTGCAGCCGACCGCGCCGCGGGCGAACGGGCCGGGGTCGGGCTGGTAGTCCTCGGCGAACGGCTCGGCGAGGAGGTCCTCGACGTTCTCTTCCGGAACGTGCGTGATCAGGAAGTTCTGGTCGGTCGCGAGCCGGATCGAGGCGTCCTCCGTGCCGTACTCCCTGGCGGCGCGAGCCGCCGCGGCGAACTCGTCGCCGCCCATCCGTCCGGCGATCACGTTGAACCCGACGTAACAGAGGCCGTCCTGCTTCTGGTCGTGGACGCCGACGTGGTCGCCGAGGTAGCCCTCGGTGAGGTCGACGCCGCGCGAGGGCAGGTCCACCGCGCAGCGGTCCCGCACCGCCTCCTCGAACTTCTCGGTGCCCAGCTGCTGGACGAGGTAGCGCATCCTGCAGACGCCGCGGTTGTTCCGGTCGCCGAGTTCCTTGAACGTCTGCGCGACGGCGCGGCAGAACTCGACGGCGTGCTCGGGGAGGACGAACACGTCCATCGCGGTGGCCATCCGTGGGCCGTCCGAGAGGCCGCCACCGACCTTGACGTGGAAGCCGTACTGGTCCTCGCCGTCGACCGTCTTTCGCGCCGGCGTCAGCCCCACGTCGTTGATCTGGGACTGACTGCAGTCCCGCGAACAGCCCGTGATGGTCATCTTGAACTTCCGCGGGAGGTTGGCGTACTCCCGGTTCTCCGTGAAGAACTCCGAGACGGCGTCGATGACGGGCTGGGCGTCGAAGCACTCGTGGCCGTCCAGCCCGGCCGCCGGACAGCCCAGTACGTTGCGCGCGGAGTCGCCGCAGCCCTGGATCGTCGTCAGTCCGACCTCGTCGTAGCGCTCCCAGATCTCCGGCACGTCCTCGACCTCGATCCAGTGTTTCTGAACGTCCTGCCGCGTCGTGACGTCGAGGAACGCGTCGCCCCACAGTTCGTTCTGGTTCTCACCGCCGTACTCCGGCGGCGCGGTGGCGTACTCCTCGGCCACCTCGCCGATCACCTCGGCCTGCTCCGGCGTGAGGTAGCCGCCGGGGACCTTCGTCCGCATCATGAAGTAGCCGCGCTGGCGGCCGTGGGCGTACATGCCGGCCCACTTCAGGCGCTCCCACTCGCCGTCGCCGGCGCGCGCCTCGATCTCGTCGAACGTCAGCCCCTCCTCGGCGTACTCCTTCACGTCCTCGATCACGTCCAGCGGGTGTTTCTCCTGCTTGTGTCGCTCGACGGTGTTCACGCGTACCGCCCCCGCGATGTGATGGTAACTGTTCTCATCTATCGTGACCCTAGAACCCATCCCGCACGAAGTGTCCGCGCAAAGTGGTCAATCGTGACGCGGCTACCCTGTAGGGGAAAAGGTTGCCGCTAGCTGGCGGGTCGTTCCACACGAAACGGAGGGCGGCGTGGGGGGCGCCGCCGCCCGCGGCGCGCCAGCGTCGCGCCTTCGCGCAACCCTTGCCGCTATCTCGCGACGGGTCGCTCGTCCGGAACGCCGATATCGCGGCGTGACCGAGCCGCGTCGCCCTCAGCGACCGGGGAGCCGCCAGTCGACGGCGACCCTGTCCCCGCGACCGCCGCCGCACGGGCCGACGACCTCGAACGTCTCGTTAGCCGCGGCCGGCGTCCACGGCGCGGCGGCGAGCAGGTGTGCGACGTCCGCTCTGGACACCGCCCCCCACAGGCTCGCGCCGGGTCGCGCGACCCGGACCTCGTCGGTCCGCCGGCCGTTCGTCAGAACGCCGGGGCGGAGGATAATGTGCCGGACCGGCGCCTCGCGTATCGCCGCCTCGGCGCCGGCCTTCGCCCGCTGGATCGGGCCGATGACCGCGTCGAAGACGCTCCCGAGCCAGCTCGCCGGCCCGGTGCCGACGCCGAGCGCCGACTCCATGACGAACGCCGCGACGCCCTCGGCGACGGCCGCGTCGAGCAGCGTCCGGTTCCCCCTGCCGTCGACGAACTCCCCGGGTGAGAGGAGGTCGCGGGCGCCGGACCCGACGGCGGAGACCACCGCGTCGGCGCCCTCGACGGCGCGCCGAGCGTCGCCCGGGTCGAACAGGTCGCCGACGACCACCTCGTCCGCGCCGGCCGCCCGGAGTGACTGCCGGCGCTCGGGCGACCGCGTGAGCGCCTGGACCGTCACCGGGCGCGGCGCGAGGAGGCGGAGCACTTCCCGGCCGGTGCCGCCCGACGCGCCGGCGACCAGCAGCCGGTCGATGTCGCTGTCTGTCACGTCCGGGCTAGGGAAAGCACCGACATAGTCGTTCGGCCGGTCGCGCCGCCGGCGGTCCCGTTCGCGGCGCTACACCTCCGGGAAGTATCGCCCGTGGAAGTCGAACGGAAGGGCGTGCGGGAGCGGCGCTCGCGCGCGCTCCTCCATCGTCGCCGCGTCGAGGACGACCAGCAGGGAGCGCTCGGCGGCGCGGTCGAGCACCACCGAGAGGACCACCCCCTCGTCCTCGGGCGCGTCGAGCGGGGCGTCGGGGTCGTCCGCGTCGCGCCGGGCGGCGGGCGACGGGACGAAGATCGGCTCGCTCGGGAACCACCCCGGCCGCGAGAACTCGTCGGCCCGGCCCGCGTCCGCGTCGATCTTGACTAGCGCCGTCGCCCAGTTCTCGTCCGGGTCGCCGAACCGCTGGGCATAGACGTACCGGTGCTCGCGCAGCCTGACTGCCGGGGAGACCGTCGGGAGGCCGGTGCCGCCGTCGTACAGTCGCTCGCGGTCGACGGTCCCGCCGCCGGCGTCGAACGACAGCCGGAAGCGCTCGACGGTACCGCCGTTCGCGTCGAACCCCTCGGTCAGTTCGTCGAGGTACAGCGCGTCGATCGACGCGGCGTCGGGTACGGTCTCGACGTCGAGCACCACGTCGGGAGCGTCGGCGCCGCCGTCCGGTTCGTACGCGTTGACGTGGTGGAACGCGAAGAAGGGGGCCGCCGTCGGGGCCGCGACGACCTCGCCCGCCCGCCGGTCGACGACGTGAAACGTCGTGCCGCGGGTCGGCTCCCACCGGTAGCGCTCGACGAACGTCCCGTCGCCCGGCCGGAAGAAATCGAGCGGGTTCACCACGAACGGGAACTCGACGAGGACGACGTAGTTCCGCGTGGCGGCGAAGGAGTGGAGGTAGGCGGGCTCCGTGGTCGATATCGACGCCAGGTGGCGGCGCGCGGTCGGCGCGGTCAGTTCGTGCACCAGGTACTCGGACGTGCGGCCGAACTCGGTCTCGACGTTCAGCACCGCTCCCGTCCACGGGTCGCGGTGGAGGTGCGCGCAGGCGAGGTTCCCGCTCGGTTCGTCGCCGTCGTACTCGACGCGGTCGAGCGTCGTCAGCGTCTCGGGATCGAATCGGACCCACCGCGTCGACTCGGTCAGGGCGACGTACTCGTCGCCGATCCGCTCCGCGATCACGTTCGTGTTGTCGTAGGGGTCGTCGAAGAGGAACGACCGCAACCGTGACAGCAGCCCGCCCCCGCCAGTGCCGAACCCGCCGGCGAACTCGCCGCGTCGCGCCGCCTCGTACGCGTCCGTCCGCAGGAACCGGTTCCGGTAGCGCACCTCGCCGCCGTCGAACGAGAACTTCCGCAGCATCGCGAACCCGTCGAACCAGTGGTCGACCGACCCGTCCGCCGTCTCGAACGACCCCGGACCGTTCCGGATCAGGCTGCCCGACAGCCACGCCGGTATCGACCCCTCGACCGGCAGGGTGACGTCGTACTCCCGGTCGATCGAGTGAAAGCCGAGCGCGCGATCCATGGGGTACGCACGGAGCGAAGCGCCGTAATCGTTGGCGTCACTCGAAGCAGGCGACGAGCGTCCCGTCCTCGACGGGATGCGGGTCGAGACCGCCGTCGGCGTCCGCGGTCCCGCCGACCGCTCGCGCGACGCCCCAGTCGCTCACCGCGTACGTCGCGGCGTAGATCGGCGAGTCGGCGTGGACGACCGCGTTTTCCCGGACGACGTTCGCGTAGTAGACGTACTCGACGCGGACGAACGCGACGCCGTCCCGGCGGTCGACCAGTTCCGAGCCGCGAGAGCTGAACCCGTACCCGACCAGGTCCTCGCCGTTGTCCGCGGCGAGGTCGTTCCGGCGGTACGCCTCCTCGTGGGCCGCGGCGTACGCGACGACGGCGTCGTCGTCGCTCGGGTCCGGTGCCGATGGATAGTCGACGCTGCCGACGCTCGTCTCCGTTCGCGTCTCGCCGTCGACGGTGAGTTCCCGTTCGACGCCCCCGGCCACGTCGGGCTCGGGCCGCGACGCGTTCTCGCAGTCGAAGGACTCGGCGATCGAGGGCCCGTCCGCGGTCGTCGGGTCCGTCGACGTTCCGCCGTCGGAGACCACGTCGTCGCCGAGACAGCCGGCGGCGAGCGCCGACACCGAGACGCTACACTGGGCGATCAGGGCGCGGCGGGAGCGGGGGGAGGGCATCGTCCGCCGACTCGCCCCGCGAAAGCAAGTGTCTTCTGTCTACTCCTCGTCGCCGAGCAGGCTGTCGACCAGCTCCTCGGGGTCGAACGGCTCGATGTCGTCGTACCCCTGCCCGACGCCGAGAAAGAGGATCGGCTTCCCGGTGACGTGGGCGATCGAGATGGCCGCGCCGCCCTGCGAGTCGGCGTCGGCCTTCGTCAGGACGGTGCCGTCGATCTCGGCGGCCTCGTTGAACTGCTTGGCGCGGTTGACCGCGTCCTGACCGGCGACCGCCTCGTCGACGAACAGCGTCATGTCCGGGCCGACGACGCGCTCGATCTTCGCCAGCTGGTCCATCAGGTCCTCGTTGGTGTGGAGCCGGCCGGCCGTGTCGCCGAGCACGACGTCGACGTCGTTCGCCTCGGCGTACTCCACGGCGTCGTAGATGACCGCAGCGGGGTCGCCGCCCTGCTCGTGGGTGATGAGCTTCCGATCCAAGTTCTCCGCGTGCTCGCGGATCTGCTCGTTCGCCCCGGCGCGGTAGGTGTCGCCGTTGGCCATCACAGACGAAAAGCCCCGGTCTTCCAGGTACTTCGAGAGCTTCGCGATGCTCGTCGTCTTCCCGACGCCGTTGACGCCGGTGAAGATGATGACCAGCGGCTTGTCCGCCTCCGCGACTCGCTCGTCGAAGTCGAACTGCCCGACGCTGATGACGTCGAGGATCGCCTCGCCGAGCGCCTCCTCGACGACCGCGCCCGTGCTCTCGGTGAACCGCCGGGTCTGGCCGACGAGCTGGTCCTCGATGTTGCTGAGGATCTCCTTGGCGACGCTCATCTCCACGTCGCTCTCGAGCAGCGCCATCTCGAGCTCCCACAGCGGGTCCTCGAGGTCCTCCTCCTCGATGACGAACTTGCCGGTGGCGACCGCCTTCGCCTTGGCGGCGAAGCCGGTATCGCCCTCGTCGTCCTCGATTTCTTCGTCCGCGGCGTCGTCCGCGTCCTCGTCCGGCTCGTCGGCCTCCGCGGCCGCCTCCGGTTCGGCCGCGCCGCCGTCGACGGGCTCCGCTTCGACCGAATCTGCCGCCGCCTCCGGCTCGGCGGGTCCCGTCTCGGCGTCGGCCTCGGCGACGTCCGCATCGGCCGCCGCTTCGTCGACAGCGTCGTCTTCCGCGGATTCGTCCGCCGCGTCGTCGGCGCTCGATCCGCTAGAGAAGGGGTTCGCCCTGCTGAGGAAGCCGCCGCCGCTGCTCTCTTCCTCGGCGGCGTCCGCGCTCTCGTCCGCGTCGGACTCCGCGCCCTCCGCGGCTGCGTCCGCCTCGTCGGCAGCTGCGCGGACCTCGTCGGCGTCCTCATCGGCAGTATCAACGCCGGATTCGTCCGCGTCCTCGCTCGTCGGCGCGTCCGGGTCCTCTCGCGCAACGGCCTCCGCGGCGGCCGCCGTCTCGGGGGACTCGGCCTCCGCGGCGACGGCTTCGCCCTCGTCGACCGCTGCGGCCGCGTCGGGATCGACGTCGACGTCCTCGGCCGCCGCGGCCTCGGCGGTGGCCTCCGGATCGGACGCGTCGCCGTCGGCGGGTTCCGCGTCGGTGGCGTCGGTATCGTCGACCGCCGCCGTCTCCTCGGCGGCCGCCTCGTCCTCGAGCTCTTCGAGCTCCTCCTCGTCGAGCTCCTCGGCCTTCTCCTCGGCGACCTCCTCCGCCTCGTCGCGGAAACTACCCAGCTTGTCCTTCAGGCTGTCGAACATCGCCCGTTACTCGTCGTCGTCCTGCTCCTGCTGTTGCATCTGCTGCATCTGCTGTTGCATCTGCTGCTGCTGCATCTGCTGTGCCTTCTGCTCGAGTTCCTCGCTCTCGGACTCGAGCTCGGCGATTTCGGAGTTGACCTCGTCGATACGGTCGTCGACGGCGTCTTTCTTGTTCTCCAGCGTGTCGATGGCGTCGCCCTCCTCCTGCTCCGCGGCGTAGCCGCCGCCGAGGCCGACGATGACCTCGTCGATGTCCTGCACCTCGGCGCGGAGGTACGCGTCGCCGCCGAGCGGCACCTGCACCGTCGACCCCGTGTCGAGCTTCTCGATGGCCTCGATGGCCTCGTCCATCTCGCGTTTCTCGGTCTGGAGCTCCTCGACCTCCTCTTCGAGGGCTTCGACCTGTTCCTGGATCTCCTGGATCTCCTGGGAGAGCTGCTGCAGCTCCTGCTGGCCACCGCCCATCATTATTCGCCGACCTCCTCGATCTCGATCTGCGTGCGCTTGAGACCGTGGTGGCTCCCCATGCGCGAGTAGACGTACTCGACCGCGACGTCCTCGTTCTCGGCGTCGACCGACTTTTCGAACGCTGCCCAGCCGTCGCGCGACTGGAACTCACCGCTGACAGTAAACTGGCTCATGACTCACTATCCGACCTTGCGCCGGAAGAATCTTCCTACATGAACCTCCCGGCGGCGGCCGGTCCGCGGGCGGGAGAAAGAATAGGGTCCGGCTGTCGCGGCGTCAGTCGATGTAGCCGAGCGCGTCCTCGATGCGCCCGAGCTCCGGACCGGTCGTGTCCTGCCCGGCGACGTAGCCGTGACTGTTCGCGACCAGGCCGGAGCCGACCAGCGGCGCGCCGTAGTTGATCGTGCCGATGTCGGCGCGGACGTCGAGCAGCTCCTCGAGGAAGTCCAGCTCGCCGTCGGTCGCCTTGGGATGACAGAGCACGCCGTCGTTAGTCGCCACGGCGGCCGTACCGACGGTGCGGACGCCCGCGAGTTCGCCCCGTTCGACCGGTACGTCGAGCGTGTCCTCTACGACCTGCACCGCGTCTCGCGGGAGGTCGGGGTGGACGTACGCGCCCGCGTCGTTCGCGAGGACGACGTTGCCGGCGGCGTTGATCCGACCGGGGAGCTCGGCGACCGGCACGTCGACCACCTCGTCGACGCGCTCGCGCTCGACGTCGCGGAGGCGGCTACTGACCAGCAGGCCGTTGGAGTTGCCGGCGGCTAACGCGCCGACAGTGCCCGACCCGCCGACGGTCGTGGCCGCCGCGGGGACGTCGAGTTCGTCTTCGAGGTCCTCAATCAGGGACTGATCGACGTCCGGGCGGACGAGCAGGCAGTTGTCGGTCGCACGCGCGAAGACACCGACGTACGCGGAACCGGAGAACGCGGCGCGAAGCAAAGTTACTCGGCGTACTCGGCTTCGACGACGCCGCGGCCCTCTTCCTCGAAGCGGGCGGCGCGGACGCGGAGCTTGCTCGGGGGCTTCTTGCGGCCCCGGGACCAGACCGCCTCGTTGATCGACGGGTCGAGGCGCACGTCCTCCTCGTCGACGGAGAAGTGCTGGGCCAGGTGCTCGCGGACGATCGTCATCGCCTTGTCCGCGCGCTTGTGCTTCGCCTCCGCCTTCGCGTCACGCAGCGGAACGGTGACGACCCGCTCCTCGAAGTCGTTGGCGCTCATTATTCGTCCGTGTCGTTACGCCGCCAGTTGCGCCGCTTGGGGTTTCGCTGGACTTCCATGTCCGTCTTCATCATGACCCACGCCGGCACCCGGCTGTTCTGGTTCTCGAGCTTCGCGAGCCGCTTTTTCTTCGCCTTCGATTTCTTACCCATAGTGGCACTAGCTACCCCGCCGTCGCTTAAAATCTTGTTCCTTTCAACCCGAAGGTGCGAGACACCGGCACGCCGCCCCGCGTACGGTCTCGGGGCGGCCCGGGAGCGCAGGTTCGGTTGCGGCACTGCCGACGCTACAGCGGGAACGACTCCACCGTCGAGTACTCGGGCCCGTCCTCGGTCAGGTCGCTTTTCGTCAGGCGCACCTCCTCGACGGCCATCTCGCCCACCGTGGGGTGGCGGTTCTCGACGACCTCCTGCACCCGCTCTTTCCCGCCGGCGTGTTCCATCCGGGCGAGCGTGACGTGGGGCGTGAACTCGTTCTCCTCCGGGTCGAAGCCGAGGTCGGTCGTCTCGTCCTCGATGCACTCGTGCAGCGCCGTCATCTCGTCGTCGCCGACCTCGACGCCGAGCCAGACGACGCTGATGTAGTCGAGGCTCGGGAACACCCCCAGCCCCGCGAACCGCGCCGGGAACGAGCCCGCGATGCCGGCGTGGTCGACGCCGCGGTCCACCCCGCGCTCGACGGCGGCGGTCACTTCGTCGAGACGCTCCTCCTCGACGTCCCCGAGGAACTTCATCGTCACGTGGGCCTGCTCGGGGTCGGTGAAGCTGAGGCCGCTCGCCCCCTCGAACAGCTCCTGGGCCTCCCGCACCGCGTCCGCTAACTCGTCGGGCAGATCGATACTGACGAACAGTCGCATACCCGACCTGCCACGGCTGAAGCCTTGAAGATGCGCCCCAATACGCCGCCGGCCCGTCGTCGCCACGCGGCCGCGCGCTGATGCGCGGACGACCGTCTCGACCGCCGATCCGCCGGAGAGCTTCCCGGTTCGCAGGCCTTAACCCCCTTCCGGGCGTATCAGGGAGTATGACCGACGATCACGGCGATCCCGACGACCACCGCTTCTCGGAGGGCGAGGGGTTCTCCGGCTCCTACGACGAGTTCGACCTCGACCCGCCGGAGCTCGACGTCGACCCGGACAAGGTCGACCCCGTCGACTCGCGGGTCGTCGCCGACATGCTGGACGACGAGGCGATCCCGGACGACCAGATCGACGCCGACGCCCTCGTCGACGTGGGGATCGAGTACATGCGGATCAACCGCTACGAGCAGGCGACGGACGCCCTGGAGCGGGCCGCACAGTACGCCGACGACGACCTCGTCGAGCAGGAGGCCCGGGCGAACAAGGGCGCGGCCCACGCCGAACTGGAGGAGTACGACGCCGCCATCGGCGCGTACCGCGAGGCCCTGCGCATCGACGACTCCAGCGAGCACGCCGCGACGGCCCACACCAACCTCGCGTACGCGCTGTGGGAGTCCGGGCGGAGCGAGCAGGCGCTCGAACACGCCGAGAAGGCCGTCGAGATCGACGAGCGCTTCGCGCAGGCGTGGTACAACCGCGGCTTCTTCCTGCTGGAGCGCGGCCTCGCCGAGGACGCGCTGAACAGCATCGACAACGCGATCCGCCTGGGGATGCGCAACGCCGCCGTCCTCAACGAGAAGTCCCGCGCGCTCGAAGAACTGGGCGAGTACGACCGCGCCGAAGAGATCGCCGAGGAGGCCGAGGAGATGCGCAAGGAGGCCGAGCAGGAGCTGGTAGAGTGATCGTCAACGAGCGCGAGACGGAGGAGGGGCTGCTCGTCGCGGTCTGCGACGACGACCTGCTCGGCGAGACGTTCGAGGAGGGGAACGTCTCGCTCACCGTCACCGAGGAGTTCTACGGCGGCGAGGAGGTCGACGCCGACGCCGTCGTCGAGAGCCTCGCGCGCGCCACCGTCGCCAACATCGTCGGCCGCGAGTCGGTCGAACTGGCGATCGACGAGGGGTTCGTCGACGAGGCGAACGTCCTCGAAGTGGAGTCGACGCTGCACGCGCAGGTGCTGCAACTGGCCTGAGTCGCGGCGCCGGCCTCCTTCGAGAGAAACCGTTTAGGTAGCTGGTCGAACAGCTTCGCCCATGGCGCAGGAGCAGGCCGAAGCGGCGGGGCCGGTCGACGCGTTCCGCCAGTTCTTCGCGTTGCGACGGGACGTGCTGGTGCTCTCGCTGGCGATGTTCGCGTTCAGCCTCGGGTTCCAGATGACCAGCCGGTTCCTCCCCGAGTACATGGCGGCGCTCGGCGCGTCGGGGTTCGTCGTCGGCCTGTTCGGGACGTTCGGGAACGTCATCTCGGCGGTGTACCCCTACCCCGGCGGCGCGGTGTCGGACCGGGTCGGATCGCGGTACGCGCTGACCGTCTTCGGCCTGCTGTCGACGCTCGGCTTCGCCGTGTGGCTCGTCGCGCCGGGCATCGGGGCCGTCACCGTTGCGGGGGTCACCGTCGAGCCGTGGGTCTGGATCTTCGTCGGCCTGCTGCTCGCGCAGGCGTGGAAGTCGTTCGGGCTCGGCGCGACGTTCGCCGTCGTCAAGCAGGCGACCGAGCCGTCGCGGCTGGCGGCGGGCTTCGCGAGCACGGAGACGTTCCGCCGCACCGCCTTTCTCGTCGGGCCGGTGCTCGCCGCCGTCCTCATCGGGACCCGCGACGAGTTCACGGCGAGCTTCCAGTTCGTGCTCGCGGTCGCGGTCGTCTTCGGCGCCGTCGGAACCGTCGTACAGCACGTCCTCTACGATGCGAGTCAGGACACCATCGGCGGGTCGTTCGAGGGGCTCGCCCGGGTCCGGCGGGACCTGCGCGAGATGCCCGACGAGCTCCGGCCGCTGCTGGTCGGGGACACGCTCGTCAGGTTCGCCAACGGGATGGTGTACGTGTTCTTCGTGCTGGTCGTCACCCGGTTCCTCGACGTCGGGCTGGCGACGACGGTCTCGCTCGGCGGTCTCTCGTACGCGGTCGAGCTCTCGCCGGAGGCCTTCTTCGGCTACCTGCTCGGCGTGGAGATGCTGGTCGCGCTCCTCGTGATGGCCCCGGCCGCGAAGGCGGCCGAGCGCGTGGGGCTCAAACCGGTCGTCGCGCTCGGGTTCGCCGTCTACGCGGTCTTTCCGGTCGTCCTGATCAACGCGCCGGCGAACGCGGTCGCGATGGTTCTCGTCTTCGCGTTCTCGGGGCTGCGCTTCGCCGGCCTCCCATCGCACAAGGCCCTGATCGTCGGCCCCGCGGAGCAGGGGACCGGCGGGCGCGTGACGGGGACGTACTACCTCCTCCGGAACGTCGTCGTCGTCCCGAGCGCGGCGCTCGGCGGTTACCTCTGGGAGTTCGTCAGTCCCGAGGTCGCGTTCACGCTCGCCGCCGCGGTCGGGCTCGTCGGCACCGGCTACTTCCTCCTGTTCGGCGAGGAGTTCGAGGCCTACCGGTAGGGACGTCGCCTACTCCTCCTCCCGCGGCGGCCCGGTGATCGAGACGTTTTCGAGCACGATCCCGAGGAGCGCGAGGGCGGCAACGCCGAGGCCGACGTACCGCAGTCCGGTGTCGTACGCGAGGGCGGCGACAGCGTGGAAGACGCCGGCGAACGCGACGCCGAGCAGGATACCCGTCACGGCGATCGAGCGTTTCGTCACCATACCCGAGGCAGGGGTCGCTGCGGGATAAATTGACGTCCTCCCGCGGCTCGCAGTTTCACCGCGTGAAACCGCGGGTGGTTTTATATCAGGCCTCACGTAGATTGCATCAATGCCGGACGATGAGGAAGCGGCCGTGCTCTCGCTGCTCGACGACGAGTACGCCAGGACGATCCTCATCGAGACCAGCCAGGAACCGATGTCCGCCGACGCCCTCAGCGAACGCTGCGACGCCTCGCCGCCGACCATCTACCGGCGGATCGACCGCCTCGACGAGCACGACCTGCTCGACGAGCGTCAGGAGATGGACCCGGACGGCCACCACTACAAGACCTACAGCGCCCGTCTGGAGCGGGTCACCGTCGACATCGACGACGGGGGGATGGACGTCGACGTCTACCTCGACGACGACGAGGACGGCACCGACCGGTTCACCCGCCTCTACGAGCGCCTCTGACCATGATCGGAACCCACCTCTGGACGTTCTCCGGCGGGACGCCCTCGCTCGTCGCTCTCGTCGTCGTCGGGCAGGCGGCGACCGCGGTGCTCGCCGGGTGGATCGCGCTCCGGACGCTGCGGAGCTATCGGCGGTCCGACGACGCCGCCCTGCTGTGGCTGGCGGTGGGGATCGCCCTCCTCGCCGCCGGGTCGACCGCCGCCGAGTTCCTGCTCCCGACGGTCGGCACCGCGACCGTCGTGACGACGCTCGTCGCGCGGTCGAGCGAGGTGTCCGGGCTGGTGGCGATCCTCTACGCGATCTACGGCGTTCCGCGACGCGGGTGATACCCAATGACCACGACAACCGACCCGACTCACGGCCGAACCGACCGACCGATCGCGCGGCCCGCAGCCGCGACCCCGCGGGCTCGAACCGCCTCTCGCCGCGGTACCGGCGGAGAGCGACGGCGCCGAGGGGGGTCGCCGTGACGGCAGTCGGCGTCGGGCCGGCTGTCCTCCGGACCGTCCGGGACGTCTCCGTCGGATCGAGCGACGTGGTCTTCGCCGCCGGCGTCGCGAGCGCGGCGCTCGGCCTGCTCGTCGCGACGCTCGCCTACCGGGGCTACGCCCGCCACGGGAGTCGCCGCATGCTGTTTCTCTCGGTCGGCGTCGTCCTGCTCACGACGGTCCCGTTCGTCCTCTCGTACGGCATCGCGTGGGCGAGCGCCGCGACGGACGCGCAGGTGCTCGCCTCGGTGACGGCGACGAACGTCGCGGGGCTCGCCGCCATCGCGATCTCCCTGCGGGGTGGTCCGGCGTGAGCGCGCTCGACGGCGCGCTCGGCGAGGCGGGCGCCCGGGGCCGTCTGGGCTGGTTCTTCGGCGTCGTCGCCCGCCGCCAGACGTACTACAACCTCGCGTACCTCCTGCTCGCGTTCCCGCTCGGGCTGACGTACTTCGTCTTCCTGGTCACCGGCTTCTCCGTCGCGACCGCCCTCACGCTGATCCTGATCGGCCTGCCGATCGCGGTGCTCGTGGTGACGGTGTCGACCCACCTCGCCGCCGTCGAGCGCGCGCTCGCCGACTCGCTGCTCGCCGTCGACGTGCCGGCCGCCGACCGCCCGGAGCCCGACGGGATCGGCGACTGGCTGACGGGCATGCTGCTCGACCTCGGGACGTGGAAGGGGATCGTCTACCTGTTCAGCAAGTTCTTCGCGGGGATCGCCGCGTTCGTCGTCTCCATCGTCCTCGGCGCGGTCGTGTTCTCCTTCCTGAGCGCGCCCGTCCACTACGACGACTCGTCGGTGGGGATCCACGTGTCGATGGCGGAGCCGACGGTGATCAGCCCGAACCTCGCCTTCCGGCACGACGTCTGGAGCGTCGGGGTCGGGGTCCCGTTCGAGGTCACCGTCGCCAGCGGCGAACTCGTCTCGACGTACGCCGACACGCTGCTCGGCGCGCTCGCGTTCTCCGCGGTCGGCGTCCTGCTGGCCGTCGTCGCGCTCCACCTGCTCAACGGCCTGGCGTGGGCGTTCGGGAAGTACACCGCCTTCCTCCTCCGTGGGACGCACGCCCACAGGCCGTGAGCGGCCGTCAGCGGCGTGCGTCCGCCGGCACGCGTACGCGGCCGCTCCGCCGCGACCGAAGGAGTGTTTTGTTTCGAGCGCCTGTGATCACGTAATGGAAACCCAAGAGTCCGCGCCGCTCGACGTCGAGTCCATCCGCGAGGAGTACCCGATCCTCCAGCGGGAGTTCGACGGCGAACAGGTGGTGTACCTGGACAACGCCGCGACGACGCAGACGCCGGACCGCGTGGTCGACGCCATCGTCCACTACTACCGGCACACCAACGCGAACGTCCACCGGGGCATCCACCACCTGAGCCAGGAGGCCTCCATCGCCTACGAGGAGGCCCACGACAAGCTCGCCGAGTTCGTCGGTGCGAGCGGCGGCCGCGAGGAGATGGTCTTCACGAAAAACACCACCGAGGCCGAGAACCTCGTCGCCTACGCGTGGGGCCTGAACGAGCTCGGCCCCGGCGACGAGGTCGTGCTCACGGAGATGGAGCACCACGCGTCGCTCGTGACGTGGCAGCAGATCGGCAAGCGGACCGGCGCCGACGTGAAGTACATCCGCGTCGACGAGGACGGACAGCTCGACATGGACCACGCCAAGGAGATCATCACCGACGACACCGAGATGGTCAGCGCGGTCCACGTCTCGAACACGCTCGGCACCGTCAACCCGGTCGGCGCGCTCGCGGACGTCGCCCACGACCACGACGCGTACATCTTCGTCGACGGCGCGCAGGCCGTGCCGAACCGCCCCGTCGACGTCGAGGCGGTCGACGCCGACTTCTACGCCTTCTCCGGCCACAAGATGGCGGGGCCGACCGGCATCGGCGGCCTCTACGGCAAGAAGGAGATCCTCGAAGCGATGGAGCCGTACCTCTACGGCGGCGACATGATCAAGAAGGTCACCTACGAGGACGCCACCTGGAACGACCTCCCGTGGAAGTTCGAGGCCGGCACGCCGAACATCGCGCAGGGAGTCGCGCTGGCGGAGGCCGTCGACTACCTCGAGGACCTCGGGATGGAGAACGTGCAGCGCCACGAGGAGCGGCTGGCGGCGTACGCCTACGACCGCCTCACCGAGTTCGACGACGTGGAGATCTACGGCCCGCCCGCCGGCGAGGAGCGCGGCGGCCTCGTCGCGTTCAACCTGGACGGCGTCCACGCCCACGACCTCGCGAGCATCCTCAACGACTACGCCGTCGCCATCCGCGCCGGCGACCACTGCACCCAGCCGCTGCACGACAAGCTCGGCGTCGCCGCCTCCGCGCGGGCGTCGTTCTACGTCTACAACACCCGCGAGGAGATCGACCGCCTGATCGAGGGCATCGACGCCGCCCGCGACCTCTTCGCGTAACGGCCCCCGGGGAGTCGGTCGCGGAGCAGGCGGGCGCCACAGAGAGCGGTCGCGGTGCGGTCAGTCGCGGAGCGGTCGCCAGACGGTACCGTCCGAGCGGGTTTCGGCGCGATCCGCCGCAGCGACCGTTTTATATTACCGCGATCATTTTCATCAATTATCGTGGATACCGTCTGGAAGTCGTGGATCTACTGCGGCGTCGCCTGCGCTGCGCTCGCAAGCGCGGTGCTCGCGGTGTACGCGGAGGCCTACGCCGCCGCACCGGTCGCCGGCGTCCTCGGGTTCGTCGCCGCCCGCCGCGCCGGGCGCGTCGAGGAGCGCGACCGGCGACGGCCGGCGTGAGCGACCGGCCGACGACGACCGTCGGGGAGCGCCGTCCACGGACGGCTGCCGAGCGGAGGTACTGACGGGCGCCGTCGCGGACGGCGCGGGCACTGGCCGACCCGGCCGAAACCGACCGGTTCTTCACGCGCTCGCCCGTCAGTCACGGGCGATGGAACTCGACTACGTACCGCTCGGGCGAACCGGCCTCAAGGTGAGCGAACTCGCGTTCGGCACGTGGCGCTTCGGCCGCGAGACGCCCGGCGGGTCGATCGAGATCCGGCAGGGACGCGCCTACGACCTGCTCGACGCGTATGAGGCCCACGGCGGGCGGTTCATCGACACTGCCGACGTGTACGGCGGCGGGAAGAGCGAGCGCTGGATCGGCAACTGGCTGGACGAGCGCGACCGCGAGGACTTCGTCGTCGCGTCGAAGGTGTACTGGCCCACCCGCGACGACGACCCCAACGGCGCGGGGCTGAACCGCAAGCACCTCCGGCGGCAGATCGACCGGATCCTGGAGCGCCTCGACACCGCCTACGTCGACGTGCTGTACACCCACCGCTTCGACGACGACACCCCCGTCGAGGAGTTCATGCGCACGCTGAACGAGTTCGTCGAGGCGGGGAAGGTGAACTACCTCGGCACCTCGACGCTCGAACCGAACGGCTGGAAGGTCGCGCGCGCGAACGAGGTGGCCCGCCGGAAGGGGTACGAGCCGTTCAAGCTCTCCCAGCCCCGCTACAACCTCATCGACCGGGAGATCGAGGGACCGTACCTCGACATGTGCCGGGAGTACGACGTGGGCGTGATCCCGTGGAGCCCGCTCGCGCAGGGCTTTCTCACCGGGAAGTACGAGCGCGACGCGGACCTGCCGGAGGACTCCACGGCCTCCGACGGCGACCGCTGGCGCGACCACTACCTGACGGAGGAGAACTTCGACGTCCTCGACGTGGTCCGCGCGGTGGCTGACGAGGTCGGCGCGACGCCGGCGCAGGTCGCTATCGCCTACCTCACCCACCACGACGCCGTCAGCGCGCCGATCGTCGGCGCGCGGACGACCGAGCAGCTAGAGGAGAACCTCGGCGCGGCCGCCGTCTCACTCTCCGACGACCAGTTCCGCCGCCTCGCGGAGGCGAAGGGCGGCCCCTTCGCCGACATCTGAGCCGGTCGGGCGGGACGGTCGTGCCCGGGAGAGCTGGCAGATACCGCGGAGCGACCCCCGAGCGCGGCGAACGTGCGACCACCTGCCTCGGAATCCTTTTCCGCGGGCCGTACGTACCGTGTGACAACAATGGGAATGGGCTCGGACATGTATCGGCAGCAGATCCTCGATCACTACAAGAACCCGCGCAACTACGGGGAGATCGAGGACGCGACGTTCACCCACGTCGGCGAGAACCCGATGTGCGGCGACGAGATCCGGATGGACGTCAAACTCGACGAGGACGACGAGACGATCGAGGCGGTCGCGTTCCAGGGCGACGGCTGCGCCATCAGTCAGGCCTCCGCGAGCATGCTGTCGAGCGAACTCCGCGGCAAGACGCTCGACGAGCTCGAGGAGATGGACCGCGACGACGTCACCGACATGCTCGGCGTCGACATCAGCCCCATGCGCGTGAAGTGCGCCGTCCTCGCCGAGAAGGTCGCGCAGGACGGGGCCGAGATCTACCTCGGCGAGAAAGACCTCGACAAGACGACGACCGAAGACGACGACTGAGCGGCCGACTCGTTTTCTACTGGCTCGTTTCTCCGTAACGGGGCGGCGCGCCGCCGGACGCCCTCGACGAGACCAGCGGATCCGTCCGCCGCCGTCGAACTCCCGGCTACAGTATTCCGCTCGTCGGCAGGAAATCGCGATGGCAGGCCCGACAGGCGACCACCTCGAACCGGTCGAAACACCGCCGCGTCTGGCCGCACAGTTCGCACTCGCGGCGCTCGCCGTACCGAACGTTCGATCCGACTGTACTACCGCTTCCATCGTCATCGGCGTTCGTCGAACCCAGCATTTCGCGGGCGCGCTAGGCGCGCCGGTCCCTTTAGACCGTCGTAACGGAGTTTCCGCACGTCGGAGATGGACGAACGTCCGCGAGTCCGAGGTCCGACCACGGGAAAACGGCCACACCTTTTTGTATCAACTCGCGGCCACTCCGCGGCGTGATCCCGTTCAGCGACCTCCGGACCGCCGCCTACTGTCCGCGAAAGCTGTACTACGCGCGCAAGGGCGACCGCGACCCGCCGCCGGCCGTCGCCGAGCGCCGCGACCTCGCCTACAGGTACGAGGAACTGGTCGACGCGCCGGACGCTGCCTTCACCGGCCTCCCGACCGACGTACCGCCGGAGCGCTACCGGCGGAACCTCCGGCGCGCCCGCGACCGGTTCGACGACTGGCCGGCCCTCGCGGACCCGCCGCGGCGGGACGTGCGGCTCTCGGGGAAGGACTGCCGCGGCGTCGCGCACAAGGTCGTCGAGGGCCCGCCGCGGCCCTCGGTCGTCTCGCCGGGCAGCCCGCCCGACGAGGGCGTCTGGCACCCGCACGCGGTCCACGCCGTCGCCGCCGCGAAGGCGCTCGCGTGGGAGCGCGAGCGGCCGGTCGAGACGGCGTTCGTCGAGTACCCCGCCCACGGCGTCGTCCGCGAGGTGCGACTGACGACCCGGAAGAAAGCGGCGTACCGAAAGACGCTCCGCGCGGTCGAGTCGCTGGACGGCCCGCCGCCGCGGCTGGAGAACCGGGACAAGTGCAACCCCTGCGAGTACAGCGACGAGTGCGGGGTGTCGACGCGGACGCTCCGCTCGCTGCTGTCGTAGGCGGGACGGACGCCCGCGTCAGTGCTCCCGGAGCCACGCCTCGATGGCGTCGGCGTTCGCGCCGCGGCGGAGTATCTCGTCGTTCGCCACGTCGACGACGGTGCTCTCGGTACCGGGCGTCTCGCCGGCGTCCAGCACGACCGCCACGGCGTCCAGGAACTCCGCGGAGAGGTCGTCGACGCGCGTGACGCTCCCGCGCCCGCTCAGGTTCGCGCTCGTCGCGGTGAGCGGGCCGGCCTCGGCGAGCAGCTCCCGCGCGAGGTCGTGGTCGGGGACGCGCACGCCGACGCGGTCGCTGCCCG
This sequence comes from Halostella limicola, assembly GCF_003675875.1. Taxonomy (NCBI): domain Archaea; kingdom Methanobacteriati; phylum Methanobacteriota; class Halobacteria; order Halobacteriales; family Natronoarchaeaceae; genus Halostella; species Halostella limicola. Next base: position 396,217 of record NZ_RCDI01000001.1, on the reverse strand, counting down.
CGGTGAGGGCGTCCGGCACGTCGTCGGTGCGCTCGCAGACGACGGTGACCGGGCCGGGGAGGAACTCGCGCATGAACCGCTCCGCGCGCTCGGTCGGCCGGACGTACGACAGCGCCGTGTCCGCGTCCGGGACGCCGAGCGACAGCGGCTTCGACCGGTCGCGTCCCTTCGCGGCGAACGCGCGCTCGACCGCGTCGGGGTCCAGCGCGTCCGCGCCGAGGCCGTACACCGTCTCGGTCGGGTAGACGACCAGCTCGCCGTCGCGGACCGCGGCGGCGGCCGCAGTGACGTCGCTCATGGCTCGACAGTCCCGTCGGTCGGCAAAAAAGCGTGTCGTCCTCCGGCGGCGACTACAGCGACTCGACCACGTCCTCGACCTCGTCGTAGTCGGGGAACGCGGGCCACTCCTCGGCGACCCACGCGTACTCGACGGTGCGGTCCTCGTCGAGCAGGTAGACTGCCGGGCGGGGCTCGCTGATCCCCGCCATGCCGTCGAGGTCGTTGACGATGCCGTACTCCTCGGCGACGCCGTTCGCGGGGTCGCTGAACAGGCGATAGTCGATCCGCCGCTCCTCGACCGTCGTCTTGTGCTCGTACGGCGAGGAGATCGAGAGGCCGACGATGGTGACGTCGGTGCCCTCGTCCCACGCGCGGTCGCGGATCTCGTTCCACATGTACGTCGCGGGGAACGCGCCGTCCATCGGGTGGAAGGCGAGCAGGACCGGGCCCTCGTCGGTCAGGTCCGACAGCGCCGCGTCCTCCCAGTACTCGTCGTTGACCAGCGGCCGGGTGAAGTCCGGCGCGGTGTCGCCCTCGTCGACGTGGTCGGTCTCGGGGAGGTCGACGACCTCGAAGTCGACCATCAGGCCTCACCCCCAGCGCCGTCGCCGTACGTCCGGTCGAGGTACTCCACGATGTTCGCGCTCTCGCTCATCGTGACGCCGGTGTTCTCGTCGACGATGGCGGGGACGGTGCGCTTGCCGCTGATCCGTTTGACGACGTTGCGTTCGGAGTGCATCGGCTCGACGAACCGCGACCGGTAGTCGAGGTCGTACTCCTGCAGCGTGCGCGTGACCCGCTCGCAGTACGGACACGCCTGTAGCCGGTAGAACGTGATGTCGGGATCGCCCATACGTACCGTTTCGGTCGGTTCGCGTGTATACCCTTCGCTCACGGCAGGGACCGGGGGTTCTCGGCGGGCCGGAACGCCGGAAACGTGACAAGAGTTAATTCGGAGGCAGGGCAAGTAGGGGGTTGATGGGTATATCTGGGCTCTGGATCCCCTTACGGCCGGCGCAGGCGTACGAACTCTTCGGCGTCACGTTCGGCAACACCGCGGTAACGACCGTTGGCGCCGTCGTCCTCGCCGTGCTCATGGGGCTGTCGGCGTTTTTCTCCTCCTCGGAGATCGCCATGTTCTCGCTGGCGAAACACCGAATCGAGGCGCTCGTCGAGGAGGGGGAACCGGGCGCGAAGACGCTCCGGGAGCTGAAGTCGGACCCCCACCGGCTGCTGGTGACGATCCTCGTCGGCAACAACATCGTCAACATCGCGATGTCCTCGATCGCGACGGGGCTGCTGGCGCTGTATCTCAGCCAGGGCGAGGCCGTCGCCGTCGCGACGTTCGGGATCACGGCCCTGGTGCTGCTGTTCGGCGAGAGCGCGCCCAAGTCCTACGCGGTCGAGAACACGGAGTCGTGGGCGCTGAAGATCGCGCGCCCGCTGAAGCTCTCGGAGTACGTCCTCCTGCCGCTCATCGTCACGTTCGACTACCTCACCCGGGTCGTGAACAAGGTGACCGGCGGGCGCTCCGCCATCGAGACGTCCTACGTCACCCGCGACGAGATCCAGGACATGATCGAGACGGGCGAGCGCGAGGGCGTCATCGAGGAGGACGAGCGCGAGATGCTCCAGCGAATCTTCCGGTTCAACAACACGATCGCGAAGGAGGTGATGACGCCCCGCCTCGACATGACCGGCATCCCGAAGGAGGCCGGCGTCGAGGAGGCCATCCAGACCTGCGTTCAGAGCGGTCACGCCCGACTCCCCGTGTACGAGGGGAGCCTCGACAACGTCATCGGCGTGGTCCACATCCGCGACCTGGTCCGGGACCTGAACTACGGCGAGGCCGACGCCGACGTCCTCGACCTGGAGGACTTCATCCAGCCTACCCTCCACGTCCCCGAGTCGAAAAACGTCGACGAACTGCTCACCGAGATGCGGGAGAACCGCATGCACATGGTCATCGTCATCGACGAGTTCGGGACGACGGAGGGGCTGGTGACGATGGAGGACATGATAGAGGAGATCGTCGGCGAGATCCTGGAAGGCGAAGAGGAGGAGCCGATCGAGTACCTCGACGACGAGTCGGTCGTCGTCCGCGGCGAGGTCAACATCGACGAGGTGAACGAGGCGCTGGAGATCGACCTGCCCGAGGGCGAGGAGTTCGAAACCATCGCCGGGTTCATCTTCAACCGCGCCGGCCGCCTCGTCGAGGCGGGCGAGTCCATCGAGTACGACGGCGTCCGCATCACCGTCGAGCAGGTCGAGAACACCCGGATCATGAGCGCCCGCCTCGCCCAGCTGGAGGGCGAGGAGGGCAAGGAACTGGACACGGAGCCCGACGAGATCCCGCCGAAGGAGTAACGCCGACCGGGGGGGCAAGCGCCGTCAACCGCGGGGGCACCTATTTTCGTGTCTCACCGCGAACGGCGGGTATGTCGAACCGCTACGACGTTATCGTCGTCGGCGTCGGCGGCATGGGGAGCGCGACGACCGCCCACCTCGCGGCCCGCGGGCTGGACGTGCTCGGCCTCGAACGGTACGACGTGCCGCACGACATGGGGTCGTCCCACGGCGTGACGCGCATCATCAGGAAGGTGCAGTACGAGGACCCGGCGTACGTGCCGCTCGTCCGGCGGGCGTACGACCTCTGGCGGGACCTGGAGGAGCGGACGGGTCGGGACCTGCTGCACGTCACCGGCGGCATCGACGCGGGGCCGCCCGACAGCCGGGTGTTCGACGGCTCGCGGCGGTCCTGCGAGGCGCACGGCATCGACCACGAGGTGCTCGACGCGCGCGAGGTGAACGAACGGTTCCCGGGCTACGACCTCCCGCCGGGCCACCGGGCGGTGTACCAGCCCGACGGCGGCTTCCTCGTCCCGGAGCAGTGCATCGTCGCCCACGTCGAGGCCGCGCAGGCCGACGGCGCGGAGGTCCGGGCGCGCGAGCCGGTCGCGGACTTCTCGCCGCTGGGCGAGGACGGCGTGCGCGTGACGACCCGAAAAGGGACCTACGAGGCGGACAGACTCGTCGTCACGGCGGGGGCGTGGACGCGGAAGCTCCTGCCCGAACTCGCGGACCTCGCCGTCCCCGAGCGGCAGGTGCTCGCGTGGCTCCAGCCCGAGCGGCCCGAGCGCTTCGACCCGGAGAACTTCCCGGTGTTCGTCCACGCGGACGACGACGACGGCCACTACTACGGGTTCCCGCGCTACGACGTCCCCGGGTTCAAGTTCGGGAAGTTCAACCACCTCGGCGAGACCGTCGACCCGGACGCGATGGACCGGGAGCCCCGCCCCGAGGACGAGGCGCTGCTCAGGGCGTACGCGGAGCGGCGGTTCCCCGACGGCGCGGGGCCGACGATGCGGCTCGCCACCTGCACGTTCACGAACTCGCCGGACGAGCACTTCGTCCTCGATACGCATCCGGACCACCCCCAGATCGTCGTCGGGGCCGGGTTCTCGGGACACGGGTTCAAGTTCGCGAGCGCCGTCGGCGAGGTGCTGGCGGACCTGGCCGTCGACGGCGAGACGGAGCACGACGTCGACCTGTTCCGCCTCGACCGGTTCAGCTGACCAGCGCGTCGACGCCGAGGAAGCCGGCGTAGCCGGCGACGACCGCTATCGTCAGCGACGCGACCCACGCGAGCACGGTGAAGAGCATCTTCCGGCCGCTGACGCCGCTCCCGCCGGCCGCGTAGCCGCTCCCGATGATCGCCGAGACGATAATCTCGTTGAACGATACGGGGATGCCGAAGAAGACGGCCGCCTGCGCGATGGCGAAGGAAGGGATCAGCGCCGCGATGGAGCGGCGCGGCCCCAGCGAGGAGTAGTCCTGCGACAGCGCCTTGATCATCCGCGGCGCGCCGGTCCACGACCCTATCAGCAGGCCGAGCCCGCCGCCGACCAGCGCGGCGGTCAGCGGAACGGCGAACGGCTCCAGCAGGGGGAGCATCGGCCCGATCGCGAGACCGACCTGACTCCCGCCGGCGGAGAACGCGACCAGCCCCCCGAGCACCAGGAGGAAGCGCCGCTGCGCCGCCGCGGCGTCCCGTCGCATGTCGGAGGCAAGCGCCAGCGCGACCGCGAGCGCCAGCGCCAGCGACGCCAGCACCCGCCCGAGCGTCGCGGAGAGCGGCAGCGACGCGGCGGCCGTCGCGGCGATCGACTGGCTCTCGCCCGGCGGCCCCAGCAGGACGAACTCGATGTTGGCGACGAGCAGGCCGACGATCCCCGCGAGCGTCGGTATCAGCGCTATCTCGGGGATCCGTTCGTTCCGGAGCAGCCGCGCGGTTGCGTAGGCGATGCCGCCGCCGATAAACGGCGTCAGTACCCAGAGCGCGGCGATCTCGCGGTACTTCGGCCACGCGGGGTCGCCGCCCATCGCCAGCCCGACGCCGATCACGGCGCCCGTGACCGTGAACGCGGTGGCGATGGGGTACCCCTTGAACACTCCGGCGGCCACGAGCACCGCGGCGATCGTCAGCCCGACCGTCGCCGCGACGGGCGAGAGCGTCACGCCCCCGATCAGCTCGCGGCCGACGGCCTCCGACACGTTCGCGCCCTGCAACGCGGCGCCGGCGAACCCGAGGATGCCGACGATGAACCCGGCCCGCATCACGGAGATGGCGTTCGCGCCGACCGCGGGGGCGAACGGCGTCGACCCGCTGGATCCGGCGCCGATCGCCCACGCCATGAACAGGCTCGCCAGTCCGGCGACGACAACCGTCCCGAGCGTCGCGGCGTCTACCATTGGGGTTTCGCTACTGCGGGCCGATACAAGTGCCTACCGTCTCGGACGGCAGAGAGCGGGGAAAATGGGGAATCGCAGCGCCCTCGGGCGGCGCTCAGTTCGAAGACGGTTTCTTCCAAGCATTCGTCGCGAAACCGCAGACGAACTGCGGTCAGTTCGACGAAGGCTTTTCCCAAACCATCTTCCCGCCGCGCCGACAGGCGGCGCTTAGTTGGAAGATGGCTTGGACCGCTCCTCCTGCTCCGGCGCCTCCACGCCCTCGACAGCCTCGACGTTCTCGGTGTCGCGCTCGGTGTCGACGTGCCAGCGGTCGACGGTGTCCTCGTACTCGGCGAGCCGTTCGGAGACGCCCTCCTTCAGGGCGTCGTCGTTGACGTTGATCTCGAAGGTGAACGTCTCCTCGTCGCCGTTGGTGTTGTGCTGGAGGTTGGCGCTGACGAGTTCGTTGTCGAAGTAGTACGGCGCGATCTGGGTCATCACGCGCTGGTAGACGGTGTCCTCGACGGCGCGCAGGGCCTTGCGGCCGGCCGAGTCGGCGGCGCGGGCGACGTACTCGAGCGACTCGCCCCACTTGCCGACCGCCCCCTCGGTGTCGTCGTCCTCCAGTTTCTCGTAGGACTCGGTGAGTTTCTCGCCCGCGGTCTGGATGTCCTCGTCGGGATCCTTGCCGGCCTTCTCGCCTTTGCCTTCCTTGACGCTCGCCTGTTCGGCGGTCTTTTCGCTCACGTCGGCCTCGATCTGTTCGTGAGGTTTCGGCCGCCACTCGTTCCACTCCTCGAAGGCGTCGACGTAGTCGTCTTCCTCGTCCCCGTCGTCCGAGGACTCGTTGACGTCGAGGTCGCGGAGGGCGCGGGTGATGCGCTCGCCGTGCTCGACGACGTCGCCCCACGTCCCTCGGACCTTGAATCCCGAGATGCTCTCTTCCATTGCGCTGGAGCGGGGTAATGGGGGATCGGTTAAACCCTTTACGGCGGTTACCGGCCGTAAGTCAGCCGGGTCGCGACCGCGTCGAGGCGGTCCTTGACGCGGCCGAGCAGGATAGCCGGCTTGGCGACCGCGCGCATCTCGTCGGGGTCGACCTCGATGCGCTCGCCGTCGAAGGGGTCCGATCCCCCCTCGCCGTCGGTGGCGTCGACGACCGTGGTCATGCTGCAGCGGCCGCAGGCCTCGCTCTTGTCGCTGTCCATGGCTCTCGTCACGAAGCTGGGTGAAGAATCCTGATAAACCTTTCCCGCGATCGCGCGGCCGGCGTCCGGGCGCTCGCCGCCGCCGACAGAGGTATTTAGGTTGGGTCGTGACAGTATCGGACATGGGATACCATCACGTGGATCTCGACGAGGTCGAGCCGACGCCGGACCGGCCCTGCGTCCGGCGACCGATCAGCGAGACCGTCGATCTGGAGAACGTCGCGGTCAACCTCTACGAACCCGACCCAGGCGAGGAGATCCCGCTCGCGTACCACTACCACGACGAGCAGGAAGAGGTGTTCTACGTCGTCTCGGGCGAGTTGACCGTCGAGACGCCGGAGCGGACGTACCGCGTCGGCGAGAACGAGGCGTTCGTCGTCGAGCCGGAGAGCCCGCAACTCGCCGCCGTCGACGAGGACGCGGACGAGGGGGCGCGCGTGCTCGTCCTCGGCGCGCCGGCGGTCGACGACGTCCACCCCTACGAGCCATGAGCGGGGACTCTGCCGAGACGGGGGCGGCCCCCGACGCGGAAGCGGACCCGGACCTCGACGTACCCGAGTGGGACGACGAGTACGTCGACCGCCTGAGCGACCGTCTGCTGTTCAACTACGACCTCGAGAAGGACGTCAGCGAGCGCGGCGAGCGGTTCTCGCTGTACGGCCGCCTCCAGATGGAGAGCGAGAAGCACTTCTTCTCGCCGCTTCTCTCCTACGCGCACCACGAGGCCCACGAGCACCTGTTCCTGCGTCGCCGGGAATCGCTGTCGACCGGCGACCTGGACGCCCTCGTCCAGCTGGGCCACGACCTGGCCGACGACTGGATCGAGGCCAACGAGGAGCACTACGGGACCGAGTTCACCTTCGTCACCGTCGTGCCGCGGGTCACTGACGACGTGCGCGAGTACGTCGACGGCTTCCGCGACCGCACCCTGCTGAAGTACGGCTACTACGGCCACTACGAGATCAACCTCGCCGTCGTCGCGCCCGACGAGCGCGACGTGGTGACGAGCGAAGTCGCCGACATCGAGGAGGCGCTGACGACCTGGGAACCCATCGAACGGGAGGAACCGGGTCTGCTGGGCCTGATATCGCGGCGATTGCAGATCTGAGTCTCTCGGCGGTATCGGTACGGGCGCGGCAAGAAAAACGACGGCGTCGGGATCAGTCGTCGGACGGTTCGCTGCTCGCCGGCGCGGGACCGGACCGCGCCTTCCGGACGTTCTCGTAGCCCATCTTCACCAGCGACAGCGCCAGTCCGACGAGGACGAGCGCGATGACGATCTGCAGGCCGCTCGACACCATGTCGAGGGTCGTCGCGTCGGCCATCCACTCGCTGTCGAGGAACTTCTGCTGGAAGTTCTGGATGAACGCCAGGTACAGCAGCGCGAGCACCGTGATGGTCGTCATGATCGCCATCGGGACGCCGGTGCTGACGAGCTGTTTCGTGTCGGACCAGTTGGCGAGCCAGACCGTCGCCGTCAGCAGCGCCAGCGCGGCGAGCAACTGGTTCGCGCCGCCGAACAGCGGCCACAGGTCCGCCCAGCGGCCGCTGACGACGAGGAAGTACGCGAGCACGACCTGCAGACCGGAGTTGAAGTACCGGTTGGCCGCGTACTCCTGGGTCGTCGTCTCGGGGGTGCCGACGATCTCCTCCATCATGTACCGGCCGAGCCGACAGGCCGTGTCTGTGCTGGTCAGGAGGAAGCTCACCAGCACGAGCGCCATGAACGGGGCGCCGATCTCGGCGGGGATGCCGAAGCTGGTAAGGAAGATGCCGCCGCCGGTCGCGAAGTTCGGCAGCGCCTGGCCGATACCGCCGCCCTCGACGGTGATGCCGACGAGCGCGACCGTCGAGAGCGCGACCGTCGCGAGCAGCCCCTCGCCGAGCATGCCGCCGTACCCGATCAGGCGGGCGTCGGTCTCCTTGTCGAGTTGCTTCGCGGTGGTCCCGGAGGAGACCAGCGAGTGGAACCCGCTGATCGTCCCGCACGCGATGGTGACGAACAGGAGCGGGAACAGCGGGAGGCCGGTCGTCCCCATGAAGCCGTAGTAGGCGTCGATGTTGACGACCAGCGGCTCGCTCGCGGAGCCGAGGATCGTGCCGACGATGATCGCGAGCAGGGTCCCCCCGACGCCCGTGTACAGCAGGAACGACGAGAGGTAGTCACGGGGCTGGAGCAGCGTCCACACCGGCAGGACGCTGGCGACGAACGCGTACACCAGGATCACCGGGATCCAGGCGGCGATGTTCGCGCCGAACAGGCCCGCGCCCGGAATGGCCGAGCCGCCGCCCGAGAACAGGACGATGGTCCCCGCCGGATAGTCGCCCGGGAACAGCGCGAACGGGTACTCGATCCCGACGCCCACGCCGGCGAACACGCCCGCCACGAAGATGACGGTGCCGACGAGGAACGGGAGGTCGAGCTGGTAGAGCCACACCCCGAACACCAGCGCCAGCGCGATGTAGATGAAGCTCGCGGTCGCGGCCTGCGGGTAGGCGTTGAACACGATCGCGACCACCAGCGCGAACACCGCGACGACGAGGATGATCGTCAGGAACGCGAACCACAGCAGCATGTCCTTGCCGCGGTCGCCGACGTACTCGCCGATGATGTAGCCGATCGACTTGCCCTCGTGTCGCAGGCTGCCCGACAGCGACACGAAGTCGTGGACGCTCCCCATCAGCGGGTTGCCGATGGCGATCCACAGCAGTGCGGGCACCCAGCCCCACACGACGCCCGCCGTGATCGGCCCCACGATGGGCGCGCCGCCCGCGATACTCGAATAGTGATGCCCCAGTAGCACCGGCTTCTTCGCCGGTACGTACTCCTGACCGTCTTCGTACTTGTGTGCCGGCGTCTCGTTACTCTCGTCGAGCTCGACGAAGTTCGCGAGGTAGCGCGAGTACCCGAGGTACCCCGCGCTAAACATCACCAGCACCGCAAGCACCAGCCAAATAACCTGTACCATGGTAACCTGCCTCGTGATGAAAACATGTGGAACTATGATTTAAACTTTTGTTCTTGTAGTAGACACTCCGGCGGCTAGATATGGCGGTTGTGCACTCTCTTCGCCCGATCGAACCGGACAGTTGTCTCCGTTCCGAACGGTATTTTCCCTAAGTACTTTTCGGTGGAATTCAAGAGGTGGCCGCCGCGACCTCCAGATCGAGTTCCGCGGCGACGTCCTCGAGGAGGTCGCCTTTGATCTCCTCTATCCGCAACTCGATCTCCGCGACGACCGGCTCGTCGAACGTCTCGCGGATGGTGGCGACCCGCTCGCGGTCGGTCTCGTGGCGCCGGCGGAGGAACCGCGCGCCGCGGCCCTGCTCGTCGTCGTCCGGTTCCGGCGATATCTTGTTGATCACGAGGCCGCGAACGCCGAGGCCGTACTCGGTGAGGTTCTGGATCGCGCGGTCGGTCTCCCGGATCGAGAGCTCGTCGGGGTTCAACACGAGGTAGAAGGCGGCGTCGTCGCGCAGCGTCTCGCCGGCGAACTCGAACATCTCCTTGCGCTCCTGTAGCCGTTCGATGATCGGGTCCTCCTCGGCCTTGCGGCGGGCGTCCTTGTCGCCGATCGCCGCCTTCTCGTAGAGGTCGATGCTCTTCGCGCGCTTGCTGACGAGCCGTTCGATCCACGACTCCAGGAACTCAGGCAGCGCGAGCAGGCGCAGCGTCCCGCCGGTCGGCGACGTGTCGAAGACGACGCGGTCGTACTCGTCGGCGTCGCGCATCACGTCGATGAAGCGGTCGAACAGCGCCGCCTCGTACGCGCCTGGCGTCCGGTGAGCGAGTTCGATCTGGCGGTCGATCTCGTTGACGATGGAGGGGCTCACCTGGTCGCTCATCGTCCGCTTTATCTCCTGCATGTGCGCCTCGACCTCCTCCTCGGGGTCGAGTTCCATCGCCCACAGCCCGTCGTGACCCTCGACGGGCTTCGGGTCGTCGTCGAACTGCTGGTCGAACACGTCGGAGGTGCTGTGGGCCGGGTCCGTCGAGACGACGAGCGTGTCGAGCCCCGCGTCCGCGCACCGCGTGGCGTAGGCGCTCGACACCGTGGTCTTGCCGACGCCGCCCTTGCCGCCGAAGAAGACGAACTTCTCCATCTTAGAAGTGGTACTGCTGTCCCTTGCGCTCGACGAGCGACTCGCGGTCCCACATCCGCCGCTCCCACTGCTCGAACTCCTCGCCGAGGTACGGCAGGAGTTCGGCGGTGTAGTAGGAGATCGGACTCGGGATGCCGAACGCGTCCGCGAAGCAGGCGAAGAGGAACACGTCGTCGGTGTCCTCGGCCTCCTTCTCGATCAGTTCGTACGCGGGGTGCTCTATCATACCGTGATAGAGACCGTGCAGCACCTCCATCAGGTACTCCCGGTACGCCTCGATCCGTTCTGAGAGTGTCATGTCCTCACATGACGGGGGTCGTATTTAAAAGGATGACGGGACTGCGCACTGACCACCCAACCGCCGTCGCCGACGACGCCCGGCCTATCCGAACATCAGCGGCAGCGACAGCAGCACGACCAGCGCGGTGAGGATCAGGATCGCGTACCAGAGCTGCCCGAAGCTCACGCCGCCGGAGACGGTTCCGCTCACGCCCGGGCGGTGAGTCCAGACGAGCCGGTGGTACGCGGCCGCGGCGACGGCCAGGAAGACGAGGGTACAGACCGGCACGCCGTAGTCCACCCGCAGCCCGAGCGCCTGCAGGTACAGCGGGCCGAACGAGTAGATGACGAGAAAGGACAGCGCGACGACGACCAGAAACGGCACCGGATCGACGGACTGACCCTCCTGGTTCCGGAGCGCCATACCGGAAGAACGGGGTTGAGCGCAATATAGCTTTAAGGCGATCGCGTCGTCACGACTCCGCATGGCTCCCTCGTCGGAAGGTGACCCGCGCGTGTTGCTGGTGATGAACGCCGTCCTGTCCGGATCGCTGAGTTACCTCGTGGTCCGCGGGTACGCGTTCGCTGGCGGCGCTCCCTTCGCCTGGCGGAACGTCCTCCTCCTGACGCTCGTGCTGATGGCGCTGACGTTTCTCGTGATCCGCTAACAGGCACAACCCGTCGACCCGACCGACCGCTCGAACTCCATCGCCTCGCCGCACTCGGGGCAGTCGGGCGCATCGTCGCCGGCAACGTCCACGTCGCGGAGCCGCTCGTCGCAGTCGTGACACCAGTACGCGCCCATCGACTCGTCGCCGGTGCCGCCGCCGCGGTTCGGCGACTCCGTCGACGCGGCGAGCACGTCGCGGACCGTGTCAATGATGCTCATGGTCGTAGGTCGTCGCCGAGCGGCTTAAACCCCGACGCGAGTGTGCGGTGTAGTCGCACGCGCGTGGCCGGCGGCGTCAACCGGACCGGTCAGCCGAGGTCGGCCGCCAGCGCGTCGAGCGCGCGCTCCAGTTCGCCCTTGCGCTTCCACGCCGCGATGCGGTCGGTGACCGACGCGAGCGGCATTCCCGCCTCGACCGTGGAGCGGGCGGTGACCCGCGTCCCCTCGTTCTCCGGCGTCAGCGAGAGGGTCGTCTCCAGGCGGTCGAGCGGCCCGGCGTCGCCGCGCTGCTCGTAGTAGAGGCCCTCGTCGCGGCGCTCGAACCGGAGCGTCAGTTCGACGCCGGCCCGGCCGACGGTCACGATCCACTCGCCGTCCCGCTCGTCCACGTCGCGCACCTGAAAGCTGCCCTCGTACTCCACGACCGCGGCGGGCGTCAGCGCGCGCTCGACCTCCGGGGGGTGTGCCTGCACGAACCGCGATACCTCGACACTGGTCATCACGGGGGGCTACGGATCGTTACCTTATAATCCTCCGCGCACGCTGTTGCGACCAATGACCATCGAAGACCGCGGCGACGCGTACGTCGTCGACCACGCGCTCGCGAAAGACACGCTCTCACAGCTCCGAGACGTCGAAACCGAACAGGTCGCGTTCCGCAAGGGCCTCGTGAAGCTCGGCCGCCTCTGTGGCTACGAGATCATCGACGGCCGCATGGAGACGGAGTACGTCTCCATCCAGACGCCGCTGGAGGAGACGATGGGCGAGCGGGTGAAGGGACTCGACGACGTCGTCATCATCAACGTCCTCCGCGCGGCGACCCCGTTCGTCGAGGGACTGCTCAAGGCGTTCCCACGCGCCCGCCAGGGCGTCATCAGCGCCTCCCGCGACGAGAGCGCCGGCATGGAGGACGGCGAGTTCCCCATCACCATCGACTACGTGAAACTGCCCGAGATCCACGAGGAGGACACCGTCATCATCGCCGACCCGATGCTCGCGACGGGGAGCACGATGTGTGCCGTCCTCGACCACGTCATCGAGAACTCGCCCGACCCCGAGCACCTCATCGTCCTCTCGGCGGTCAGCGCCCCCGACGGCCTGCTGCGCGTCGACGACCAGTACCCGGAGGCCGACCTCCTGACCGTCAGCATCGACGACCGCCTCGACGACGACGGCTTCATCGTTCCCGGCCTCGGCGACGCCGGCGACCGCGCCTTCCGCACGACGTAGCGCGTTCGCGGGCGGTTTCGTGGCGGCCGCGCCGTCGCCCGGCGCCGGCCGGTCCGGCGCGGACTCCTCGGACGCAAAACACTATTGTCGCGGGCTTCCACGGGGTTCCCATGACAGACGGCTGCGACGCCTGCGGGGACTCCGTCACCGACGCGCTCGCCCGGACCGTGCGACTGACCGTCGACCGTTCGCAGATAGACGCCCAGCGGCTCTGCCCCGAGTGCTTCGCCGACTGGATCGACCGCTACCAGCGGGAGATGCAGCCCGGTCCGGAGACGATCGACGACGGCGACGACGAGATCATCGTCGACTGATTCGACGTCCGTCGAACCCCATCGTTTCGACTCGAACCCGTACGCCGCCGCCCGATTCTACGGGCAGTATCTCCTGACGAAGCGCCCCTTTCCGGCCGGTACGACGCGTCCGAACGGCCATTCCCGGCAGGTACCATTGCGTGATATTTCAACTATTCCTCAGTTTACTGTTCGTATATCTAACTCATCGAGTGAATATGAGTGACTATTTAAATCAGTTTGACGAATAGAGCGATATGACGTCGAACTCTTCCCGAAGACGGTTCCTACAGTCAGCCGGTATCGTGGGCATCGCGGGCCTGGCCGGTTGTATCGAAGGCACGGACGACAGCGGTGACGGAGACGGCGACGGTGGCGGCGATGGCGACGGTGACGGCGGCAACGGCGGCGGTGGCGGCACGGACCTCGCCTGGCACGCCGGCGGGACCGGCGGCACGTACTACCCGCTGTCGAACGAGTTTAAGACGATCGTCGACGGCAACACGGACTACTCGCTGACGGTGCAGTCGACGGGCGCGAGCGTCGAGAACGTCGGCAGCCTCGCGAGCGGCGACGCCGACTTCGCGCTCATCCAGAACGACATCGCGTACTTCGCGAAGAACGGCACCGGCCTCGACACGTTCGAGGGCGAAGCGATCGACAGCCTCCGCGGCGTCGCGACGCTGTACCCCGAGACGATCACCATCGTCACGCAGGCCGACAGCGGCATCGAGACGCTGGAGGACCTAGAGGGCGCCCGCATCAACACCGGCGACCTCGGCAGCGGGACGCAGGTCAACGCCCTGCAGATCCTCAGCGCCGTCGGCATCGAGGAGGGCGACTTCGAAGAGGAGAACAGCGACTTCGAGAGCGCCAGCGACCAGATCCGCAACGGCGACGTCGACGCGGCGTTCGTCGTCGGCGGCTGGCCGGTCGGCGCCATCGAGGAGCTCGCCCAGACCTCCGACATCAACATCGTCGAGGTCAGCGGCGACACCCGCGAAGCCGTCAAGGAGCAGGCCCAGTGGTTCGCGGACGACACCATCCCCGCCGGCACCTACGAGGGCATCGACGAGGACGTCGAGACCGTCTCCGTCCAGGCGATGATCGCCACCCACGAGGGCGTCGACGCGCAGGTCGTCGAGAACGTGACGGCGGCCATCTTCGACAACGTCGACCAGCTGACGATCAAGACGGACTTCATCAGCAAGGACTCCGCCCAGGACGGGATGTCGATCGAGCTCCACGAGGGCGCGGACGCCTACTTCGGATAACGACGCGTCGCAATGGGAGTGGCCCAGCGCCGGACGCTCGTCGCCGCGCTCGTGCTCCTCTGCGTGACCGCGGGGACCGTCGCCGCCGCGGCGACGGTTCCGGTCGACAGGGCGCTCGTCGTCCGGGACGCGGACACGGGTGAGCGACTGCTCACCGAACCGGTCGACGACGGGACGCCGGTCGTGATAGAGTACACGCACAGCGTCGAGAAGACGCCGGTCGTGGACGCCTACGAGGTCCGCGGGACGGAGCTCGACAACGTCCGCATGGAGTTCTCCTCGTACGGCGCGGGGCTCCCCGCGAATCAGGAGGTAACGCGCGAAAACGGCTCGTTCGTCTTCGATCCGGATCGGTCGTACGAGCGACTCGTCGTCAACCCCGGCCCGGTCGCGGGCCACGAACTCGTCGTCGACGGCGAGCGCCACGACCTCGTCGCGCTGTCTTCCGACAGCGCCGTGGTGTTCACCGTCGAGCGCCGAACGACCGTCGGGATCGTCGCGGACTATTTGAATCTCTGAACTATGACCAGCGATACGACAGGCGGCGTCGGTACCGACGAACCGGTTCCCGAAGAAGAGCAGCAGGAACTCATCGAGGAGATCGAGCGGAAGCGATCGCTTTCGGGCGTCGCGACGCTCGTCGTCTCGGCGATCGCCATCGCGTTCTCGGTGTTCCAGCTCTATCTCGCGGCCCGGAGCTCGCGGGTCGCGCTCCCGGTGCCGTTCACCGGCGAGGAGATCCACCTCATCTCGCTCCAGTCGCTCCAGACACACTCGATCCACGTGGCGTTCGCGCTGGTGCTCACCTTCCTGCTGTTCCCGACGAGCACCGGCGAGGGCTTCCTCGCGCGGCGGCTGGGGCGGATCCCGCCGTTCGTCCGCGAGCGCGCGGGCGCTGACCACCCGGTGACGGGGGCCGTCGAGCGGATCACCGACGCGGTACGCTGGTTGGCGCTCGACGCCGACCGCGACCGCATCACGCCGGTCGACGTGCTCATGATCGTCGCGACCGCGCTCGCGCCGGTGTACATGATCACCCGGTTCGAGGAGATCCGAACGATGCGCGTGTTCGGCCTCCAGCGCGGGGAGACGATCGCCGAGATCGCCCCGCTCCTGGAGGCCCCCGTGGCGCTCCTGTCGGCGCTCGGTCTCCCGCTCGAATCGCGGTCGGCCGCGTTCCTGCTCGGCGCGCTCGGCATCCTGCTCGTGCTCGAGGCGACGCGGCGGGCGCTCGGGTTCTACCTGATGACCATCGTCGGAACCTTCGTCGTCTACGCCCGGTGGGGCTACCTGATCCCCGGCGACGGGCGGATCGGCTTCGCCGTGAACCTCGGCCTGTTCAGGGTCGTGATCCCGGACGTCAAGCTCCCCTTCATCGGCGTCTTCTCCATCAAGGAGCTCGGCTGGGAGCAGATCGTCCGGAACCTCTGGTACACGACCGAGGGCATCTTCGGCGTCCCGGTCCGGGTGAGCGTCGCCTTCATCTTCGTGTTCATCCTCTTCGGCGCGTTCCTGGAGATGAGCGGCGCGGGCCAGTGGTTCATCGAGCTCGCGTACGGCCTCACGGGCCGCCGGAAGGGCGGGCCGGCGAAGGCGAGCATCATCGCCAGCGGCTTCATGGGGACGATCAGCGGCTCGTCGATCGCGAACACGGTCACGACGGGCGCGTTCACCATCCCGCTGATGAAGCGCACGGGGTACGACCCCGAGTTCTCCGGCGCGGTCGAGGCCTCCGCTTCCTCCGGCGGCCAGATCCTCCCGCCGGTGATGGGCGCGGCCGCGTTCCTCATCGTCGAGTTCACCGGCATCCCGTACGCCGAGGTGATCATCGCCGCGACCATCCCCGCCATCGTGTTCTTCTTCGGCGTCTGGGTGATGGTCCACCTGAAGGCGTCACAGGAGGGCATCTCCGGGGTCGGCGACGAGGAGATCGTCGAGGTCCGCGACCACCTGAAGCGCGGGTGGTTCTACCTCCTGCCGATCGGGGTCCTGCTGTACTACATCCTGATCGACCGGCTGACGATCGACCGCGCCGCGTGGTTCTCGCTCGTGGCGATCACGGCGCTCATCGCCTTCGCGGCCGCGTACTCGAAGCGCGAACGGGGACCGCTCCTGGGCGGCATCGCGGCGCTGTTCGCGCTCACGTTCGCGTCGTACGCCGTCGCCGGCACCGACCCCCTCGGCGCGCTGGCGACGGTCGCGACGGGGGCGGCCTCGGGCGGCCTGCCGGCGACCGAGGCGCTCGGCGCCGCGCTCCAGCAGCTATCGTGGATCACGCTGTTCGTCAGCCTCGCGATGCTCTTGGCCCGTCCGCACGGCGACTCGCCGCTGCTCGAACTCGACCCGGCGGTCGATAACGCGTCCGAGCGCGCCGCCGGCGCGCTCTCCCGCGAGCGCCTCGCCGACAACCGGGCGTTCCGCGTGGGGGCGTTCGTCGTCAAGGCGATGGACGCCGGCGCGCGGACGGCGACCGCGGTCGTCGTCGCCGTCGCCGCCGCGGGCGTCATCCCCGGCGTCATCGGCGTCAGCGGCCTCGGCCCGAACCTGACGCAGGTGATCCTCGAAGCCAGCGGCGGGTCGACCGTCCTCCTGCTGCTGCTGACCGCCGTCTCCTCGATCATCCTCGGGATGGGGATGCCGACGACCGTGACGTACATCATCCTCGTCTCGATGCTCGGCGGGGCCATCTCGCAGGCCGGCCTGCCGATCCTCGCCGCGCACCTGTTCATCCTCTACTTCGGCGTCATCGCCGACATCACGCCGCCGGTGGCCGTGGCCGCGTACGCCGCCTCCGGCGTCGCGAAGTCCGACCAGTTCGAGACGGGCGTCAAGGCGTTCACCCTGTCGCTGAACAAGGCGATCGTCCCGTTCGCCTTCATGTTCGCGCCCGGGATCCTGCTCCTGCGGGTCACTGGGAGCGGCGGCGAGGCGTCGGTCGTCGGATGGGCGGACGTGGCCGACCTCGGCTTCTTCGTCCCCGAGGTCGTGATCCCGGTGATCGCGATGTTCCTCGGCGTCGTCGCGCTCGGCCCGACGGTGATCGGCTACTACTACACCACCGTCTCGCGGTCCACCCGGGCGCTGCTCGCCGCGGCGTCGCTCCTGCTGATGGCGCCGCTGGCGCTGTTCGACGCCGCACAGGGGATCCTCGGGCTGATGAACCTGCGGATCGCCGCCGACCCCCTCCTCGTCGACCTGTCGCTCCGGGCCGTCGGCTTCGCGGTGTTCGCCGCGCTGACCGTACGGAACCGCCGTGCGATGGACGAGGAGCGAGCGGAGGAGGCGGCGGCGCCGGCCGCCTGACCGGCCACCGGTCCACCGCGACCCCTTACTCGTTCTCGACGCTCTCGTTCTCGGCCGACAGTCCCGCGTTCCGCTCCCGCTCCAGCGCCGGCGGAACGTCGGCCCCGCCGTAGCCGTCGAACCAGCGCGCGATGCGTTCGATGCGGTCGACGACGTGGGCCGGTTCGCCGCTCCGGGAGAGCTCGTGGCCCTCGCGCGGGTACCGCACCATCCGGGTGTCGACGCCGCGCTTGCGGAGCGTCCGGTAGAGCAGTTCCGCGCCGCCGGCCGGCACCCGGTAGTCCCGGTCGGCGTGGAGCACGAGCGTCGGCGCGTCGATACCGTCGGCGCGGACCGCCGGCGAGTGCTCGTACAGCGTCTCGGGGTCCGCCCACGGCACCGCGTCGAACTCCCACTCGACGAGCCGGTAGGCGTCCGACGACCCGTAGAAGGAGACGAGGTCGTACACCCCGCGCTGGGCGACGCCGGCGTCGAACCGGTCGGTCTCTGCGAGCGCCCACGCCGTCAGGTAGCCGCCGAAGCTGCCGCCGGTGACGAACTGCCGGTCGGCGTCGACTGCGTCGCGGTCGATCGTCTCGTCGACGCCCGCGAGCACGTCGCCGAGCGTCACGTCGCCCCAGTCGCCCGCGATCGCCTCGGCGAACGCCTCGCCGTACCCCGTCGACCCGCGCGGGTTGCACCAGAACACGGCGTAGCCGCGGGCGGCGAGCGTCTGGAACTCGTGCCACACCGTCCCGCCGGTCGACCACATCGCGTGCGGGCCGCCGTGGACCTCGACGACCAGCGGGTACTCCCCGCCGTCCGCGCCGGGCGGAGTCAGCAGCCAGCCCTGTAGCTCCGTCCCGTCGCGCTCGAACCGGACCTCCTCGGGCTGTGCGACCGCCCGGCCGTCGAGGTAGTCGGCGTTGATCCGGGTGAGGCGGCGGCGCTCCGCCCCCGCGGGCGTCGTCGCGAACACGTCGCCGGGGTGGTCCCACTCGCTCTGAACGTACGCCACCACGTCCTCGCCGACCGACGCCGCCGCGACGTGGCCGCCCTCGCCGGCGACCACCTCGGCGTCCTCGCTCCCGTCGGCCCGGACGCGCCGGAGGACGACCGACCCCTCGTCCGGCGTCAGGAAGTAGACGCGCTCCCCGTCGGCGTCCCAGTGGAGCCCCGACTCCCGCTCGACCGTCCGGTCGAGGTCGGCGGTGAGGGTCGCGGAGTCGCTCCCCGCGCCGTCGATGACTCGCACCTCCGTTTGTCGCATCGACGCGCGCTCCGCCGGCGTGTACGTGTGCGCGAGACGGCCGTCGCCGGTCGCCGCGAGGCGAGGTTGCCAGCCCGACGTCTCGCCGACCGTCTCCGCCTCGTCGGCCGAAACGTCGTGCGCGACCAGGTCCCACTCGACGCTGTCGTCCGGGTCCTCGCCCCGCTTCCGAGCGTAGTACAGCGTCCCCGCGTCGCCCCACGTCGGCGAGACGGCGTCCCGGTCGGCCGTCGTCACCGCCGCGACCGACTCGTCGGCGAGGTCGAGCAGGTACACCTGCGAGCGCCGGCCGTCGGCGTACTCCTCCGCGGCGCGGTACACCGTCCGGTCGATCACCCGCGGGTCCGGCGGGTCGGGGTCGTACTCCGGGTCGGCGTCGCGATCCCGCCCGGCCTCGCGGTCCGCGTCGCTCACCCGCTGAGTGAAGGCGATTCGGTCACCGTCCGGCCCCCACGCGACGCTCGACACGTCGCCGACCACGCTGGTGACCCGCCGGGCCTCCCCGCCGTCGGCGGGCATCACCCACAGCTGCTGGCGATCGCCCTCCCCGCGCGTGCTGGCGAACGCCAGCCTGTCGCCCGAGGGGCTCCACCGGGGGTCCGCGTCGACGCCGTCGCTCACGGTGAACCGTCGCGCGTCGCCGCCGCCGAGGGGGACGACGTACACCGTCGCCTCGTACTCCTCGTCGTCGTCCGGGACCGTTCGGACGAAGGCGACCCGCTCGCCGCCCGGCGAGACGCGCGGGTCGGACACCTTCGCCAGATCGCGGTAGTCGTTCGCGTCGATGGTCTCCATGGGGTCGTTCCGACGCCGGACGGGTTATGCCTTGACGTGCCGGAAGGCGCGGCGACCCTACGGGTCCGCCCGCCCGCTCGTCGCGCTCCGGATGCGGTCGCGCAGGTCGTCGGCCTCCGCGACGGGGACCCGCGCCTCGAACCGGACGCGCTCCGCGTAGTCGGCGTCGAACTCGACGCCGGCGCTCTCTAACAGCCCGCGGACCGTCCCGGAGTCGTCGTAGTCGACCGTGACGGCGACCGTCTCGTGCGGCTCGCGCTCGACGACGCCCGCCTCGTCCAGCACGTCCTTGACGGCGCGGGAGTAGGCCCGCGCGAGGCCGCCGACGCCGAGGTTCGTCCCGCCGTAGTACCGGGTGACGACGACCGCGACGTTCTCCACGTCGTTCTGCTGGAGCACGTTCAGCGCCGGCTTGCCCGCCGACCCCGTCGGCTCGCCGTCGTCGCTCGACCACTCGCGGAACGGGTCGGCGCGGACGCGGTACGCGGGGACGTTGTGCGTCGCGTCGGCGTACTCCTCGCGCACCTCCTCGACGAAGACCTCCGCCTCGGCCACGTCCGCGACGGGGGTGACGTGGCCGATGAACTCCGAGCCCTGCACCTCGAAGGCGGCGCTGGCCCGCTCGGCGACGGTGCGGTACGTTTCGGCGGTCATGTGGGGTTCGCGTCGTCGGCGTCCGCGTCGTCGCCGTCCTCGTCCGCGTCGTCCCGCGTCAGTTCGTCGTACAAAAGCACCGAGAGGATGCCGAGCAGCGCCGTCTCGGTCACCTTCGTCGCGAACAGGTAAATGTCGCCGGTGAGGTGGTCGATCAGGGTGACGAGCGGGCTCGCGGCGTGGTGACCGCCGGCCTCCCAGGCGTAGTTGCTCCCGTGGCCGCCCAGAAGCAGCCAGCCAACGACGTAGCCGAGCATGAGCAGGATGCCGGCGCCGTAGACGACGTCGCGCCGGAGGCCGCGGTACCACAGCGTGATCCCGAGGAAGATGGCGACGCCCGAGAGCACGAAGAGGGGCTGGCGGACGTCGGTGAAGGGACGGGCGGCCATCAGGTAGAACGTGAGGCGTTCGATCCCGATCATCAGGTGGAGGCCGCCGGTGAGCGAGGCCATGAGCACGCCCGCGGACTCCAGGGCGTTTCGCGTCCGCCGTTCCATATCGAATCTATCGGGGGGCGCGTGAATAGCGCGTCGATCCGTCGCCGGTCGACCGTTACACGGCCGGCGGGTCACTGCAACTCGATCTTCCGGACGAACTCCATGTCGCTGATCTCGTTTATCAGGTCGCCCGGCAGTTCCCCGTCGGTGACGAGGTAGAGGCGGGGCTCGTCGGTGAACTCGGGGTCCTCGCTTATCGTCTGCCGGATGGAGATGCCGCGGTCGGCGATGCGGCCGGTGACCTCGGCGACGATCCCCTCGCGCTCGGCGTCCGTCGGCGCGACCGTCAGGACCGTGAGGTCGAGCACCGGCGCGAGGTCCATCAGGCTCGGGATGGCGGAGATGTTCTGGAAGATGCGGCGGAGCTCGTCGTCGGCGAGGATGGCGTCGGTCGTGGAGTCGACGACGCGACGGTCGACGTCGATCTCGCGGGCGATCCCGGTGTTCGGGATCTCGATCCCGCCGGAGACGACCCGACCCTCGTCGTTGACGGAGAAGCCGCGCTCGAGCAGCAGGCGGATCACGGCCTGCTGGCTCGGCGAGCCCTCGAACTTCTCCATGATCTCGTCGAACATGTCCCCCGCTACAGGGGAACTCGTCTTATAAGTGTTGCAGCGCCGCCGGGAGGCGACGTGACCGCTCGCACGACGGCGGTCCGACCCCGTCGGCGAGCCGACGTTTCGGATATGTAGCCGATGGTTTCATAGCCGCCCGGATCAATTCCCGGGCATAGTGCATCACGAATCCGACGTGTTGTACGTTCGTCAAAAGGGCGACGCGTCGGCCGTCGAGTTCCCCGACGGCGCGATCGTCCACGCCGCGTCGTCGGTCGCGGCCGCCCGCGAGCGCCTGGAGGGCCTCGACGTGGACTGCGCGGTCTGCGAGTCGGAGTTAGGGGCGGAGGACGGCCTCGACGCCGTCGCCGCCGTCAGCGAGCAGGCCCCGGAGGTCCCCGTCCTGCTGGTGGCCGACGAGGCGGACGGCGCGGAGGCGGCCGCGGCGACGCGCCGCGGCGTGGCGGAGTACGTCCCGCGAGACGCGCTCGGTGGCGACGAGACCGTGGCCGACCGCGTCGCCGCCGTCGCGGACCGGGCGTCGTCGGTGGTCGGGCGCGGCGCCGACCCCTCCGATCGCGAGCGGGTCCTCTCGGACCTGCTCTCTGTCAGCAACTCGTTCATCGAGGCGGAGTCACGCGAGGCCGTCGCCGACCGCGTCGCGACGGCGACCGCCGACGTCCTCGGGTTCGAGACCAACGCGGTGTTCCTGCGCGACGCGGCGGCCGAACGGCTCGAACCCGCCGCCGTCACGGAGGCGACCCGCGACCTCGTCGGCGACCTCTCCGGGTACGACGCGGGCGAGGGCCACGTCGGCGAGGCGTTCGCGACCGGCGAGGCGCGGACGATCGACGACGCGGGCGACGGGCCGATCCGGTCGCTGCTGTTGCTCCCGCTCGGGAGACACGGCGTCCTGAGCATCGGCGCGCGCTCGACCGCGGCGTTCGACGAGGCGGACCGACGGACGGCGAAGCTGCTCACGACCGGCGCCACGGCGGCGCTCGACCGGACGAGCCGGGTCGAGCGGATCGAGCGCCTCCACCGCCGGACGCGGGCGATGATGCGAGCCGAGAGCCGCGAGGAGACCTGCGCCATCCTGCGCGACGCCGCCCGGGACGTCCTCGGCCACCGGCTGGTCGGCGTCCACCTGTTCGACCCGGACTCCGAGCGGCTCGCACCCGTCGTCTGGACCGACGAGGTCGAAGCCGCGGCCGGTGCGCCGCCCGCGTTCGACCGCGGCCAGGGACTGGTGTGGGCGGCGTACCGCTCCGGGGAGCCGAAGGTATACCACGACCTCCGCGGGCGGGAGACGCACAATCCGGAGAGCCCGTTCGTGAGCGAGCTCCACCTGCCGCTCGGCGAGCACGGCGTCCTCCTCTTCAGCGAGCCCGAGCCGAACGCCTTCGACACGACCGACCTGCAACTGGCCCGCCTGCTCGCCGCGAATGCCGCGGCCGCGCTCGAACGGATCGACCGCCAGCGCGAACTGGAGCGGTTCGAGACCGTCTTCGAGAACGCGGGGGACATGCTGTTCATCGTCGACGGGGACGGCCGCCTCACGAACGTGACCCAGCCCCTCGCCGACCGACTGGGGAGGGACCGGGCGGACCTGGTCGGGCAGCACGCGAGCGAGATCTGCGGCGAGAAGGGCGTCGCGGCGGCCGAGGACCTCGTCCGGACGATGGTCGCGGCGGACGATCCCGAGGGCGCGACCTACGAGAGCACGATGCCGACCGCGACCGGGGACGAGTTCCCGGTGGAGATAGAGCTCTCCCTGCTCCCGGCGGACGACGGGTTCGAGGGGGCCGTCGGCACGGTCCGGGACCGCTCGGAGCTCGAACGGGCGCGGACCCGCCTCGAGGAGGAGCGCAACCGGTTCGAGTTCCTGTTCGACAACATCCCGGACGCGGTCGTCGAGGTCCGGTTCCGGGACGGCGAGCCGATCGTCCAGTCGGTCAACCCGGCGTTCGCCGACGTATTCGGGTACGACCCCGCAGCGATCATCGGCGAGTCGCTCAACGATCACATCCTGCTCCCCGAGCAGCGAGGGGACGCGCGGGCGCTCGACGACGAGGCGCGGGAGAAGGGCGTAGTCCGGCGCGAGATCCGACGCCTCACCGCCGACGGCCCCCGCCAGTTCCTGTTTCGCGGCCTGCCGTACCGCGACGAGGACGAGAACCTGTACGGGTTCGGCATCTACACGGACATCACCGACCGGCAGATGCGCCACCGGCAGCTCCAAGTGCTGAACCGCGTCCTGCGACACAACCTCCGCAACGACCTGAACCTCGTCGTCGGGTACGCGGAGCAGATCGCCGACGCGGCGACGAAAGAGACCGTCGCCGACTACGTCGACGCGCTGACCACGACCGTCGAGGAGCTCGTCGCGCTCTCGAACAAGGCGCGGGAGGCCGAGGACGTGCTGGAGGCGGAGACGGACTCGTCGTGGGTCGACGCGAGCGCCGTCGCCGCGGACGCCGTCGCGCGGTACCGGCGGCGGTACGGCGACGCGGTCATCGATTTCGACGGCCCGATCGAGACCCGCGTCGCCGGCGACGAGCGCCTCACCGTCGCCGTGGAGAACCTGCTCGAGAACGCGATCGAGCACCACCCCGCGTCCGGCGACGACGGGGCCCCGCGCGTCCGCGTGTCGATCGACGACGCGGTGGACGGCCGGGTCGCGCTCCGGATCGCCGACGACGGCGCCGGCATCCCGGAGCACGAGCGGGAGGTCGTCACAGGCGAGGCGGAGATCACGCCGCTACAGCACGCGAGCGGTCTCGGGCTGTGGCTCGTCGCATGGATCGTCGACGCCTACGGCGGGGACGTCGAGTTCGGGGAGAGCGACCTCGGCGGGGCCGTGGTGTCGCTGTACCTGCCGCGGATCTAGCGGTAGACCGAGACGCCGTCGCCGTGGAGCCGCTGGTCGACCCACCGCTGGACGTCGGCGAAGAAGAGGCGCAGGCCGTCGCGGCGCGTCAGCGTCGCGCCGTCGCTGGGGGAGCGCGCTACCGCGATGAGCGACCACATCGAGCCCGCGGCGAACGCGCCGAGCGCGGAGAACGTCATGCCGAGCGTAGTGAACGTGAATCCGTAGGCCAGCCCGATCGCCATCGACGGGAGGCTCGTCGCCAGCGGGACGCGGGCGTTCGCGTCCTTCAGGGTGGGCGCGAGGAAGAAGATAGACAGGGAGCTACCGAGCATGAACACGAAGTCCTGCCACATCACTCGCGACGCACCTCGGTTACGGGGGAGGGTCGGAAGTGGTACGCGATACCTTCTGAAGTCGGGAGGGAACTCATCTTACCCTTACTAGCCGCCACGGGGGCATACGCAGAACGGCTAGACGCGTAGATACCGGGTTCGGGGGGAGGGTTATACTGATACGTGTGAGAGGCGCCATCGTGCGCCCCGGAGCACCAGTTACGACGCGGTGCAGGCCGCGCGGGCGGTATCGGCGGTGGCCGGGAACGCGGGTAGCGCGTCGGTAATCGTTTCGCGCGAGCGGCGGGTCCGTCGTCAGTCGCAGTAATCGGGGCTTAGAGCTCGCCTTTCGTGCTCGGCGTGCCCGCGCGGCGCTCGTCGAGGCGGGTGGCGTCGTCCAGCGCGCGGGCGGTCGCCTTGAACAGCGCCTCGATCTCGTGGTGGGCGTTCTCGCCGGTCACCTCGGCGTGGAGCGTGAGGCCGGCGTTGGTCGCGAGCGAGCGCAGGAAGTGCTTCGCCATGTGACTCGTCATCCCGCCGACGCTCGCCTGCGAGAACTCGCCGTCGAAGCGGAATACGGGCCGGCCGCTCACGTCGACGACGATGCCGGCGACGGCCTCGTCCAGCGGCACCTTCCGGTCGGCGAAGCGCTCGATGCGCGCGCGGTCGCCGAGCGCCTCGTCGAACGCCTCGCCGAGCACGATGGCGACGTCCTCGACGGTGTGGTGGTCGTCGATCTCCAGGTCGCCGTCGCACCGCACCGTCAGGTCGAACAGGCCGTGCTTGGCGAACGATTCGAGCATGTGGTCGAAGAAGCCGATCCCGGTGTCCACGGTCGACTCGCCGTCGCCGTCCACGCCGAGGGTCACCTCGATCTCCGTCTCCGCCGTCTCGCGGGTCGCGGCGGCCGTGCGGTCCGTCATACCGCCGCATTGTCGCCTCTGCTACAAGGCGGTTCCGCTCACCTGTCGACGGCCTCGTTCGCCTCCCGGAGCGTGAACCGGCCCTCGTACAGCGCGCTGCCGACGACGACCGCTGCCGCGCCCGCGTCGCGCAGCGCGCGCACGTCGTCGATGGTCGCGACGCCGCCGCTGGCGACCACTGGGATGTCGACGGCCTCCGCGATCCGCCGGACGGGGTCGGTCTGGACGCCCTCCAGTCGCCCCTCCACGTCCACGTCCGTGAACAGGATCGCGCCGGCGCCGAGGTCCTCGTAGCGCTCGGCCGCCGCGGCGGGGTCGAGGCCGGTCCCCTCGGTCCAGCCGGAGACGACCACTTCGCCGTCCTTGGCGTCGAGGCTCACCGTCACCGAGCCGGGGTGAGACTCGCTGATCTCGGCGACGATATCGGGGTTCTCGACGGCGGCCGTGCCGAGGATGACGCGGTCGACGCCGCGCTCCAGCAGGTCGGTGGCGTCGTCGACGGTGCGGATGCCGCCGCCGAGTTGCACGTCGACGTCGACGGCGTCCAGCACGCGCCCGATAGCCTCGGCGTTCACGCGCTCGCCCTCGAACGCGCCGTCGAGGTCGACCAGATGGAGCGTCTCGGCGCCCTGGTCGACCCAGCGCTCCGCGGACTCGACGGGGTCGCCGTAGCGCTTCTCCGTGCCGCGCTCGCCCTGCACGAGCTGGACCACCTCGCCGTCCTGTACGTCGACCGCCGGGACGACCGAGAACTCGGGGAAGGGGTTCATACTCGAACTCGGGGGAGCGGGCGGCGTAAAGCCACCGTTGACGGCGAGGGTCGCGCCGCGGTCGAGCGCGCCCGGGGCGGAGACGACGCCATTTTAATCGGGGGCGGCGTTCGTTCCAGTATGGTAGAACTTCTCCTAGTCGTCGGTCTTGCCGTCGCGGTCTTCGTCGGATTCAACATCGGAGGTTCCTCGACCGGCGTCGCGTTCGGTCCCGCGGTCGGGAGCGGCGTCGTCTCGAAGCTCGCGGCCGGGGGGCTGATGGCCGTGTTCGCCCTGCTCGGCGGGTGGACCGTCGGCCGCAACGTCGTCGAGACGATGGGTGGGCAGATCGTCCCGTCGGGCCTGTTCACGCTGGAAGTGAGCATCACGGTGCTTTTCTTCATCGGGTTCGCGCTGTTCCTCTCGAACGTCGTCGGCGTGCCAGCGTCGACGTCGATGACGGCCGTCGGCGCCATCGCCGGTCTCGGCGTCGCGACGGGGACGCTCGACGCCGCGGTGATGCTGGAGATCGTCTCCTGGTGGATCGTCGCGCCGGTGATCGCCTTCTGGGTCAGCGGCGTCATCGGCCGGTACTTCTACCCGGCGCTGGTGGGGCGCTTCGAGGTGACCCAGACGGAGGGGAACCTCCTCACGTTCGACCGGTCCGGCGCCTTTCCGCGGCCCTCGCTGGGGCCGAACACGACGCTCCGGGAGTTCGTCGGGACGGCGCTCGTGATCGTCATCGGCTGTTACATGGCGTTCTCGGCCGGCGCGAGCAACGTCGCCAACGCGGTCGCCCCCCTCGTCGGTAACGGCTCGCTCTCGATGAACGCCGGCATCCTGCTCGGCGGCGGCGCCATCGGCGTCGGCGCGGTCACCATCGCCCGCCGCACGCTCGACACGATGGGCAACGACCTGACCGAGCTCCCGCTTCTGGCGGCGCTGGTGGTCGAGGTCGTGAGCGCGACGCTCATCACGGTGCTGTCCCTGCTCGGCATCCCGGCGAGCTTCGTCGTCGTGGCGACGATGAGCATCCTCGGCCTCGGGTGGGGGCGGGCGACCCGGACGGCGACCGTCCGCGACACGGTGCGGGGCGAGGGCCCGGAGCGCATCTCGGTCGGCGCGCTCGCCGCCGACTCGGCCGACGACGGCGCGGCGACGGTCGGCAACCCCACGCCGGAGCGCGACGACGGCGGCACGGAGGAGGTCCCGAAGATCGGCGACGAGGAGGCCGACGACATCCCGCAGGCCTCCGACCTGTTCGAGCCCGCGACCACCGCCCGGGTGATCGCGCTCCAGAACGTGGTGCCCGCCATCGCGACCATCGCCGCCTTCCTCGTCTTCCAGTTCGTCCCCGGACTGGCGGGATAGGGGCATCGAGATGACGGGCGGCCGGATCGACCCGTCGGACCAGTTCACGCCCGACGACGAGGTGACCTCCATCAGGGAGGAGCCAGGGGAATTCGCCGCGAGCGACCCGTTCGAGCCCGCGACGACCCGCCGCGCGATCACGCTGTGGGTTCTAACGCCGTCTGTCTCCGCGGTTCTGTCCGTTCTGCTCTCCGAGTTCGCGCCGGTCTGACCGGGGAAAAACAGCAACTTCTAACAGTTAGGGCGTCGAACCAACGGAGTGATGCCCACGGTAGAATACCTCAACTACGAAGTACTGGACGACCACGGCTGGGACATGGACGACGACGATCTCTTCGAGCAGGCCGCCGACGCCGGCCTCGACGACGAGGACTACGGTACCCTCGACGTGAACGAGGGCGAGTACATCCTCGAAGCGGCCGAGGCCCAGGGCTACGACTGGCCCTTCTCGTGCCGCGCAGGCGCCTGCGCGAACTGCGCAGCCATCGTCTTCGAGGGCGAGATCGACATGGACATGCAGCAGATCCTCAGCGACGAGGAGGTCGAGGAGAAGGGCGTTCGCCTGACCTGCATCGGCTCCCCGGACGCCGACGAGGTCAAGATCGTCTACAACGCGAAGCACCTCGACTACCTGCAGAACCGCGTCATCTGAGCTGCGACGTGGACAGGCGGTGTCCACGGGCTCCGTTCCAGCAACAGACATTTTTCGACCGGAGCGACGTGAACGGCAGGAACTCCTCTCTCCTCGGAGGAGCGCTCGCGTCGCGCTCCGAAGCTACCGCTCCCGGCACTCGAAACGCCACGGTGAACGGAGCGGCGCTCACCGTCACGAAGCGGGAGCGGAAAACGAAGGGCTCTACCTCACGCCTCCGGGACCCCTTCGGTCAGCTCTTCGACTTCAGATTCGCGAAATGCCCGCTGGAACTCCGTCGACACGGTGCCGGCGCTCGTGACGCCGAGCGCTAACTGCTTCGCAGTCCGCTCGTCGGGCGCATCGACGACGACGACCGAGTCGTACCGGCCGTTGGTGAGGTAGTACTCGACGTCGCAGTCCATGGAGTTCGCGATCTCTTTCGCCTGTTCGAGCCGTTCCGGCAGCTGTTTGATACTCTGGGCGCCCTCTTTCCTGTGCTCGTGGAACGCGATGTACGTTGGCATGGCGATGATCCCCCCGCCGCCGCGCATCGACTATTCGTCGAAGATCCACACCCCCTGGGCGTTTGCGACGGACGCGTGGAACTGTGGACGGCTCCGCGAATAAGTGTTAGCTATACGAAATTATAGTGAGCCAGTTGAGGGACCGGTGGCCTCGTTTTCGTGCGTTCTCCGTCGTTCCGAACCGAACAGAGGACGATCTGGAGGCGGCAGGCTGCACCGGTCAGGCCTCGACGTCTACGACGTCCATCGACTCGTCGATCACCAGCCGCAGCTCGTCACCCCCGTACCGCACCGTGACGCGAACGCGTAGCGGGTCCGTAGAGACGAGTTCTTGGTCGTGTGTCGTCATCAGCTCGAGAGTCCGGACGATCGTCTCGAAATCGGTCGTGTTGTATCCGATATCGACCCCGCGATCCGCGTAGAACGCCACGACGCGGGGGTGCAGGACGAGGTTGTCTCCCGGAGGGCCGTGGCCGGAATTCTTGCAGACGGTACACACCCACCGCCCCTTGATCTCGTCTCTCCGGCCGCAGTTCGTGCAGATCCCGTCCGAGTCGTGGTCTTCACAGACGTGGATCGAGCTATCGACCGGTCCCGAGCAGTCGGGACAGAGACCGCCCATCTGCATCGTGAACTTCTGCATCGCCCGGAACGTCGATGCGGCGAAGATCTCCTCGGCGGAGGAGCGCGCCAGGCCCGCGGGATCGAACGCGAACCCCATGACGGTACCCGACGGCTTCTCTTCGCCGGCGGAAAACTTCCCGCCACACCCGGTACAGACCGTGTACAAGTGCTCGTTCTCGTAGGCGATCGCAAGCGGTTCGCCGCACATCGTGCAGTCGGCGTCGATCTCGGTCGGCGGAAGAGTAACGTCCGCGAGGCCCCGTCCTGCGATTATCGCTCGGACGATCCTGTGACCCGCCTGTTTCAACCGGTACCCGTCGGCCGTCGTCTCTACGAAGTGACCCTCCAGCTTCTGGAGGTGATAACTGAAGTTCCCGGAGGTGTCGTACTCCACCCGGTCTAACAGCTCTGAGAACGCCACGGTGTTTCCGTCGGCGAACGGTTCGTACTCCTCCCAGAGAGCCAGCAAGATGGCGAGTCGCGTCTCGTTACTCAGCAGTTTGAAAGCGTCGACTACGTGAGAGTCTGCGATGTCAGCGGCCGCGTCAAGCGGTGAACCAGTCGGACGCGGATCCTCCATGTTAACTAATACCACATCGCAGAATAAAACGCTGCGGTGGGTGTCCGACTCGCCCAGCACTCGGTACCGTCGCGACGGCAATCGTTTCCAGCGACGAAAGCGGCAGCGATAGTTCTCCGAATGACGAACGCGTCGGGGACGGTCAGGCACCCGCACGGGCGGCACTACCGACGGCGGTCCCGCGGGAGAGCAGTCACTCGACGCGGGCGACGAGGTCGCGGAGGTCGGCACGGTACTCGTCCGGGGCGAGTTCGAGGTCGATGTCGACCGTGGCGGTGACACCGGCCATCACGTCGACCTGCTCCGTCGTGGCGTAGTTCTCCCCGGGGTAGCTTCCGCCGGCGACCAGCACGCGGTCGTCACGCTCCCACAGCGCGAGCAGCGACCCGTACCGCAGTTCGCCCCCCTCGACGGTGTGGGTCGAGTTCTCGGTGACCGGCACCTCGTAGTCGTCGTAGGGGTACGTCGACTCGTAGCGGCGCAGGCGCGCCTCCTCGCCGGTCGCGACGTCGAGCGTCGACTCCTCGACCAGCGAGAACCCCTCGAGCCCCATCTCCGAGAGCTCGCGCTCGTACGACGACTCGGCCTGCCGCTGGACGACGTCGAGCACCCGCTCGGAGCCGACGTCGAACGGCGCGCCGAGGAGGTTCGGGTCGAGCGCGAGCTTGCCGGCGAAGAACACGCGGAGCGGCTCGTCGACGGCGCCGAAGGTTCGCTCTCGAACGCGTCGCCGGAGGCGAGCGTCCTCGTAGTAGTAGTTGGTACCGCTTGCGGTGACCGTGACCTCTCGGCCGAGCGGCGCGTCGGCGGTCGTTTCCTCCTCGACGGGGGCGGTTTTGAAGCGCTCCCAGCCCGCCTCGGCCAGCGTCCCGTCGGGCGGCCGCGGTTCGGGCGCGGTCTCGTCGGCCGAGCCGTCGCGGCCGATCGCGTCGGTCGAACAACCGGCGAGCGCGGCGGTGCCGAGGGCGGCGGCCGAGGCGAGCATCCGACGGCGGCTGAGATCGGGGTTCATATCGAATCTAGCAAGCGGATTCGGACATAAAAATCGCAGGACGGCAATACGATCTACCTGAGAGATGCCACGTCACATACGATTTATAATCAGAGCGCGAGCCTCGGTATTTCGATCGGTCGTGCCGGCCGTCGCGTCACGGGATGCGTCCCTGCGAACCCGTCGCCGCGGGGAAAACACCATACCCTCCGCAGTCGTTGGTATGGTCATGAGTGACACAGACAGAACCACCGTCGAGGACGTGATGTCCACGCCGCTCGAGACGATCGCGGAGGACGCGACCGTGATGGAAGCCGCACAGCTGATGGAGGACAAAGAGATCAGCGCGCTGGTCGTCCGCACCACGCCGCGGTCGATCGTCAGCAGCACGGACGTGCTCCGCGCGGTCGCCGAGGGGCGGGACACCTCGAAGCTGACGGTCTCGGACGTGATGACGACCGACGTCGAGACCGCCGCGCCGGACCTCTACATGGAGGAGGTCGCCGCGATGATGACCAACTACGGCATCAAACACCTGCCGGTCGTTGAGGACGACTACGTCGGGATGGTCTCCTCCACCGACGTCACCGCCCACCTCTC
The DNA here is from genome assembly GCF_003675875.1 of Halostella limicola. NCBI lineage: Archaea > Methanobacteriati > Methanobacteriota > Halobacteria > Halobacteriales > Natronoarchaeaceae > Halostella > Halostella limicola. The sequence continues at coordinate 364,678 of NZ_RCDI01000001.1, read as the reverse complement.
GCGGTAGCGTCGGACGCGCGACCGGGTCAGGCCCCGGTCACCGCCGTCTCTATCTCGGGCGGGTTCGCCAGCGTCTGGTACACGACGCAGTACCGTTCCACCACGTCCCGGAACGAGGCGAGGGTCTCCTCGTCGACGTCCGCGTCGTCGACGGCGAGTTCCAGCCGGATGTCCTCGAAGCCGACCGGCGCGTCCTCGTCGACGCCGAGCGTTCCCCGGATGTCGAGGTCGCCCGCCACCTCGACGCCGACGTCGCCGTCGATGCCGAACGAGTCGGCGACGGCCTGCGCGGTCAACTGGGCGCACGCGGCGAGCGCCCCGAGCAGGAGGTCGCCCGAACACGCGCCGCGGCCGGGACCGCCGGCCCCCTCGTGGAGTTCCGCCTCGTAGACCGCGCGGCCGATGTCCACGTTGCACGCGCGGAGGTCGTCCTGCTCCTCGCCGGTGGCGGTGAGGGTGATCCGCGCCTCGTCGGGGTCCGCCTCGTACTGCTCCTTGAGCGGTTCCTGTGCGTCCTGCAGGCTGTCGGCCATGCGTGAGGGTGGCGCGTGATCGGTGAAAATGATTGTGGTGAGATAACACACTACAAGACCGTTTCCGACGGCGTCGAGCACTTCCCCGTTGCGGACGGCCCGACGCCGCCGGGCGAGTCCCGCCCGGCACCGTCCCAGACGGAATTTATATCACGGCGACGCCACCGAATACCGAACGTGCTCGAAGCCGTCACCGTGCTCGTCGAGGAGACGTCGACCGTCGACCTCCTGCGGTTGCTCGCCGTCCCCGTCTTCGCGTGGGCGGCGTACCGCGACGTGGCGACCCGGCGCGTGCCAAACGCCGCCTGGGCGCCGCTGACGGCACTTGCGCTCGCGCTACTCGCCCAGGACGCGTGGACGGCCTGGACCGCGAGCGAGTTCGCGTGGCGGCGCTTCCTCGTCCCGACGGCGGTGAGTATCGGCCTCGTCGTCCCGCTCGCGTACCTGTTCTGGCGGACCGGCGGGTTCGGCGGCGCGGACGCGAAGGCGCTGATGGTCATCGCCCTGCTCTTTCCCGCCTACCCCGTCTACTTCCTGCCGAACGCGGCGCTCCCGCTCCAGCCGACGAACGTCGGCGTGTTCTCCTTCACGGTGCTGACGAACACCGTGCTTTTCGGCCTCGCCGCGCCGCTGCTGCTTGCGGCTCGCAACGCCGTCGCCGGGCGGTTCTCGTCGCTCATGTTCGTCGGCCGGCCAGTACACGTCGAGGCCGTCCCCGAGACGCACGGACGGCTGCTCGAAGGGGCCGACGGGTCGACCCGCGGCGGCCTCGACCTGGACGCGCTCCGCATGTACCTGCGCTGGCGCGGGGTCGACCTCGAAACGCTGCGGGCGAACGCCGACGCGCTCCGGGACCCCGCCACGCTGCCCGACGAGCCGAACCCCCCGACGGACGGGGCCGTGACCGCGGAGTCGCCGGGGGCGCCCGCCGTCGTCGAGGACGTCGACGGGCGTCGCTCGTCGGACGGGGGGTCGCCGCCCGGCCGCGAGAGCGCCGACGACGACCCGGCCGCTCCGACGTTCGACGACCCCTGGGGGGCCGACGCCTTCCTGACCGACGTGGACGGCGCGTACGGCGCGAGCGCGAGCGACCTCCGGGAGGGGCTCGACCGCCTGACGACGGAGCGCGACGTGTGGGTGTCGCCGGGCATCCCGTTTCTCGTCCCGATGTTCGTCGGCCTCGTCGTCGCGCTCACCTACGGCGACGTGCTGTTCGGGCTGCTGGGACTGCTCGGCGCGGTGTGACGCCGCTCGTCGAGCCCGACGCCGATCGGCCCGATGTCACGGATCGACGGTCGATCCCGAGCCGAGGAGATGCAGGGGGTAGGCCGACTTCCCGGCACCATCTTCCGTGAGTCCCGGCGTCGGCGGGACGTTTCGCTTGTGGACCGTGTCGACGTAGCGGGCGGCTATCTCGCGGGCGGTGTCCTCGTCGACGCCGATCTCGTCGGCCGCCGCCGGGACGCGCTCGCCGCGGTCGATGATCCGCGTCAGGAGCGCGTCGATCGTCTCGTACGGCGCGCCGAGGTCGTCCCGGTCGGTCTGGCCGGCCCAGAGCCCCGCTGTCGACTCCTTGTTGATGATGCGCCGTGGGACCCCGACCCGCTGTGCGAGCGCCCGGACCTCCGTCTTGTACAGGTCGCCGATCGGGTACAGGTCGGCGGCCCCGTCGCCGTGCTTCGTGAAGTACCCCAGCAGGAGCTCCGAGCGGTTCGCCGTCCCCAGCACGAGCAGGGAGCGGGCGTTCGCGGCGTAGTACGCACAGGCCATCCGCAACCGCGCGACGACGTTTCCGATCGCTCGCTTCGTGCCGTTCGTGCTTATCTCCGGGGCGACGCTGTCCTCGAACGCGTCGAGCAGCGGGCGCAGGTTCACCTCCCGGTACTCGATCCCGAGGCCCTCGGCCAGCGTCCGCGCGTCCGTCGCGTGGGGCTCGTCGAGTTTCCGACAGGGCAGTCCCAGTCCGAGGACGCGGTCGCTGCCGAGCGCGTCGACGGCGAGCGCCGCCGTCAGCGTCGAGTCGATCCCGCCGCTCATCGCCACGACGGCCCCCGTCCGGTTCGCGCTCGCGACCGCCTCGTCGACGAACGAGACGACCTCCTCGCGGACGAGTTCGAGTTCGGACCCCGACGTCACGAACCCGTCCCCGTCGCCCTCGCGCAGCCGAGCCAGCGGGGTTCTGTTTCCAGTTAGCATTCGTTAGATCACCTTTCGTCGTTAGTTGTGGTCGTGCATATTGTATTTACGCTTTTTCCTAAAATAGCTAGTACAGAATTCGGCATTAAGGTGACGAATAGCCACAAACTGGATGTCGGCGAAGCGGCCCGTTCGTGGGACGTACCGCCGAACGGCCGCGCCGGCCGCCACCCGGTTCCGCGCGGCCGCCGCGCGACCGAAACGACTGCCCCGCACTGGTCGTTAGATCCCTTAATGACACAATATCCGATCCCATACCGTCCGATCGTCGCGTCTGCCGTCGGGGAAATAACCAACCGTCAACGATAGAGACTATAAAGTTCAGGTTCGTACGGATATATCGTGATTATAGCTCCAATCGTTAGCGAGGACCCGGGGGAAGTGGACGAAGTATCCGAAATCGACGCTGGCGGCGATCGGTCGGTCGGGCCCCCGACGGAGGGAGAAGCGTGATCCGGATGACGAAGTGGCGGACGCTCGTTCTCGCCACGGCGGGGTTCAACCTCTCCTTTCTCATCTGGTTCTCCTTCGCCCCCTTCACCGGGCCGATGGCGGCGGAGTTCGACCTCTCGCTCGCGGAGATCGGGATCTTGGCGAGCGCCGCGATCTGGCTGGCCCCGTTCGGGCGGATCCTGACCGGCTGGCTCTCGGACAGGTACGGCGCGCCGACGGTGTTCGCCATCGTGCTCGCCTACGTCGGCGTGTTCTCGATGGCGAGCGCGTTCGCCCAGAGCTACGCCGTCTTCTTCGTCGAGCGGCTGATCGTCGCGACGGCGGGGATAACCTTCGTCATCGGCATCCAGCACGTCTCGGAGTGGTTCCCCGAGGAGCAGCTCGGCACCGCGGAGGGCATCTACGCCGGCGTCGGCAACGCCGGGGCAGCGGGCGGGGCGCTCGTCCTCCCGCGGGCGTTCGGGCCGGAGTGGAGCGGCCCCCTGTTCCAGTCGAACTGGCGGGCCGCCTTCTTCTACACCGGGATCGCGTCGATCCTGATGGCGGTCGTATACTACTCCGTCGGCGAGGCGGCGAAGACTGACGAACGCCGGGAGGCGACCGCGGAAAGCGCCACCCTGAAGCAGTGGGTCCACACCGCGACACGGTACGGCACGGTCGTCCTCGCGCTCGCGTACGTGATGAGCTTCGGCCTCGAACTCTCGATGAACGGCTGGCTGGCGACGTACTACCGGGAGGCGTTCGCCACCGACGACCTCGTCCTCGCGAGCACGTTCGCCGCGACGTTCTCGCTGGCGGCCGGCCTGCTTCGCCCGATCGGAGGCTACGTCAGCGACGCGCTCGCGCGGCGCGAGCGGGACCTCCTGCCCGTCTTCGAGGGGCGGTACCGGGAGCAGTGGACGTTCGTCACCCTCGTCTTCATCGTCGTCGCGATGCTCGGGATGACGCTCGCCGGGCTCACCGGCCGCGTGCTGGTCGCGGTCGGAGCGGGCTTCGTCGTCGGGATGGCCTGCGCGTTCGCCGAGGGGGCCATCTTCGCGCAGGTGCCCGCGATGTTCCCGAACAGCTCGGGGTCGGTGGCGGGCGTCGTCGGCGGCGTGGGGACGATCGGCGGCATCGCCTTCCCGCTGGTCTACTCCGCGACGCTGCTCCCGAACCTCCACGTCGGCTACGCCGTCGTCGCGGCGGTCGTGGTGCCCATCGTCTTGCTCAACGCCTGGGTCTACCGCCCCCGGATCGCAGCCCGGGCGTCCGTCGACGGGTTCTTCGACTTCGACCCGCCCGGATCGGACGCGCCGAGCGACGACTGACCGTCGCTAGGAAGAACTCACCACCGCGCCGATCCGCCGTCGCGACCGCGTTCGGCGACCTACGCCGCCTCGACGCCGGAGAACTCGAAGCGTGCGCCGCCGCATTCGCCGTCGGTGATGCCGTGGTCCCAGCCGTGGACGTCGGCGACGGTGCGGACGATAGAGAGGCCGAGACCGGTGCCGCTCTCCGCCGTCGTGTGGCCCGCCTCGAAGACGCGCTCGCGCTCCGACGGCGGGATGCCGGGGCCAGTGTCCTCGACGTAGAACTCGTCGCCGTCCGCCAGCCAGCCGACCCGGACGGTGACGCCCTCGCCGCCGTGGTCGAACGAGTTGCGAAAGAGGTTCTCGAACAGCGTCAGGAGCCGTTCCTCGTTGGCGCGGACGAGCCCCTCCGCCTCGACGATCAGCGTCGCGTCGCCGGTCGCGACCATGTCCCACGCCCGCCGCGCGACGGCTTCGAGGTCGAGCACCGCGGTCTCCATCTCCCCCTCGACGCGGGCGAACGTCAGTCCCTCCTCGATGATGGCGCTCATCCGGTCGAACGCCGCGTCGACGTCGTCGAGGCGGGAGAGGTCGTCCAGTTCGCGGGCGAGTTCGAGGTGGCCCTCGGCGACGTTCATCGGGTTGCGGAGGTCGTGGGTGACGATGCTCGCGAACTCCTCCAAGCGGGCGTTCTGGCGCTCGAGTTCCGTCTCGATCCGCGTTCGCTCCAGCGCGGCCCGGACGTTGGCGGCGAGGACGCGCACGAGTTCGACCTCCCGCCGATCGAACGCGTTCGGCGCGGTCGAGGCGACGATCAGCACGCCGAACTCCCCGAGCGGGAAGATGCACTCGCTCCGGACCGGGGTGTCGGGATCGTAGACGCCGTCGGCGCCGTCGACGTCGTCGAACACGCGCGGCTCGCCGGTGCGGAACACCTCCCCCGCGACGCTCCCCTCCGTCGGCAGCGACGGCGGCGATCCGAACAGGGACTCCGCGTCCGGGCTGATCGTGACGTGGTCGAGGCGGCCGTCCTCGTGAAACAGGACGCCGTTGATCGGGAACTCGAGCAGTTCCTCCAGCGCCTCGCTCGCGCGGGCGGCGACGACGTCGGCATCGCTCGCCGTCATCAGGTCGCGGGTCACCGCGTGTAGCGCTTCGAGCTGGTGCTCGTGGCGCTTTCGGTCGGAGACGTCGCGGACCACCCCGGCGGTGCCCTGCGACCCGTCGCTGAAGGGCAGGGCGGTGAACCGGATCTCGACGGGGACGGTGTCACCGGAGGCGGTGAACAGGTCGAACTCCTGGGTCTTCGTCTGGTCGGGCGCCGCTTCGAGGTCGTCGCGCAGCTCCCAGGCCCGGTCCACCTCCGGCGAGGGCGTGACGTCGGCGATGTGCATCCCGAGCAGTTCCTCGCGGTCGTACCCCATCAGCGCCGCCAGTTCCTCGTTGGCGTACGTGAAGTGGCCGTTCGGGCCCGTGATGTAGAGGCCGTCGACGACCGTCTCGGCGAGCGTCTCGTAGCGTTCGAGGTCGTCGATCCGCGCCTTCCGATCGGTGACGTCCCGAATCACCGCGAGCACCCGGGGGTTCCCCTCTACGGACGCTCGCGTCAGCGAGACCTCGACCCAGCGCCGCTCGCCGTCCTCGCGCTCGATGGGCCAGTCGAACCGCTGGGAGCCGTCCTCGACCGTCCGTTCGAGCTTCTCCTCGACCGTCGCGGCGTCGAACTCCGGGTGGGCGGCAGTGAGGTCCATCACGTTCAGTCGCCGGAGCTCCGGGACGGAGTACCCGTACAGGTCGGCCGCCGCCCGGTTCGCGTCGACGATCTCCAGGGTCTCGGCGTCCTGAACGACGACCGCCTCGTCCATGCCGTGGAAGACGTCGCGGTAGTTCCCGTCAAACCCGCCGTGACGGGACCGACGGCGCCTGCGCAACAGCACGGCGATCCCGAACATCGATCCGACGAGCGCCAGCGCGAGGGCGTCCGGTGAGAGAGCGAGCGCACCAGCCGAGAGGACGGTCTCGACCCACTGCGAGCTGTCGAGGCCGACGGTGGGGATCCCGCCCCTGACCGGCGGCGCGGCGAGGAGGACCGACCCCGTCGGTGCGGTTCCGAGTGACTGCATCTACTGGTCACTAGGTCCAGATGATGCGGCTACATATAGTCTTCTTCTAGACGTGAATACCGTCGGAAGGCGACTCCACGCCCGACAGGGATTAAATTATCATACATGTACCCGAGAGCATTGCGGCCGTCGCGACGGCGACGGGCGCGATCGGGACGGAAAGGCGACGAGTAACCCGTTGAGGCATCGCTGGCGTGCGTGACGACGAGCGGGAGGTCCGGTTCGCGGCGACCCCGAAGTTACCGCATCGCGTCGTACAAGGGGTACGCGAGCGTCCAGAGCGCGGCGAAGGCGACTCCGACGAGGACGACGCCGACCAGCACGTCCGTCGACGGGTCGCCGGGAGCGACGAGCGCCCACAGCGTCGCGACCGGGAGGCAGAGCGCGACCGCGAGGCTCCCCACTTCGACGGCGGCGAGCGCCGGGTTCGCGCGCAGTTCCGCCACGATCCCGTCGTCGCCGGTCGCTCCGTCGTCCGTCGCGTCCGCGTCGCCGTCCATACTCCCGCCTCCGCGCTCGGTCCCTAAAACAGCCCCGGCGTCGGCGCGAACAAAAGAACTATTCGCGGGAGCGGCGTCTTCGCGGACATGACCGACGCCACCGCCGTGGAGATGGATTTCGGGGAGAGCAGGCGGATCCCCGCCGTCGCGCAGGACGCCGACACCGGCGAGGTGTTGATGCTCGCGTACGTGACGCCCGAGGCGCTGGAGCGGACCCGGGAGACGGGGCGCGCGCACTACTACTCCCGCAGCAGGGACGAGCTCTGGGAGAAGGGGGCGACCAGCGGCCACGTCCAGCGCGTCGAGGAGGTCCGCGTCGACTGCGACGGCGACAGCCTGCTCTACCTCGTCGAGCAGGAGGGCGGGGCCTGTCACACCGGCTACGAGTCGTGTTTCCACCGAACCGTCGACGGCGAGGTCGTCGGCGAGAAGGTCTTCGACCCCGACGACGTGTACGAGTGACCACGCGCAATGAGTGACCCCATCGCCGCCCTGGAGTCCGCGGACGACGCCGTCCGCGAGGTCGAGCGGGAGATCGAGGACGTCGGCGAGGAGACCGTCTCGACGGTCGCGGACGCGTACGACGACCTGACCGACCTGTTCGACCGGTACGAGGAGAGCGCCACCGGGACCGGCGACTTCAAGGCGTACGTCGAGTTCCAGGACGCGGTGGCGGACCTCGTCGAGGGGTTGCCGGAGGAGTTCCCCCGCCGCGACGCGTTCGAGGGCGCGCTCGACGCGCTCGACCAGCGCCGCCTGAGCGAGGACGACTTCGCCGCCGCCCGCGAGGCGCTCGCGCCCGCGGCCTCCGTCGCCCGACTCCCCGCGGAGCGGGAGGAAGCCCTGGAAGCGTATAGAGACGCCCGCAAGGACGCCGCCCGCCGGAAGGAGCGCGTCGAGGACCGCATCGACGACCTCGAACGGCTGATCGAACTCGGCGAGGCGGACCTGAACGCCCCCGTGGAGCGCCTGCGAGACCCGATCGAGGCGTACGACGAGGGGGTTCGCGAGGCCTTCGCCGCGTTCAAACGCGAGGAGAGCGCCCGGACGGTGCTCGGGTTCGCCGTCGACGCCGACCAGTTCCCGCTCGTCGACCTGACGACGCCGCCGACGGACCTGCTCGACTTCGTCCGGTCGTCGCCGGCCGGCGAGGAGCCGATCCCGACCCTGCTTTCCTACGCCGACTACTCGAAGTCGAAGCTCGACCACTACGTCGACGACGCCGCGGAACTGAAGCGGCGGGTCGCCACCAGACAGACCTACCTGGAACGGCTCGACGCCGACCCCCTCACCGTCGGGTGGCCACCGCCGTCGGCGGACGACCTCTGGTGGCGCTCGCGGGAGCTGATCTCGCTCGTCTCGCGGTTCGCGCCGGAGGACGTCGTGGCGCGGCTCCGCGACGTGCGCGCGCTGACCCGCGACGACGACTACGAGCGCCTGCGAAACGCCGCCGTCGCGCGGGAGCGCCTCGGCCCCGAGGAGCGCGACCGCCTCGCCTCCGGGGACGTCGAGGGCGAACTCGCGGACCTGCGAGAGGAGCGAGAGCGCCTCGCCGACGCGCTGGAGTCGTACCCCGACCGCTGATCACGGCCTGACGAGCACCTTGATCGCCTCGCGCTCGTCCATCGCGCGGTAGAACCAGCGGTCGGAGCCGCAGATCGCGGTGTGGGAGACCCGCACGACTGCGTCGGTCGGGTCCTCGATCGCCGGGCGCGGTCCCTCTTCGACGCTGATATCGCCGGGGCCCTGAAACGTGGCTGCGCGCATGAGTAGACGCACTCCGAGAGCCCAAGAGGGTTCGACACCCGGCCGCGAGATCCGGAGGACTCGGACGCGTCGAACACGGTAGGACCGGCCGCCGTACAAGTGGCCGGCCGTTGGATCCCCGATAGATGCCGGACCTCGCGCAGGCGAAGCGGTGGGTCGCGCTCGACGGGGACCGGGTGCTGATCGCCGCCGCGCTCCTGGCGATCGTGTTCGCGGCGGTCGTCGCCCTGGCCGGGATGAGCCTCGTCGTCGTCACCGATCCCCGTCCCGTGACGACGCTCGTCGGTTCGATGCTCGGCGGGATGCTCCCGTTCATCACCGTCGTACTCGCGATCAACCAGCTCATCCTCACGCAGGAGTTCGGCACCACTGGCACCTTCCGGGAACGGCTCGACGAGACCGACGAGTTCCGGCGGACGGTCGAGGACGACGTGGGCGTAGAGTCCAGTCCTGCGACACCGACCGCCTTCCTCCGGACGCTCGTCGCGGCCACGCGGGACCGCGCGGAGCGGTTGCGCGAGGCGGCCGACACCGTCGACGACGCCGAGCGCCGCGAGCGGGTGCGCGGGTTCGCGGACCGCGTCGCCGACGAGGCCGGCAGTGCGGAGCAGACGCTGGAGGGAGCGACGTTCGGGACGTTCGAGGTCGTCTCGGTCATCCTCGACTACGACGACTCGGCGCAATTGGATGCGGCCCGGACGCTCCGGAACACTCGCGACGAGGAGGCGCTACCCGACGCCGTCGCCGACGCGGTCGACGGCATCGAGTCGCTGCTGGAGGACGTCCACGTCGCGCGGCTTTACTTCAAAACGGTATACATCCAGCAGGAGCTCGCCAACCTCTCCATCGTCCTACTATACGTCGGGTTCGCCGCCCTGGTCGGCGGGGGGTTCGTCATCCTGTCGTACGACCGCCTCGTCGACCTCGTCGCGAACCGGGCGCTGCTGACCGGCGTGGTCGCCGGTGCGGTGACGCTCGCCGTCGCCCCGTTCGCCGTCCTGCTGGCGTACGTCCTCCGCATCGCGACCGTCGCTCGTCGGACCGCGGCGGACTTCGGCCCGTTCATGCTCCAACAGGGGATACCGGAGGACCAGTTGGACTGACGATATTTAAAGCGTTGAGAAGGAAAACCGAAGGTTCCTATCAATCCCACGTCTCCTTCTCGCTGAGGGACCACCTGACGGCGGCCTGCAGAGGCACCCTTTTGCGGGCGCTCGATCCGGAAGCGGTGCTGTTCGGTAGGCGGCGACACCAAGAGACAGCAGAAACCGCTACGCGTCGTCCCTCGCCGATTCGAGTTCAGCGCAACCGCCGAGTTCGACAGTTCGGAGACGAGGCTACGCCTCGCTCCTCGCCGCTTCCAACTCGGCGCGCATCCCCTCCGCCAGCTCCACCGCCCTGTCCCGCTCGCGGGCCTCCGCGTAGATCCGGACGAGCGGCTCGGTGCCGCTCGGGCGGGCGAGTACCCACGCGTCGCCGTAGTCGAGGCGGTAGCCGTCGGTGACGTCGAGTTCGGCGTCGGAGGACTGTGCGCGGCTCTCGGCGGCGGTGAGCATGGCGCGGCGCTCGTCCTCGGTGCCGTACTCGATGTTGCGGCGGACGTTGTGGTAGTCGTCGTACGGGGCGACGATGTCGCTGGCCGGGCGCTCGGCGACGAGTTCGAGGAAGCGCGCGGCGATGTAGGCACCGTCGCGCGCGAGTCGGTAGTTAGGGAAGAAGACGCCGCCGTTGCCCTCGCCGGCGACGGGCACCGTCGCGCCCTCCTTCCGGAGGTCGCGGATGCGCGAGATGATGTTCGTGGAGCCGATCGGGGTGAGTTCGAGGTCCGCGCCGACGTCGTCGGCCACGTCGACGAGGCGCTGGGAGACGTTGACCGCGGAGACGGTCGTGTCGCCGGGCGAGAGTTCGGCGGCGGCGAGGGCGGCGAACGTGGCGTCCCCCTCGATGTACTCGCCGCGCTCGTCGTAGAAGATGGCGCGGTCGGCGTCGCCGTCGTGGGCGATGCCGAGGTCGGCGTCGGTCGAGGCGACCAGCCGGCCGAGGTCCCCCAAATTCTCCGAGACCGGCTCGGGGTTGCGGCCGGGGAAGTGGCCGTCGGGCTGGGCGTTGACCGTGATGACGCGACAGCCCAGTTCGCGGAAGAAGTCGGGACTGGTGAGCGATCCGGCGCCGTGGCCCGGATCGAGCGCGACGGTGAGGTCCGCGTCGGCGATCGCCTCGGCGTCGACCGCGTCGATGAGCTGGTCGACGTACGCGCGGCGAGCGCCCTCGACGTGGCGGGCCTCGCCGGTCTCGGCCCAGGAGACGGTCTCGAAGCGCTCAGCGAGCAGCCGCTCCTCGACGGCCTCCAGTTCGTCGACCGAGAGCTCGACGCCGTCGTCGCCGATCAGCTTCATGCCGTTGAACTTCGGCGGGTTGTGCGAGGCGGTGATCATCAGCGCCGGAACGCCCTCGCGCTCCGCGTACGCCTGCAGGCCCGGCGTCGGCACGACGCCGAGGCGGTCGACGTCGGTGCCGACGCTCGCCAGCCCGCTCGCCGCCGCGTCCGCAAGCATCTCGCCCGTCCGCCGCGTGTCCCGTGCGATGGCGACGCGGTCGGCGCGCCACATCGTTCCCGCTGCCTTCGCGACCCGCAGGAGGAACTCGGGCCCCAACGACTCGTTGACCACGCCCCGCGTTCCGCTCGACCCGAAAACCTTCATTGCGTAAACCTGTGGATGCGTTCCTCAAAGTGGTTCCGAAGCGCGACGGAGACTGCGGCCGGCGACCGTCCGTCGGAGCCGCGTCACCCGCCGCCGAGCAGGCCGAGCGTCCACCGGACGATCTCGGACCCGGCGAACAGCGCGCCCTCCCCCCGCGAGAGCCGCCGCCGCGTCCAGAGGGCGGCGACGATCGCGACGGACACGGCGGTCAGCCACGCGAGGCTCTCCAGCGCGGCACCGCCGAACGAGAGCGGGCGGATGAGGGAGGCGACCCCCACGACGCCGAGCAAGTTGAACACGTTGCTCCCGACGACGTTCCCGACCGAGACGCCGAGACTGCCGCGCCGCATCGCCACGAGCGACACCGCGAACTCCGGGGTCGAGGTGCCGGCGGCGACGACCGTCCCGCCGATGACCCACTCCGAGACGCCGGCGCCTCTCGCCAGCGCCGAGGCGGTCCGGACCATGACGTCCCCGCTGACGAGCGTGATCGCCAGCCCCGCGACCAGCAGGACCGCGTCGCGACCCCGAAACGCGACGCGGTCCGTCGGTCCCATCGGCACGCTCGTCCCCTCTCGCGTCGACGGTTCGCCTGCGGACGGGAACTCGGAGTCGGACTCGGCGCCCGACCGGAGGAGGTGCGCCGTGTACGCCGCGAACAGCGCGAGGAGGAGCGCTCCCTCGGCCCGCGTCACCGTCAGGTCGAGCATGACGGCGGCGCCGACGAGCGTGCTCGCGATCAGCGCGAGACCGTCCCTGTGGACGAGTGAGCGCTCTATCGGAACGAAGCGGATCAGCGAGACGACCCCGAGGACGAACGCGAGGTTGTAGATGTTAGACCCGACGACGTTGCCGATCGCAATGTCGCCGAGCCCCTTGAGCGCCGCGTCGGTCGTGACGACGAGTTCGGGGGTCGACGTCCCGGCGGCGACGACGGTGAGTCCGATCGTCAGTTCGGACAGGCCGACTCGACGGCCCAGCCGCACGACGGCGTCGACTAACAGGCGCGCCCCGACCCAGAGGCCCGCGACCGATGCGACCAGGAGCCCGATCCGAATCGCCGTCTCCAGCGCCATTTTCCGTTTCCCGGTACCGCACGGCGCCTGAAAAGGACTCGCGAACGACGCCGACGGTCCGGGTCGGCGGACGCGCCGGAACGTTTTCCGTGATCGCACGCCACCGCACCCACATGGTCAGCATCGACGAGAAGCGGGTGTACGGGGACAAGGTCGGCGAGACGACGGCGTACGTCGCGGCCGGCCAGGGCGTCGCCAGCGTCTCCGTCTCCGACGACCTGGTCGGACAGTACGGCATCGACCACGCCTGCACCGCGCTCGACGTGGCCGCGCGGGACGGCCATCTCGCCGTCGCGACGCCGACGGACGTGCTCGTGAAAGACGAGCACGAGTACGACTCCGTCGGCTTCGGCCCCGCCGTCGCGGTCGCCTTCGACGGTGACGCCCTCCTCGCGGTCGGCCCGGACTGGTCGGTCGCCCGCGCCACCGAGACCGACGAGTGGACGACCGTCGGGTCGGTCGGCGTCCCGGTCCGCGCCGCCGCCGGCGACCTCGTCGCCGCGGAGGACGGCGTCTACCGCGTCCGGAACGGTGACCTCTCGCACACCGGGCTCGACGACGCTCGGGACGTCTCCGCCGCCGGCACCCCCCTCGCCGCCACCGGCGACGGCCTGTACAAGCTCGGCGCGGGCTGGATGGAGCAGTCCGGCGGCGAGTTCACGCTCGCCGCCGCCGACCGCGACGTTCCGCCGGGCGAACTGGGCCGCGCCCACGCCGCCACGCCGGAGACGCTGTACGAGCACGACGACGGCGACTGGTCCCCCGTCGAGTTCCCGCCCAACGCGTCGGTGGCCGGCATCGCGTACGCCGACGCCGCGGTGTACGCCGTCGGCGGCGACGGCACCTTCCTCGCGGACGCCGGCGACGGCTGGCGGACCCAGCCCCTCGGCGTGACGGAGATCGGCGGGATCGCGGTGCCGTAGTGAGACAGACGTTACCGCCCGAGTCCGCAGAACGAAAACGGGTTTAACCAGGGTCGCAGATACCCGACCATGATCGTACCCGGGTCCGCGTCGCAGTCGCTCGCGGCCGCGCTGGCCGACGAGCTCGACGAACCGCTCGCGCCGGTGGAGTTCGAACGGTTTCCGGACGGCGAACTGATCGCGCGCGTCGGCGACGTCTCGCCCGAGCGCGCCGTCGTCGTGGCGTCGACGCCGACGAGCGACGCCCACGTCGAACTGCTCCAGTTGCAGGACGCCGCCCGCGAGGCCGGGGCCGAGGAGGTCGTCACCGTCCTGCCCTACATGGGCTACGCGCGGCAGGACGAGGCGTTCAAGGCCGGCGAACCGGTGTCGGCGCGCGCGATGGCGCGGGCCATCAGCACCGGCGCGGACCGGACGCTGGTCGTCAACCCCCACGAGGACGCCGTGACGGATTGGTTCGAGCCGGCGGCGACCGCCGTCGACGCGGGGGCGTGTCTGGCGGAGCCGCTGCCCGGGGATCTCGCGGAACCGGTGTTCCTCTCGCCGGACGAGGGCGCGCTCGACATCGCCGAGACCGTCCGGGACGCCTACGGCGCGGGCGAGACGGACTACTTCGAGAAGACGCGCCACTCCGGGTCGGAGGTGGAGATATCGCCGAGCGACGCCGCGGTCGACGGGCGGGACGTCGTCGTCACCGACGACATCATCGCCACCGGGTCGACGATGAGCGAGGCCGTGGGCATCCTGCAGGACCGCGGCGCGGCGCGGGTGTTCGTCACCTGCGTCCACCCCCTGCTGGCTCGCAACGCGCCGACGAAACTGGCGCGGGCGGGCGTCGAGGCCGTCTACGGCACCGACACGCTCGAACGCGCCGCGAGCGAGGTCAGCGCCGCGCCGGCGGTCGCCGAGTTCCTGTAACTCGACGGAACTTCTCATTTCACCGGGAGTTTTAAGCCGGAGTCTCGCAGTTGTACGCGTGTGAACGAAGCGCGTGCGTGGGGGGCGAACTGAGATATGCACGGAATAATCCACAAATCGCTGAAAAGCTACGTCGAGGCGGAACTGCCCGAGGAGGACTGGGACGAGGTCATGGACGCCGCGGGCATCGAACCGAAGCTCTACCTGCCGGTGTCGCATTACCCGGACGAGGAGGTGACGGCGCTCCTCGAGACGCTCGCGGAGCGGAACGACCGCTCCGAGCCGGCGCTCCAGGAGGACTTCGGCGAGTTCCTCGCGCCCGAGCTCCTCGACACGTTCAAGGCCCACGTCAGGGACGACTGGCGAACCGCCGACGTGCTCGAGAACCTGGAGACGATATACGCGGAGCTCGACGGCGACGACGACGAGGCGTTCCCGCCCGACGTGGACGCGGAGCGGGTCGACGGCGACGTCGTGACGCTCGTCTACCCGTCGGGCAACGAGCTGTGTCCGCTCGGGAAGGGCATCGTCCGCGGCATCGCGGCGTCGCGCGACGAGGCGGCGAGCATCGACGAGGCGGCCTGCCTGCTTGACGGCGACGACCGGTGCGAGCTGACCGTCACGGTCGAGTAGACGCTTTCTGCGAACGGGGTCCGAGGCTCGCTATTCACCGCGCCGACCGAACAGCGCCGCCGCGACGAGCGCGACGAGCGCGACGCCGACGCCGAACCCGGGCAGGCCGGTGCTGCTCCGCTCGGAGACGCGAACCGACCGCTCCGCATCGCCCGCGCCGATTCTGACCCCGCCGGCGGGGAGGGTCGCGTTCGCGGTGACCGTCGTCTCCGCGCCGGCGTCGACCGCGACGGTCCGCGTCGCGACCGCGTCCCCGTCGACCCGGAACTGGATCTCCCCGCGCGCGGGCCAATCGGCGTCGTTCCTGACGGTGGCGACCAGTCGGACCTCGTCGCCCGCCCGCGGCGACGAGGGGTCGACGTCGATAGCCGTGACGGTCGGCGCCGCCGGCTCCCGAACCGAGACGACGCCGGCGACGTCGGCGACGGACAGCTCGTACGACCCCGCCGCGTCGAACGTCGTTCCGAGCCGCACCGTCGCCGTCTCGCCGGGGTCCAGCGCGACCGTCCGCGCGGCGGCGCGCTCCCCGTCGACTGTCAGTTCGACGGCGAACTCGTCGGCACGGCCGCCGTCGTTCTCGACGGCCACGGCAGCCGTGAGCCGCTCGCCCGGGACGAGCGTCGGCGGCGTCGCGACCGTGCGGTTCCTGTAGGGGCCGTCGACCCGATAGGAGTCGACGGACGCGCGCAGCATCGCCGGCGCGGCGTCGAAGGCGTCCGCGTGCTCCTCTGCGCTCCACGCGTCGGGCACGGCGTCGGTCGTCGCGTGCTCGCGGGCGAACGCGCGGACCTCGGGGCCGCCGGAGGCGTTCACCGCGTCGTAGAACGCGTCGGCGGTGACTCGGTCGCGCTCGTTGAGACTGCGGAACGTGATCGCGAAGCTCCGCCGCCGGTCGCTCGCCGCGCGGGTGCGGTAGTCGATGGCGCCGACGGCGAGCGCGCCCTTCACGTAGTTCGCCCCGTTGTCCCGCCAGGTCGCCGGGTCGTCCATGACGGTCCCCGCGTAGGGGCTTCGCGCGCCGTGGCTGAGGTGGTCGCGGAACGCCCGGAAGCCGACGCGGCCCTGCTCGAACGAGAGCAGCGCCGAGTAGTACTCCGCGGAGGCCTCGATCAGCCACTCCGTCTCGGCGGTCGTCCCGTAGTCCTGGCGGGTGTGGACGTACTCGTGTATCCAGACGTTGTCCGGGGAGTCGAGCCCCGAGTCCGCCCGCACCCAGGCGTCGTCCGGCCCGGTCTGGACGCCGCGGGCCGCCCACGCCACGTTCGTCGGCGCGGCGACGAAGAACGACTCCTCGTTGTCGCCGCCGACGCGGAGGCGGTCGCGGGCGTCGGCGATCGAGTCAAGCACGGCCTCCGGCGACGCCCGCATCGACGCCGACGCCGGCACGACGAGGCGAACGGTCTCGTCACCCGCCTGACGGACCCGCTCCTCGTGCGGGCCGAGGTACGCGATCTCGCCGCCGGTCGCGCCCTCGCCGTCGACGACGGTCCGGCGGTCGAGGGGGACCTCCTTGCCGCGGTATCGCCAACTGGTCCCGACCTGCGGGACGCGCACGACGGCCCAGTCGCCGGTGTCGGCGAAGACGTATCCCGCCTCGGCGGCGGCCCCGTCGAGGTGCGGGTCGCCGGGCTCGGCGGCGCGTGCTTCGACCCCGCCGCGCTCGTCGTCGTGGCTGTGGTCGTGACCGTCGTCAGCGTCGCCGGTCGCGGTGGGGACGGCAGGGACGCTCTCGTTCCCCGTGACGTTCGCCGAACGGCGGGCGTCGCCCGTGACGTTCGCTGGCTTGTCGAAGGTCACCGAGGGCCGACTCGTCGAGCCGTCCCAGGCGTACTCCCGGCCGTCCGCCCGATCGAACCCGCGCGTCGAGACCACGCTCGCGTCTTCGGGAAGCACGACCCGAACCTCGGTCACGCTGTCGGGCACGTCGAACCGGACTGTCGCCCGGACGGACCCGGGGTCGTCCGGCGTGAGCTGGAGGGAGACCGTTCTGACGAGGGGGTCGGCCGCGGTCGACGGCCCGCCGACAGCGGTCGTCGCCGGCGATCGAGGACCGGTACCCGCAGCGCCGGAAGGGTCCGCAGCGCCCGCGAGGCCGCCGGTCGCGGGAAGCGCACAGACGACCAGAAGAGTGACGAGGAGGCGACGTATCACACTCTATTCTGTTCGCTCGATAGGTATGGTTCTTGTGACGTCGATCGTTAGGGCGCTCTCTCGCCCCGGTTTCGGGTGATTAGCCCAGCTACGTTCAATTCCTCACCGGTTCCGTATTTATCGTAGAATTATGACTCGTATGCCGACATTTATAAGTTAAGTGATTGCAGAAGGTGCGTCATGGAAGAGGAGCAGGTAGCGCTACGGCGACGCCGCCTACTGGGCGGTCTCGCCGGTATCGGCACCGCCGCCGTCGCGGGTTGCACGGCGGTAGAGGAGGCACTACTCGGGAGTTCGGACGGCGACGACGGCCGCGACGACGGCCGCAGCGACGACCCCGCGGAGACCACCGCCGGCACCCACGTCGGGATGGTGTACGCGACGGCGGGCCTCGACGACAAGTCGTTCAACGACATGGCCCACCGGGGCGTCCAGCGCAGCCGCCTGGAGCGGGACGTCTCGTTCGACTACCGGGAGCCGGAGACAGCCGACGAGATGGAGGCGCTCCAGCGGGAGTTCGCCGAGTCCTCGGACCCGGAGTACGACCTGGTCTGTTGCATCGGCTTCGACCAGACCGCCGCGCTGGAGACGACCGCGCCGAACCACCCGGACCAGAAGTTCGTGCTCTTCGACGCCGTGGTGGAGGAGGACAACGTCGCGAGCTACGTGTTCCAGGAGCACCAGGGGTCGTTCCTCGTCGGATCGCTCGCGGGCCAGCTGACGACGACTGAGTTCAGCGCCGGGCAGGGCTCCACCCGGCCCGACGACCTGACGGTCGGCTTCGTCGGCGGCGTCGAGGTGCCGCTGGTCCAGAAGTTCGAAGCCGGGTTCGCGGCGGGCGTCGAACACGCGAACCCGGACGTCGAGGTGCTCACGGAGTACGTCGGCAGCTTCGGCGACGTGGAAGGCGGCCGCGCAGCCGCCGAAGGGATGTACGACGAGGGGGCCGACATCGTCTACCACGCGGCCGGCGGGACCGGTCTCGGCGTCTTCCAGGCCGCCCAGGACCGCGAGCGGTTCGCGCTCGGCGTCGACTCCGACCAGTCCCGGAGCAACCCCCGCTACTCCGACGTCATCCTCGCGAGCATGACGAAGCGGATCGACACGGCGGTTTACGACGCCATCGGGACCGTCGTCGACGGCGAGTTCGGGGGCGGGTCGGTCGTCCCGCTCGGCCTCGACGACGACGGCGTCGCCGTCGTGTACGGCTCCGAACTCGGGCCGGCGATCCCCGACGAACTGAAGGAGGACATCGAGGCGGACAGAACCGCGATCGTCGACGGCGACGTCGAGGTGCCGTTCGAACCATAACCCATGCCTGACGCGAATCAAGACACCGACACCGACGTAGAATCGATCGACACCGACGCCGGGCGCGACGAGGAGCTGTCGCGGAGCCTCCCCGGGAAGGTCGCGAACCTCCTCGTGCCGTCGTTCATCCAGCGGCGGTACGCGGCCAAGTTCGTCGTCTCGATCCTGGCCGTCGTGATCGTCATCTCGATGGTCGGCGGGTTCGGCTTCGTCCAGGCTCAGGACGCCGTCCAGACCAGCACTCAGGACAACCTCGAAGAGACCAGCGAGCTCCGGGCCAACTCCCTCGGCGAGTGGGTCGAGAAGATGCAGCTCCAGACCCGCACCGTCTCGGCCGGCGAGTCGCTCCGGGAGAACGACCAGCCGGCTCAGTACCTGGTGACGCAGCGCGACAGGATGAGCGACGACGTGCTCAGCATCCACCTCGTCGACAGCAACGAGGGCGTCGTCGAGGCCAGCACCGAGTTCCCGATGGAAGGCTTCGAGACGGACACCCTCGAAGCGGTGCCGTGGGCGACCGCGAACCCGCCGTCGGGCGCCGGCGAGAACGACGAAGTGTGGATGTCCTCGCGCTCGTACCGCTCGCCGGTGCTCGACAACGAGCCCGTTATCGCCTTCGCGAGCTCCGTGCCGGACCAGGAGGGCAAGTACGTGGTCGTCGTGGCGCGCATCCAGACCCACCTCGACGACATCCAGAAGGACGACGAGCACCACTCGACCCGGATCGTCAACGAGGACGGCGAGACCGTGATGGTGATCGACGACGCGATCAACTCGTCGCTCCACGGCGACAACCTCGCAGAGACCCGCTCCACCGGCAACACGACGTTCCAGCAGTCGGCCGACGAGGTGCACGCGTACGCCGAGGTGGGCGCGACCAACTGGGTCACGATCCGCACCGTCGACAAGGACCACGCCTTCGCCGTCCAGCAGAACGTCGGGCGGAGCGTCCTGCTCATCATCGGCTCCGCGCTGCTGACGCTCGGCTTCGTCGGCGTCGTGCTCGGCCGGCAGACGGTCGGGCCGCTGGCCGACCTGCGCGAGCAGGCGGGGCGGATGGAGGAGGGCGACCTCGACGTCGACCTCCGCAGCCACCGGAAAGACGAGATCGGCCGCCTCTACGCGTCCTTCGACAGCATGCGCGGGGCGCTCCGGAACCAGATCCGCGAGTCCGAACAGGCGCGCGAGGAGGCCGAGGCGGCCCGCCGGCGCACCGACCGCATCAACCAGCACCTGGAGACGAAGGCCGACGAGTACGCCGACGTGATGCAGCGGTGCGCGACCGGCGACCTCACCGGGCGGATGGACCACGAGAGCGAGAACGAGGCGATGTCGGAGATTGCCCGGGAGTTCAACGCCATGATGGAGACGATCGAGGAGACACTCGACCGCGTCAAGCAGTTCGCGACCGTCGTCGCGGCCTCCAGCGAGGAGGTCACCGTCAGCTCCGAGGAGGTCCGCTCCGCCTCCGAGCAGGTCAGCGAGTCCATCCAGGAGATCTCCGACGGCTCCGAGCGACAGAACGAGTCCCTTCAGTCCGTCTCTTCCGAGATGTCCGGCCTCTCGACGACCATCGAGGAGATCGCCTCCTCGTCGAACGAGGTCGCCGAGATCGCCGAGCGGACGGCCCGCACCGGCAAGGAAGGCCGCGAGGCCGCCACCGAGGCCATCGAGGGCCTCGACCGCATCGAGGCCGAGTCCGAGGAGGCCGTCGACGAGATCGAGGCGCTCGAGGACGAGGTGGAGCAGATCGGGGAAGTGATCGAGTTCATCACCGAGGTCGCGGAGCAGACGAACATGCTCGCGCTGAACGCGAACATCGAGGCCTCGCGGACCTCCACCGGCGACGACGGCAAGGGCTTCTCCGTCGTCGCGGGCGAGGTCAAGGAACTCGCCGCGGAGACGAAAGAGGCCGCCGAGGAGATCGAGGAGCGCATCGAGCGCATCCAGTCCCAGACCGAACGCACCGCCAAGGAGGTGCA